>JASGGS010000197.1:0-7890 GCA_047602685.1 Sphingobium sp.
AGCTGCACAAGGACATGCGCCGCGCCCGCGCCGCCGCCCTGTCGATGATCCCGACGACCACCGGTGCCGCCCGCGCCGTGGGCGAGGTTCTGCCGGAGCTGAAGGGCAAGCTGGACGGTTCGTCGGTCCGCGTGCCGACCCCGAATGTCTCGGTCGTCGATCTCAAGTTCATCGCCAAGCGCGAAACCACGATCGACGAAGTAAACGGCCTGCTGAAGGCAGCCTCGGAGAGCGGTCCTCTGAAGGGCGTCCTCGGCTATTCGGATGAGCCGCTGGTGTCGATCGACTATAATGGCGATCCGCGCAGCTCGACCGTTGACAGCCTGGAGACCGCGGTCATCGACGGCAAGCTCGTGCGCGTGCTGAGCTGGTACGATAATGAGTGGGGTTTCTCGAACCGCATGATCGACACCACCGGGGTCGTGGCAAAATTCCTCTGACCCGGACATTCGAAACCCCGCCGGACCCTTCCGGCGGGGTTTTCAACAGCAAGATATAGCCACATGGGCAGTACAGGGGATATCATGGCAAAGCCGTTCAAGACGCTCGATGACATGGGTGACATCACGAACAAGGTGGTGCTGGTGCGCGAGGATCTGAACGTGCCGATGCAGGGCGGGTCGGTCAGCGACGACACCCGCCTGCGTGCCGCCGCACCCACCTTGCTGGAATTGGCCGATCGCGGGGCGAAGGTATGTGTCCTCGCCCATTTCGGCCGCCCCAAGGGACAGAAGTCGCCCGACCAGTCGTTGAGCCTCGTCAGCCAGGCGCTGGCGAAGGTGCTGGGCCGGCAGGTGCAGTTCATTCCCGACTGCGCGGGCGAGGTGGCCAAGGCGGGTATCGCCGTGATGCGCGGGGGGGACATCGCGATCCTGGAGAATACCCGCTTTCACGCCGGGGAAGAGAAGAACGATCCCGCCCTGGTCGATGCGATCGCCGCCAATGGCGACCTGTATGTCAACGACGCCTTTTCCGCCGCGCACCGCGCTCATGCATCGACCGAGGGACTGGCGCACAAGCTGCCCGCCTTTGCCGGTCGCAGCATGGAAAAGGAGCTGGACGCACTGGAATCCGCCCTCGGCAATCCGATGAAGCCGGTCGCGGCCGTCGTCGGTGGCGCCAAGGTTTCGACGAAGCTCGACGTGCTCAACAACCTCGTCGCGAAGGTCGATCATCTCATCATCGGCGGCGGCATGGCCAACACCTTCCTCGCGGCACGCGGGGTGAATGTTGGCAAGTCGCTGTGCGAACATGATCTCGCCGACACGGCGCGCGGAATCCTCGACCGTGCCGATGCCGCGGGCTGCACGATCCATCTTCCCTATGATGTCGTCGTGGCGAAGGAATTCGCGGCCAACCCGCCGAGCCTGCGCACCGCGAACGTGCATGAAGTGGCGGCCGATGAGATGATCCTCGATGTCGGCCCCGCAGCGGTGGAGGCGCTGGGCGATGCGCTCAAAACGTGCAAGACGCTCGTGTGGAACGGTCCGCTGGGCGCATTCGAGATCGCGCCCTTCGATGCGGCGACGGTCAGCCTTGCCCGTACGGCCGCTGCCTTGACCAAGGAAGGGGCGCTCGTGTCCGTCGCGGGCGGCGGTGATACCGTCGCCGCGCTCAATCAGGCGGGCGTGTCCGACGACTTCTCGTTCATCTCGACTGCCGGCGGCGCATTCCTCGAATGGATGGAAGGCAAGGAACTGCCTGGCGTCAAGGCTCTTGGCGCCTGAACCGATCCGTACGAGATCGGGATGATCCGGATCAACGGCCCGGCCATCCGGACAAGATGAGTAGTTACCACGGTTGAGCCTGCCTTGCGGAAAGGCTAGGCTGGGAATAGTGTGCGCCGCAGCAAATTCCGGGGAGGGAGGATGCGGCGGCTGATAGTCAACAGCTAATCGAGAGACGGGAGAACTAGGCTAATGAGCTTCGACATGCGCCAGAAGATTGCCGAGGGTGAGGGCTTCATCGCTGCGCTGGATCAGAGCGGTGGTTCCACGCCCAAGGCACTGAAGGGCTATGGCATCGAGGAAGGCGCCTGGTCCAATGAGGAAGAGATGTTCGGCCTCATCCACCAGATGCGTTCGCGCATCATCACGGCCCCCAGCTTCGCCAGCGGCAAGGTTCTCGGCGCGATCCTGTTCGAGCGCACCATGGACGGGCAGATCGACGGCAAGCCCGTGCCCGCCGTGCTGGCCGAGAAGGGGGTTGTCCCCTTCATCAAGATCGACAAGGGTCTGGAGGATGAAGCGAACGGCGTTCAGCTTCTCAAGCCCATTCCGGGCCTCGACGAACTGCTTTCCCGTTCCAAGGCGCTGGGCGTGTTCGGAACCAAGGAGCGCTCGGTCATCAACCTCGCCAATGCCGATGGCATCGCGGCTGTGGTAAAGCAGCAGTTCGAACTGGCCCAGCAGGTTCTGGCCCACGGCCTGGTTCCCATCATCGAGCCTGAAGTGAACATCAAGAGCGCCGAGCGCGCCGAGGCGGACCAGATTCTTCTCGACGAACTCATCAAGGCCCTGGATGCCCTGCCCGGCGACGACCGGGTTCTGCTGAAGCTCTCCCTGCCTGCCAAGGCGGGTCTGTTCGACGCGCTGGTCGACCATCCGCGCGTTCTGCGCGTGGTTGCCCTGTCCGGCGGTTACAGCCGCTCCGACGCGTGCATCGAACTGGCCAAGAATCGCGGTGTGATCGCCAGCTTCAGCCGCGCGTTGCTTGAAGACCTGCGTCACCAGCTCAGCGACGCGGAATTCGACGCGACCCTGGGCGCGGCGATCAATGAAATTCATGCCGCTTCCACGACGAAGACGCCCGTCGCCGCCTGATCGGCATCGGAAGCAAATCGGAAAGGGCCGGGTCGTTCCGGCCCTTTTCTTTTTACAGACCGCCCTTGAAACTGAAGGTGAAGCGATAGCTTGCCGGTCCGATCTGCTGATCGGCGCGCTTCTGCGGCAGGACGGACAATAAGGTTATGGTCCCGTCCGCAACCTGCAATGGCTTGCCGAGCGTCAATTCGACGTCTTCTTTCCCGCTTCCCCCGATAACCGTCGCTGCGATCCGTACCTGGCCTGCCTGAACGCACTGCAGCCCGATGGGGCAGCGACTATCCTCCAGCAGCTTGTCCGGCCTGACCGATGGGCCATCGACATAGGCGGTCTCGCCCAGATGCACCGGTCCTTCGCGCTCGCAGATGCGGGCCTGATGCGCGGCGCAACCGCCCAGCAGGGCCGCCATCATCAGGAAAGGGAAAGCGCGGTTCATTCGTCCTCCAAGTGCCGAGCCAAAGGGCCATGCCGCTCGACGCGGAAATGCAGCCATTCGTTCCGCCCGCTTTTGTTTTCCCGCCACCGCCGCTATGACCCCCGGACCATTTACGGGAGAGCATCCGATGACCGCGATTCAGGAAATTCCCCTCAAGACCATTCGGGGCGCTGACGCAAGCCTCGCCGATTATGCAGGCAAGGTCCTGCTGGTCGTGAACGTCGCTTCCAAATGCGGCCTGACGCCTCAATATGAAGGGCTTGAGAAGCTCTACAAGGATTATCAGGATCGCGGCCTCGTCGTCCTGGGTTTCCCGGCCAATGACTTCAAGGAGCAGGAGCCTGGCAGCAACGAGGAGATCGAGACCTTCTGCACCACCAATTACGGGGTGGATTTCCCGCTGTTCGAGAAGCTGGTCGCCACCGGCCCGGACAAGCATCCCCTCTATGCCGCGTTGACCGCCGCAGTGCCGGAGAAGGTCGGTGACGCACAGGTCTGGCGTGATCGCCTCAAGGGCTATGGCATCGACGCCACGGAGGACCCCGAAGTGCTTTGGAACTTCGAGAAGTTCCTTGTCGACCGGGAAGGCAATGTCGTTGGCCGCTTCTCGCCGCAGGTGACGCCCGACGATCCGGCACTGGTTGGCGCCATCGAGAAGGCGCTGGGCTGAGCGCGGATGGTGAATGCTGGCATGGATAATGACGCGATGGAGCCGCTGGACCCCGGTTTTGCCGACCGGTTCGAGCGGGATGAGAGCCGTGATCCGTGCCAGCTCTACCTGATATCCCCGCCGGAAATCGGGGCGGATTTCGCGGAGCGCCTCCGGGCCGCATTAGACGGCGGCCCGGTCGCGGCCTTCCAGCTTCGGCTGAAGGGACTGGACGAGCATGATATTGCTCGCGCGGCCGAGCCTCTACAGGCGCTGTGCGCGGACAGGGATGTCGCCTTCATCGTCAATGACAATATTGCGCTGGCAAGGCGCCTTGGCGCGGACGGCGTGCATCTGGGGCAGGGGGATGGCGATCCGCGCGAGGCGCGGCGGATATTGGGCCGCGACGCGCAGATTGGCGTGACCTGCCATGACAGCCGCCACCTCGCCATGGAGGCAGGAGAGGCCGGAGCCGATTATGTTGCCTTCGGAGCTTTCTATCCGACGACGACCAAGGAAACCAGGCATCGTCCCGACCCGTCCATCCTGTCATGGTGGACGACCTTGTTCGAACTGCCCTGTGTCGCGATCGGCGGCATCAGCGCCGCCAATGCCGCGCCATTGGTGAAGGCTGGCGCCGACTTCCTGGCAGTGAGCGGTGCCGTCTGGAACCATGCCGAGGGACCGCTGGCAGGCGTCGCGGCCTTTGAGAGCGCGCTGAAGAGCGAATAGGCTATTCCGGCAACGGCTCGAAATCGAGCCGCGGCTTCGCACGGCCCGACCGGACGGCCTCGATTTCCGGTTGGCTGGCCCAATGCGGTCCACGCGCCGGAGCCGGGTCCGGCATACGCGCCCCTTCCACCAGCCATTCGCTCCGCCGAAGCGGCGGGGCGGTCAGGCTGTCATCGCCCGCCAGCCATTCGATATCCGCGAATTGCAGCTTCACCAACGGCTTTCGATGCGCATCCACGATCGTCACCGGCACGCCGAGGGACGTGATCGAGAAGAGCTGCCGGGCAAAGGCGGCCGGCAGGCGGATGCAGCCATGGGAAGCGGGATAGCCGGGCAGGTGGCCCGCATGAATCGCGATACCCGTCCAGGTCAGCCGCTGCATGTAGGGCATGGGCGCGTTCGAGTAGAGATTGGAACGGTGCCACTGGCGCTTCTGGAGGATGGTGAAGTCACCCAGCGGCGTCGCGTGGCCGCGCATCCCCGTGGATGCGGTGCTCATGCCGATCAGGCGATCGCCCCGATAGACGTAGAGGCGCTGTTGCGAGATGCTGACGACGATGGACAGATCGCCGGAGACCGGGCCGCCATCATTCTCCCAGAGAAACTGCCCGACCTTCAGGGCACTGGCTTCGGTGAGCGCCTGCGCGGTTGCGGGCAGGGCGAAAAGTCCCGCGATCAGCAGGGCTAGGCGGAGGCGGCGATGGAGGGATGGTGAAAAAGGGTGCATGCGGGATTCACCATTTCACGTCCCTTTCCGGGCATCAATGGCGCGTTCCGCCCGTTCTGGCGGAGTTGTCCCGTATCTGGCCAGCACTTGCCTCCGCGCGGTGGAGCCGCTAAGGGCCGCCACCGGCTCTTTCCACATTCTTCAGACACAGGCAGGCCCGTTCCATGGCAAAGATCAGCGGCGTGGACATTCGTCCCGGCAACATCCTCGAATATGAAAACGGCATCTGGAAGGTTGCCAAGACCCAGCATACCCAGCCGGGCAAGGGCGGGGCCTTCATGCAGGTCGAGATGAAGAACCTGATCGACGGCCGCAAGACCAATGTCCGCTTCCGCTCCGCCGACACGGTGGAGAAGGTCCGCCTGGACACCAAGGATTTCCAGTATCTCTATGCCGAGGGCGACAGCCTGGTGTTCATGGACAAGGATACGTACGAGCAGATCAACCTCGACCGGGACCTGCTCGGCGATGCGGCGGAGTTCCTTCAGGACGGCATGGACGTGGTTCTCGAACTCTGGGACGAGCGCCCGATCTCCGTCCAGCTGCCGGAGCAGGTCGAGGCGACCATCGTCGAGGCCGATGCGGTGGTGAAGGGGCAGACCGCCTCCTCCAGCTACAAGCCCGCGATCCTCGACAATGGCGTGCGCGTCATGGTGCCGCCCCATATCGAGAGC
Source organism: Sphingobium sp. (assembly GCA_047602685.1). Lineage (GTDB taxonomy): Bacteria > Pseudomonadota > Alphaproteobacteria > Sphingomonadales > Sphingomonadaceae > Sphingobium. Next base: position 6,041 of record JASGGS010000197.1, read on the forward strand.
GGCACCCGCATCGTGGTGGACGTGTACGAGCGCTCCTATCTGCGCAAGGCCGACTGACATAATATTGCCCCTCCCTCTCACAGGGAGGGAGGGAGATTCCTATGGTATCGCATTCCGGCCTTCTGACCGTCATCGAACGCGCGGCTCGCAAGACCGCGCCACGCCTGCGCCGCGACTTTGGCGAGGTGGAGCATCTCCAGGTCAGCCGCAAGGGGCCGGCCGATTTCGTCAGCCTCGCCGACAAGCGGGCGGAGCAGACATTGGTGGAGGAACTGCGCAAGGCGCGGCCCGACTGGGGCTTCCTGCTGGAAGAAGGCGGGGAGATAGCAGGCGATCCGCTGAAGCCGCGCTGGATCATCGATCCGCTCGACGGGACGAGCAATTTCATCCACGGCATACCGCATTTCGCGATCTCCATCGCCGTGCAGGAACCGCGCCGCGACGGCAAGGGCTGGGGCGAGGTCACCACCGGCCTCATCTACCAGCCGCTGACCGACGAGAGCTACTGGGCGGAGAAAAGCCGGGGTGCGTGGCTGCACGACCGTCGCCTCCGCGTCTCGGCGCGGCGCGACCTGACGGAGGCGCTGATCGCGACGGGCATTCCCTTTCACGGCCATGGCGACATGGGCCAGTGGACCCGCATCTTCGGCGCGGTCGCGCCCTCGGTCGCGGGCATAAGGCGCTTCGGCGCGGCGGCCCTCGATCTCGCCCATGTGGCGGCGGGCCGTTATGACGGTTTTTGGGAAAGCGGGCTGAAGCCGTGGGACGTCGCGGCGGGCATATTGCTGGTTCGCGAAGCTGGCGGCTTCGTGACCGATTTCCGGGGCGGAGACCAGCCCATGGAGCGCGCCGAAGTGCTGGCCGCGAACGACGGCCTGCACAGCAAGCTGCACAAGATCGTCGCCGGCGCCCTGCGCTGAACTTGTTCCGGTTCCGTTTGAACCGGAGCAAGTCCGGACATTCCTTTGCTTGCCGTGATTTCCGAGCCGCCGGATGAGTCCATCCGGTACGAAATCACGTGAGTCGCTTATTGCGAAGATCACAGGCTTCCCTACCCAAAAAGTGGATTTGAGCCATGTTTCGGCATGGCGGGTACATGTTCCCGCCATGTTTGAGCCATGTCTTCCGCAATCCGCCAAAACCCGCGTTTTTGCGAGCGATTCTCAGTGTTTCGCCCCCTTGCTTCGCAGATGCAGCAGTCCTAAAGCGCCCGGGTAAGCACAGCACCGCATTGGGGACGCGCCTTGCCGGATTTGTCGCAATATCTGCCGATTCTCCTGTTCCTGGTCATCGCCCTGCTGCTGTCCAGCGCGTTCGTGTTCCTGCCCATGGCCGTCGGCCGGCTCACCGGATCGCACAAGCCCGATCCGGAGAAGCTGAAGGAATATGAATGCGGCTTTCCGGCGTTCGAGGACCCGCGCAGCCAGTTCGACGTGCGCTTCTACCTCGTCGCCATCCTGTTCATCATTTTCGACCTGGAGGCCGCATTCCTCTTTCCCTGGGCCGTGAGCCTGAAGGAGATCGGCTGGGCGGGCTGGCTGACCATGATGGGCTTCATCCTGGAGCTTGTCATCGGCCTCATCTATGCGTGGAAGAAGGGAGCACTCGATTGGGAGTAGAACTTGAACGGCCTGGCACCCTGGGTGCTCCGGCGGTCGGGACTCCGCCGGATGCCGAATTTTTCAACGCGCTGACCGGAGAGGTCAACGACAAGGGTTTCCTCGTCACCTCGACGGAGGAACTGTTCCAGTGGGCGCGCACCGGCTCGCTGTGGTGGATGACCTTCGGCCTTGCCTGCTGCGCGGTCGAGATGATCCACGTCAACATGCCCCGCTACGACATGGAGCGCT
>JASGGS010000198.1:0-7882 GCA_047602685.1 Sphingobium sp.
GGCCGCTGGCGCTGGCGCTGATGGTGGTGCTGGCGGCGGGGCCGGTGACGCGCTGGCGGCGCGACAGTCTGCGCGCGGTCGCCGTCCGCCTGGCCGTGCCGCTGCTGGCGGGCGCGGTGGCGCTGGCGCTGCTGGTGGCGCTGGCGGGAGGGCGGATCGGCATCCTGCCGCTGCTCGGCCTCATCGCCGCTGCGCTGGTCGGCGTGGCCAGCCTGGCGCCGCTGTGGGGACGCAATCTGCGCCGCACGCCCCTCTTCACCTGGGGCATGGTGATCGCGCATCTCGGCTGCGCGGTGAGCGTGGCGGGCATGGCGTCGGAAAGCGCGTTCAGCACGGAGAAGCTGGTCGCCGCCCGCCCCGGCGAGACGATCCGGACGGCGGGCTGGACCATCGCCTTCACCGGCGTGACGCCCGTTGCCGGTCCCAACTGGACGGCCATGGAAGGCCGTTTCGCGGCATCGCGCGGCGGCGGCGCGCCCCGCGAATTGAAGCCGCAGGCGCGCTTCTTTGCCGAGCCGCCGACGAATACGACGGAATCCGCGCTCCTCACCCGCTGGGACGGGCAGCTTTATGTCGTACTGGGCGACCCGCTGGATGACGGGCGCTGGCAGCTGCGCATCTGGTGGAAACCGTTCGTGACGCTGATCTGGGCCGGTGGCGGCCTGATCGGGCTGGGCGGCGTGCTGGCGATATTGGGCCGGGTGGGCCGGGGCTGGTTGCGCCGCCGCCGCGAGCCGAAGACGAGGTTCGCATGAGGCGCTGGCTGCGGCGCTGGCTGCTCTGGGCGCCGCTGGCGCTGTTCCTGCTGTTCCTGGGGCTGGTCGCGGGGGGACTGCTGAAACCCGATGACGGGCAGATACGGTCCCGCATGGTCGGCAAGGCGCTGCCCGATTTCGACCTGCCTCCTGCGGCGAGCGACCGGCCGGGCCTGTCCCGCGCCGACCTCGCCACGGGACGGCCGCGCCTCCTCAACATCTTCGCGAGCTGGTGCGTCCCGTGCGCGGCGGAGTCGCCCCAACTGGTGGAACTGGCGCGCGCGGGCGTGGAGATAGAGGGCGTGGCGATCCGCGACGCGCGCGGCGATGTCGACCGCTTCCTGACGCGCTGGGGCAATCCTTATCATCGCATCGGCCTCGACGCCCGGTCCGCGCTCCAGCTGTCCCTGGGATCGTCGGGCGTGCCGGAAAGTTTCGTGATCGACGGCAAGGGCGTCATCCGATACCAGCATATCGGCGACATACGGGCCGAGGATATCCCGCTGATACGGCAGAAGCTGGCGGAGGCGGCGCGATGATCCGCCGGTTGCTGCCCGCGCTGCTCCTTATCGCACCCGCCGGGCTGCCGGCGCAGACCACGCTGCCGCCCGCGCCCTATGCCGACACCCAGCTGGAGGATGCCGCGCTGGAGAAGAAGGCGCACGACCTGATGCTGACCATCCGCTGCGTGACCTGCCAGAGCCAGTCGATCGCGGACAGCAACGCCAGCATGGCGAGCGACCTGCGTTCCGAGATCCGCAGCCGGATCAAGGCGGGCGAGGACCCGGAGGCGATCCGCAAATGGCTGATCGAACGCTATGGCGACTGGATCAGCTATGCCCCCAGCGCCGATCCGATCCTGTGGCCGCTCTGGGCGGCGCCCCTGCTGCTGCTGGCGGGCGGAGGGGCATTGGTGGCGACGCGGCTGAAGCGGCGGAGGAAGGACGCATGACGGGCCTGTTCATCTCGGGCGGCCTGGCGCTGCTCGTCGCCATCGGCATCGCCCTGTTCGCACGGATCGGCAAGGCCGGCTGGGAACCGGTCGCGGCCGCGCTGCTCATCGGCATTGCGGGCTATGCCTGGCAGGGCCGCCCCGCGCTGGAAGGCAAGCCTGTCGCGGCCGCTGATTCGCGGACGGTGCGCTTCGACGAGGCTCTGGCCGATCGCCGCCGCGCCATGGGCGAGCGGGTGAGTCCGGCGACCAAATGGCTCGTCCTGTCGGACGGCCTTGCGCGCCAGGGCAAGACGCGGGATTCGGCCAATATCCTCGCCCGCGCCGTCACGCTGGACCCCAAGGACCCGAATTTGTGGGTGGGCCTGGGCAATGCGCTCGTCCTGCATGGCGAGGGTATCCTGTCCCCCGCGGCCGACTATAGCTACCGGCAGGCGCTGCGCCTGGCGCCGGACGCGCCAAGCCCGCGCTTCTTCTATGGGCTGGCGCTCGCCCAGTCGGGCAAACTGGAGCCGGCGCGCGCCATCTGGACCGAACTGGCGTCGAGCCTGAAGGCGGGAACGCCCTTCCGGGGCGAGCTGGAAAGCAACATCGCCGCCATTGACGGTCTGCTCGCGCGGCAGGACGGGACGGCCATGCCCGGTCCCCGATAGGAACGGCGGGCTTTCGTGGCCTGTTGCGCCACCCTACATGCCATGCTAGGCGCGCCCCCGATTTTGTCGGAACGGAACGGCATGCATGAGCGATGACGCTGGCCAGACTGAACCCGTTTCCGGCGCCGTGCCGACGGACGGAGCGGCAACGGGGCAGGACCCCGTGGCTGACGGGCACCATCATCGCCAGGAAGCGCTGCTGAAGCTGGCGGTCGGCGCCATCGGCATCGTCTTCGGCGACATCGGCACCAGCCCCCTCTACGCCTTTCGCGAGACCTTCGCGGGGCATCATCCGCTGGCGCTCGATGCCGCGCACATATTGGGCGTCATCAGCCTGATGTTCTGGTCGATGATGCTGGTCGTGACGCTGAAATATGTGTCGATCATCATGCGGGCGGACAATAAGGGCGAGGGCGGCAGCTTCGCCCTGCTGGCGCTCATCAACCGCAGCAGCGCCGGCCCGCGCCGATGGAGCACGGGCATCGTCCTGCTCGGCGTGTTCGCGACATCGCTTTTCTACGGCGACAGCATGATCACCCCGGCGGTGTCGGTGCTGTCCGCGGTCGAGGGGCTGGAGGTGGTCAATTCCGCCTTTGCCGGGATCGTGGTGCCGGTGGCGCTCGGCATCCTGGTCTTCCTCTTCTCGATCCAGCGGGCGGGCACCAATCTGGTCGCGCGCTTCTTCGGCCCGATCATGCTTCTCTATTTCAGCACCATCGCGGTGCTGGGCGTGCTGAGCATCCTCCAGACACCCTATATATTGAATGCGCTGAACCCTTATTGGGCACTGCATTTCTTCGCGCAGTCGCCCCTGCCGGCCTTCCTGGCACTCGGCTCGGTGGTGCTGGCCGTGACGGGGGCGGAGGCGCTCTATGCCGACATGGGGCATTTCGGCCGCATACCGATCCGGTTGGCATGGCTGTTCTTCGTGCTGCCCGCGCTGCTCCTCAACTATATGGGGCAGGGCGCCCTGCTGATGCGCGACACCGCCGCGCTCGTCAGCCCCTTCTACAATCTCGCGCCCGACACGCTGCGCCTGCCCCTGGTGCTGCTCGCCACGCTGGCCGCGATCATCGCCTCGCAGGCAGTCATTTCCGGCGCCTTCTCGGTGACGCAGCAGGCTATCCAACTCGGCTTCATGCCGCGCCTGCGGATCACGCATACCAGCGCCTCCACCGCAGGGCAGATCTATATCCCCCTCATCAACTGGGGGCTGATGGTGATGGTCATCCTGCTGGTGCTGACCTTCCAGACATCCTCCGACCTGACGGCCGCCTATGGCATAGCGGTGACGGGCGCGATGTTCATCGACAATGTGCTGCTGACCGTTCTGCTCCTCCACCTGTGGAAATGGCCGCGCTGGGTCTCCGTGCCGCTATTGCTGGTCTTCTACCTGGTCGACGGCGCCTATTTCGCGTCCAACCTGACCAAGGTGCCCGATGGCGGCTGGTTCCCGCTGCTGATCGGCTTCATCGCCTTCACCCTGCTCACCACCTGGGCGCGGGGCCGCAAGCTGATGCAGGATCGCCTGCGCGAATCCGCCATGCCGATCCCGGTCTTCGTCGCCTCCGCAGCGAACAGCGCGGTGCGGGTCGCGGGCACGGCGATCTTCATGACCTCCGCCTCCGACGGCGTGCCGCATGCGCTGCTCCACAATCTCAAGCATAACAAGGTCCTGCACGAGCGGGTGGTGCTGCTGACCGTCAACATCGCCGACGTGCCCGTCGTGCCGGAGGAGAAGCGGTACGCCATCGACGATCTGGGCCACGGCTTCTTCCGGCTGGTGCTGAAATATGGCTTCATGGAGGAAGCGGACGTGCCCGCCGCGCTGGCCAAGGTGCAGGGTTGCGGCCAGTCGTTCAAGATGATGGAGACGAGCTTCTTCCTCGCCCGCCAGACGCTGCTCCCCTCCGCCCGGCCCGGCATGGCCATCTGGCGGGAGAAGGTGTTCGCCTGGATGCTGCGCAACGCCGAAAGCGCGATGGAGTTCTTCCGCCTGCCCACCAACCGCGTGGTGGAACTGGGCAGCCAGGTCGAAATCTGACGATGACGCCGGGGCTGGAGAGGGTCCCGGTCGCGGGGAAAGCGGCGCTGCGGGCGATGCTGGCCGATTATCTGGCGGAGCTGGCCCGTTCCGGCCCGGTCGATGCCGCCTATCCATGGTTCGACAGCTATTGGCATGAGGAAGGGCGCTGTGCGTGGTTCCTGCGGAACGGGGGAAGCCGCGTCGGCTTTGCCTTCGTCAATCGCTGGTCGCCGTCGGGGCGAGGCGTGGATCATGGCATGGCCGAATTCCATGTTATGCCGTCCGCCCGCAGGCAGGGTATCGGACTGGCGGCGGCCGTCGCCCTGCTCGGAACGCATCCGGGGCCGGTGGGAGATCGGCGTGATGGCGGGAAACGGGCCGGCGCTGCGTTTCTGGCCACGCGTGATGGCGGCGGCAGGGGCGGCGGAGAGCGAGAGGCTGGACGGAGATGGAGAGATCGTCCACCGCTTCTGCATCGGCCCTTCAGGCGGACGCCATGGTGCGTGACGGGCGCGCCATGGAAAGGATGGCGAAGGCCGCCAGTACGCCGAAAGCCCCCGCCAGCATGAAGGCGTAGACATAGCTGCCCGTCTCGCTGCGGATCACCCCCGCGCCGAATGCGGCCGTGGCCGCGCCCAGTTGATGCGCGACCATGATCCAGCCGAAGACGATGGGCGCGATGCGGTCGCCGAAGCTGCGATTGGCGAGCGCCAGCGTCGGCGCAACGGTCGCGATCCAGTCGAGACCGTAGAAGACCGCGAACAGGGTAAGGGACCGCGCGTCCGATCCGGCAAAGGGCAGGGCGATGAGCGACAGCCCCCGCAGCCCGTAATAGATGCACAGCAGCTTGCGCGGATCGTAGCGGTCGGTGAGCCAGCCGGAGGCGGTCGTCCCGACGATATCGAGCATGCCCATCATCGACAGCATGCCGGCCGCGACGACCGAGGCCATGCCGATATGGCCGCAATAGGCGATCAGATGGGTGCCGATGAGGCCATTGGTGGTGAGGCCGCAGACGAAGAAGGTGCCCGCCAGCAACCAGAACATCGGCACGCCCACGGCCCTATGCAAGGTCGCGAGGGCGCCGGGGCGGAGCGTGGGAGGATCGATGGGGGTTTCCGTTTCCGCCGCCACCTCCTCGCCCAGCCGGGCGAGGCCGACCGCGCGCGGGCTTTCGGGCAGCAGGAGGAAAATGAGGGGAATGATGGCGAGGGCCGCGATACTGACCGCCAAGGCGACGTGGCGCCAGGCCATGTCGCCCGCAAGCCAGGCGAATAGCGGCAGGAAGATAAGCGCGCCCGTCGCAGTGCTGGCGCTCAATATGCCCATGGCGAGGCCCTTGTGCCGCGCGAACCAGCGGTTGACGACATTGGCCGCCAGCACCGGAGCCACGGCGCCGGAGCCGATGCCCGCCACGACACCCCAACTGAGGAGGAACTGCCACGGCTCGCTCATCCAGCGGCTGGCGAAGGTGGCGGCCGACATGAGGAGCAGGCCGCCGATCATGATGGCGCGCAGACCGACGCGCTGCGTCAGCGCCGCGCTGAACGGACCGGTAAGGCCGTAGAAGAGGATGCCGATGGCGACGCTGAGCGAGATGGTCGCGCGGTCCCAGCCGAGGCTCAGCTCCAGCGGGCGGATCATCACGCCGGGCGCGGACCGCAGCCCGGCAGAGACGAGGAGGGCCAGGAAGGTGATGGCGAGCCCGACCCACGCCCGGTGGATACGCATGACCTGGCCCCTGTCTCTCTTTCGTCATGCCGGCAGAGGTTGGCATGGCGATGGCGGAGAGGGCGCGGCGATAGTGTCCCCGCGCCCTCCGATCCTTACCGGCTCCGCGCGGCGAGGCCGTTCGCCGCCGACAATATGGCCTGCACGGACGCGGTTGCAACATCGGTGTCGAGGCCGACGCCGAAGACGGTCTGACCGTCGGCCGTGCGGCATTCGACATAGGCCGCCGCGTTCACGTCCGAACCCTCGCCAATGGCATGCTCGCTATAGTCCGCGACGCTGAGGTCCACGCCCATGCCCTCGCGCAGGGCGTCGAGCACGGAGGAGATGAGGCCGTTGCCCTTGCCGGACACGGTGCGCTCCTCGCCGTCCAGGGCGACCTTGCCCAGGAAGACGCGATTGCCCGCCGGGCCGCTCTCCTGATAGTCGAGCAGCTTGTACGGCTGGTCCGCGCCCAGATGATAATAGGCCTGGAACGCACCCCAGATGTCGGCGGCATGGAGTTCGCGGCTGCTGTCGTCGGCCATGGCCTGAACGACGCGGCTGAAATCCGCCTGCATGCGCTTGGGCAGCTTCAACCCCTTGTCCTGCTGAAGCACCCAGGCGACGCCGCCCTTGCCGGACTGCGAGTTCACGCGGATCACCGCCTCGTAGGAGCAGCCGATATCCGCCGGGTCAATGGGCAGATAGGGCACGTCCCACAGTTCGTCATTGCGCGCTTCCTGCGCCGCGAATCCCTTCTTGATGGCGTCCTGGTGGCTGCCGGAGAAGGCGGTGAAGACCAGTTCGCCCGCATAGGGGTGGCGCGGATGGACGGGCAACTGGTTGCAATAGGTCACCGTCTGCACGATCTCCTCCATGTTCGAGAAGTCCAGGCCCGGCGACACGCCCTGCGTGTACATATTCAGCGCCACGGTCACTATATCGCAATTGCCGGTGCGCTCGCCATTGCCGAACAGGCAGCCTTCCACCCGGTCCGCGCCCGCCATCAGGCCCAGTTCCGCCGCCGCCACGCCGGTGCCCCGGTCGTTATGCGGGTGGAGGGAGATGACCACCTTGTCCCGGTCGCGAATATTGCGGCCGAACCATTCGATCTGGTCCGCATAGATGTTCGGCGTCGCCGCCTCGACCGTCGCGGGCAGGTTCAGGATCAGCGGCTTGTCCGTGGTCGGCTGGAGGATATCCATCACCGCCTCGCAGCATTCCAGGCTGAAATCCAGCTCCGCGGTGGAGAAGGTCTCCGGCGAATATTCGAAATGCCAGTCGGTGTCCGGCTGCTTCGCCGCCTCGTCCCGGATGATCTTCGCGGCGTCGATGGCGATCTGCTTGATCTGCGGGCGGTCCATCTGGAAGACGATGCGGCGCCATGCGGGCGACACGGCGTTATAGACATGGACGATCGCCTGGCGTGCGCCCTTCAGGCTTTCGAAGCTGCGTTCGATCAGGTCGCGGCGCGCCTGCGTCAGCACCTGGATGATGACGTCATCGGGAATCCTGCCCGACCGGACCAGCCCGGAGATGAAGTCGAACTCGGTCGCGCCCGCCGAAGGGAAGCCGACCTCGATCTCCTTTATGCCGACGCGGGTCAGCAGTTCGAAGAAACGCGTCTTCTTTTCCGTGTCCATCGGGTCGATGAGCGCCTGGTTGCCGTCGCGCATGTCGGTGGACAGCCAGCGCGGCGGCCGGGTGATGGTGCGGCCCGGCCATTGGCGGTCGGGCAGGTCGACCTGCGGGAAAGGCCGATATTTGGTGCTGGGGTCGGTGA
>JASGGS010000199.1:0-7829 GCA_047602685.1 Sphingobium sp.
GCCGCGCTGGCCCTGTCCGCGCCCGGCGTCCCGGCACCTCCCGCCGCGCGCCCCGCCGCCTTTCCCGTGCAGCCCGTGGCGCCGAAAGGGGCGCCCAATATCATCGTCATCCTGACCGATGATGTCGGCTTCGCCTCGGGCAGCACCTTCGGCGGCGCCATCCCCACGCCGACCATGGACCGGCTGGCGGACAATGGCGTGCGCTACGCCAATTTCCACACCACCGCCCTCTGCTCGCCCAGCCGGGCGGCGCTGCTGACGGGACGTAACCATCATGCGGTGGGTTTTGGCGGGGTCGCGGATTTCGCGCGGGGGGAGCCGGGCTATAACAGCGTCCTGCCGCGCGATGCCGCGACGCTCGGCCGCATCCTGAAAGCCAATGGCTATGACACGGCATGGCTCGGCAAGAACCATAATGTGCCGAGCTGGGAATCCGGGCCGAACGGTCCCTTCGACCGCTGGGCGACCGGGGTCGGCTTCGATTATTTCTACGGCTTCCACGGCGGCTATACCAGCCAGTTCCGGCCGGACCTGATCGAGAACAGGACGCAGGTGCCGGTGCCGGAGCAGAAGGACTATATCCTCGACCGCGACCTGGCCGACCATGCCGTCGGCTGGCTGGACATGCAGCGCACGCAGGCGCCGGACCGCCCCTTCTTCCTCTATTATGCGCCCGGTTCCGCCCATGCGCCGCTCCACGCGCCCGCCGACTGGATCGCGCGGTTCAAGGGGCGCTTCGACGCGGGCTGGGACGTCTACCGGCAGGAGACGTTCGCGCGGCAGAAGCGCCTCGGCATCATCCCCGCCCATGCCGCGCTGGCGCCGCTGCCGCCCGGCATCCCCGCCTGGGACAGCCTGACGCCCGACCGGAAGCGCGTCTATGCCCGCCATATGGAGGCCTATGCCGCCGCGCTCGCCTATTGCGACGACCAGATCGGCCGGGTGCTGGACCGGCTGAAGGCGACCGGGCAACTGGACAATACGATCGTCGTCTATATCCAGGGCGACAATGGCGCCACGCCGGAGGGCGGGCTTGGCGGCACGATCAACTATGCGGGCCCGGTCGCCCCGGCGGAGGAACTGCGGCGCAGCCTCGCCCGCATCGACGCGATCGGCGGGCCGGACAGCTATCCCGTCCATCCGGCGGGCTGGTCCAATGCCGTCAACACGCCCTATCCCTATTACAAGGTGGACGCGTCCCGGCTGGGCGGCACCACCAACGGCCTCGTCATCTCCTGGCCGAAGGGCATAGCGGAGCGGGGCGTGCGGCAACAGTTCACGCATCTGGTCGATGTCGTGCCGACCCTGCTGGAACTGGGCGGCCTCGCCCGGCCCGCCAGCATCGACGGCGTTGTGCAAAAGCCGCTCGACGGGGTGAGCTTCGCCTATTCCCTGCGCCGGCCGGACGCGCCGGGCCGCCACCATGTCCAATATTTCGAGATTGCGGGCACCGCCGCCCTCTACCGCGACGGCTGGCTGGCCGCGACGCCCGTGCGCACGCGCAATGCGGGCGGCGAGGCCAGCGATCCGCAAAAGGGTCCGTGGCAGCTTTACGACCTCGCCGCCGATCCCAGCCAGACCGTGGACGTGGCCGCGCGCTATCCCCGGCGCCTGCGCGAGCTCCGGTCCCTGTTCGACAGGGAGGCGCGCCGCAACCGCGTCTATCCCATCGAAAGCAACACCACCGCCCTCCTCATGGCGGAGAACCGGCCGGAGGCGCTGTCCACCACCGGCCGCCACATCCTCTACCCCTCCCCCTATCGCTATCCGGAGGGCGCCTTTCCCAGCCTCGTCAACCGCGGCTGGACGATCAGCGCGGGTCTGGACGCCCCGGGCGGCGGCGGCGAGGGGACGCTCATCACCTATGGCGGCCGCTTCTCCGGCTGGGGCCTCGTCCTGCTGCGCGGCGTGCCCACCTTCCTCTATGTCAGGAGCGACGACGCGGCCAGCACCACGCGCCTCGCCGCCCCCGCCCCGCTGGACCGGGGCGCGCACCAGGTCGCGGTCGCCTTCACGCAGGACGGGCCGGGCGTCGGCAAGGGCGGGCGCCTCGTCATGAACATCGACGGGCGCCAGGTGGCGGAAACCCGCCTCCCCGCCACCGTCGCCTATAAATTCCAGTTGGAGGACGGTTCGGTCGGCCATGACAACGGCACCGCGCTGACCGCGGACTATCGCGCGCCCTTCCCGTTCACGGGCACGCTGCGTTCCGTCACGGTCGACCTCCAGCCGACCCGGACGGGGTTTCCGGCACCGGGCCAATAAGCCTTCGGGCAGGAGGAGGCGGGGCATGGGAGAAGCCCCCACCGATCCTCCGCCACGACGACAGGACAGGGGACGGCCAGCCGTCGCGCCGCGGCCATGCGGCGCGCGAGCGGTGGAGGCTGCCCTGTCCTCCATTCCGACCGACAGCACGGACCCTCACTCCGCCAAGGGCAGAGAAGCGGCGGCGGGCGCGTGCCTTTCATCATCAGTTCAGGGGTAAAGACATGAAGACATCCATCCTCCTCCGGCTCGGCGCGGCTCTCGCCGCCGCCGGTCCGCTCCCGGGCGCCGCCCATGCGCAGCAGGCGCTGCCTACCGAAACCGGGGCCGAAACCGGAGCCGACGCGTCGGACGAGATACTCGTCACCGCCCGCCGCCGCGAGGAACGGGCGCAGGACGTGCCCATCGCGCTCAGCGTCGTCGGGCAGCAGCAGCTCGAGGCGACCGGCTTCGTCACGCTGACGCAAATCCAGCAGCTCGTCCCCTCCATGCAGGTGTTCAGCTTCAACCCGCGCAACACCAACATCAATATTCGCGGCCTCGGCTCCAATGTCGCGATCACCAATGACGGGCTGGAATATGGCGTCGGCGTCTATGTCGACAATGTCTATTACGGCCGCCCCGCCCAGTCGCAGTTCGAACTGGTCGACCTCGACCGGGTGGAGGTGCTGCGCGGGCCGCAGGGCACGCTGTTCGGCAAGAACACCACGGCGGGCGCCCTCAACATCACCAGCCGCCTGCCCAGCTTCACGCCGGAGGCGACGGCGGAGGTCAGCGTCGGCGATTACGGCTATCACCAGGTGCGCGGCTCCGCCTCCGCCCCTCTCGTCGCGGACAAGGTGGCGCTGCGGCTCAGCGTGGCGGACACGCATCGCGACGGCTTCCTCTACAACACCCGCACCGGCAAACACCATCAGGAGCAGGATAATTTCACCGTGCGCGGCCAGTTGCTCGTCAAGCCGTCGCCGGATCTCTCCATCCGCCTGATCGGCGATTATTCGAAGCAGAATTACAGCTGCTGCACCGGCGTCGTCGCGGGCACCTTCACCACCTTCTCCAACGGCGCGCCCCTGTCGGACACCATTGCCGACCAGGCCGCCCGCGCCGGCTACGTCCTGCCGCCCGTCGATCCGTTCGCGCGCCGCACCGACGTCGATTCCCCGATCCGCGTCTTCATGGAAAGCTATGGCGCGTCGGGGCAGGTCGATTGGGATTTCGGCAAGGTCGCCCTCACCTCCATCACCGCCTATCGCTGGTGGGACTGGGACCCGCGCAACGACAATGACGGCACGGGCCTGCCCATCTGGGTCGTCGGCCATACCGAAAGCCACCAGCAGCAGTTCAGCCAGGAAGTCCGCCTCGCCTCCACGGGCCGCCAGACGGTCGACTGGGTACTGGGCGCCTATTATTTCTGGCAGCGCCTGCAAAGCACCGGCTACAATGCCTATGGCGACGCGGCGGGCGCATGGTTCCGCGCGCCGTCCGCGCCCCTGCCGCTTGCCTCCTATGAGCGGGCGCTCAACGGCTGGGCCTCCAACAATTATCTCTATGCGAAGACCAACAGCTATGCCGCCTTTGGCCAGGCAAGCTGGAACATCACGGAAAGGCTGAGCCTGACCGGCGGCCTGCGCTTCACTCATGAGGAGAAATGGGGATCGTTCCGCCAGCTGACCGTCGGCGGCCAGGACATTAGCGGGGTCGCGGGCGCGCAGGCCATCCGCAACGGCTTCCTGCCGGAAGTCGACCTGCCCTATGTGGCGCACGGGAATGACAGCCTGACCGGCCTCGCCTCGCTCGGCTACAAGATCGCGCCGACCGTGCTTGCCTATGGCAGCTATGCGCGCGGCGGCAAGTCGGGCGGCCTCAACCTCTCCTCCGCGCCCGTGGGCGTCGTCATCCCCCGCGTCATCGCGCCGGAAAAGGTGGATGCCTTCGAACTCGGCCTCAAGAGCGAGCTGTGGGACCGCCGCCTCACCTTCAACCTCGCCGCCTTCTGGACGGACGTGTCGGACTATCAAAGCTCGATCAGCACGCTGATCGGCAGCCAGACGGTGCAATATATCCAGAATGTCGGCAGCGTCCGCTCGCGCGGCGTGGAGATCGACGCGCGCGTCGCGCCGACCCGCCATGTCGCCTTCACCGGCGCGCTTTCCTATGTCGATGCCAGCTATCGCAGCTATCCCAACGCCCCCGCGCCCGTGGAGAGGCAGGGCGGCGGATCGGTCGATCTCAGCGGACAGGCGGTCGCCGGATCGCCCGAATGGACGTACAGCATCGGCGCGGACATCGCGCAGCCGCTGGCCTTCACCCTGTCGGAATCGGAACTCTATGCGCATGCCGACTATTCGCATCGCAGTTCCTATTTCACGCAGGTGACGAACTCGGCCTATTCGCGCGTGCCCGCCTATGGCATCGCCAATCTGCGCCTGGGATGGCGCACGGCCAACGGGCTGTGGGACCTTTCCGTCTGGGCACGCAACCTGTTCGACGAGGCGTATTTCGTGACGCTCAGCGGATCGAGCACCGGCCGGATCTCCGGCATAGTGGGCGAACCGCGCACCATCGGCCTCACCTTCCGCACGAAGTTCTGAGGAGCGCCGTCATTATCGCGCCGCAGGTAGACAATGACGCGCGGACGCGCGGAGAGGGGGAGGAAGAAAAGCCTCCGCGTCTCCGCGCGAACCAACCGGCGCAACAGGAAAGTTCACGCGGAGACGCGGAGGCGAGGAGAAACCCCTCTGCGCCCTCTGCGCGAACAAATCCCTTCCCAAAACCCTGAACCCCCTCGCATCACAGGAGAGAGACATGCGCCGTAAAGGAAAGATGCTATCCCGGCTCCTCGCCGCCCTGTCCCTGGCGGCGCTCGCCCTCCCGGCGGCGCAGGCACTGGCGCAGGAACGGCAACTCCCCCCGCCCGCCCCCGCCGCGCCTCAAAGGACGCCTAATTTCCTCGTCATCGTCGCGGACGATCTCGGCTTTTCGGACCTTGGCGCCTTTGGCGGGGAAATCCGCACGCCCCATCTGGACGCGCTTGCCAAAAGGGGCGTGCGCTTCACCGATTTCCACACCGCGCCCGCCTGCTCCCCCACGCGCGCCATGCTGCTGACCGGCACGGACCCGCACCGCGTCGGCCTCGGCGCGATGGAGCTGGTCACGCCCAACCAGCAGGGCAAGCGCGGGCTGGAGGGCTATTTGCGGGCCGACAATGCCACGCTGGCGGAATTGCTGGCGGCGCGGGGCTATCGGACCCTCCTGTCGGGCAAATGGCATCTGGGCAGCGCGCCGGGACAGGACCCCCATGATCGCGGTTTCCAGCGCAGCTTCGCCGTGCTGCCCGCCGCGCATAATCATTTGGGCCTCGGTCTCGCCACCGATCCCGCCAAGGGCGTGGTCTATACGGAGGATGGCCGGATCGTGCCCCGGCTCCCGGCCGATTTCTACTCCTCCGACTATTTCGCGACGAAGATGGTCGACTATCTGCGGCAGGCGTCGGAGGGACCGGAAAGGGACAAGCCTTTCTTCGCCTATCTCGCCTTCACCGCCCCCCATGCCCCGCTTCAGGCGCCGAAGGCGGACATCGCCCGCTATCGCGGCGTCTATGACGCGGGCTTCGACGCGCTGCGGGCCAGGCGCCTCGACCGGCAGGCGGCGCTGGGCCTGCGCGACCCCGCAAAGCCCGCCCATGCCCGGCTCAAGCCGCCCGGCGGCTGGGACGCGCTGACGCCGGAGCAGAAGGCACGGTCCGCGCGGGAGATGGAGGTCTATGCCGCCATGGTCGACCGGCTGGACCGCAATGTCGGCCGCGTCGTCGCGGAACTGAAGCGGTCGGGCAGACTCGACGATACGGTCATCCTCTTCCTGTCCGACAATGGACCAGAAGGCATGGCCTATGACGATGCCGAGCTGCCCTCGCTCAAGAAACGGCATGACGAGGCGGACAACAGCCTCGCCAATCTGGGCGCGGCGACCTCCTTTGCGGGCTATGGTCCCGGCTGGGCGAGCGCGTCGGCGGCGCCCTCCTGGCTCTACAAGACCTATGCGACCGAAGGGGGCACGCGCACCGCCAGCTTCATCGCGGGGCCTGCCGCCATCACCGGCCCGGCCCGCATCGGCCGCGCCTTCCTGACGGCGGCGGACATCGCGCCCACCTTCCTCGCGCTGGCGGGCGCGCCAGATCCGGGCGGCACCTTCGCGGGGCGGACGGTCGAGCCGATACAGGGCCGCTCCATCCTTCCCTGGCTCGGCGGCAAGGCAGCGGCGGTCCATGGCCCCGACGAAGTGTTCGGGACGGAGCTTTTCGGTTCCCGCTCGATCCGCAAGGGGGACTGGAAGATCACCGACACGGGCGACGGCCGCTGGCACCTGTTCAACATCGCCGACGACCCCGGCGAGACCAAGGACCTCGCCGCCACGCAGGCCGCCCGGCTGGCCGACCTCACCGCCGAATGGGAAGGCTATGCCGCGCGCAATGGCGTCGTCCTTCCCACGGGCCGCTTCCACTCTCCCTGAACGGAATATCCGCCGCGCCTTTGCGCGAACCAAAAGAAAGGCATGCGGCCCGCGCGGCTTGCCTGCCATCGTCGTTCGGTGGAATGGCGGTGGCGGGGAGATAGAGGGCAGCCCTTTCCCGCTGTCCGAATATGTCAAGCGCTCGCTGCCGCATCGGCCGATACCGCTGATCGGGTAGGGAAGCCAGTGATCTTATCAATAGCAGGGAGAGGCAGGACATGACGAAGACGGCATTGGTGACAGGCGCGGCATCCGGCATCGGCAAGGCCTGCGCGAAGCGGCTAGCGGCGGACGGCATGGCCGTGGGCGTGCTCGACATATTGATCGAGGATGCGCGCAAGACGGCGGACGAGATCGTCGCGGCGGGCGGCCGGGCGATCGCCCTCCAGGCCAGCATCGCGGACCGGGCGCAGGTGACGGCGGCGGTGGAACGGCTGCGCGGCGCCTTCGGCCCGGTGACCGTCCTCGTCAACAATGCGGGCATCACCGACACCACCCCCTTTCTGGAGGTGACGGACGAGAAGTGGGAGCGCGTCTACGAGATCAACGTGAAGGGCACCTTCATCGTGACCCAGGTCGTCCTGCCAGACATGATCGCCGCGGAATGGGGCCGCATCGTCAACATGTCCTCGTCCAGCGCGCAGACCGGATCGGCGAACATGGCGCCCTATTCCTCGTCCAAGGGCGCCATCATCGCCCTGACCCGGACACTGGCCGCGGAACTGGGTCCGCTGGGCATCACGGTCAACAACATCCCGCCCGGCATCATCATGGGCACGGTGATGTCGGAGGCCAATCGCGAGAAATTCCCGATCCCCCTGGAAACCGTGCGGGAGATGATGCCGGTGCGCCGCGTGGGCGAGACGGACGACATCGCCAATGCCTGCTCCTGGCTGTGCCTGGAGGCGTCGAGCTACATCACCGGCCAGACCATCGGCGTGAACGGCGGCCGCATCCCGTCCTGAGCGGCCTGCCGCCCGGCGGCGCGGAGCCGCCGGGACGCTTTCGTCAGACCATTAAATTGGGTTTGACGAGTCGTTCGAACGTTTCGGCAC
>JASGGS010000200.1:0-7828 GCA_047602685.1 Sphingobium sp.
CGGTCTGCGCCCGCTTGATGCCTGGATAGTCGGCAAGGACGAGATCGATCTCGATCGGCGAGACATTGGCGCCGCCGGTCTTGATCATCTCGGTCAGGCGCCCTTCCCAGAAGAGTTGCCCGTCCTCGTCGACATAGCCGCCGTCGCCCGTGCAGAAATAGCCTTCCGCATCGAAACTGTCCTCGATGGTCTTGCCGATATAGCCGAGCATCAGGGTGGGCCCCTTTATCGCGATCTCGCCCCGCTCGCCCACGGGCACGACCCGGCCGCTGTCGGGGTCGAATATCTTGAGCGTGTTGCCGGGCAGGGGGCGGCCATAGCTGCCCTTATATATCTCCTCCGGGGTGTTGGCGGGGACGGCGGTATTGATGGTCAGCGTCTCCGTCGTGCCGAAGGCGGGGCACATGCGCCAGTCGGTCTTCACGGTCGGATGGCTGTGGATGATGCCGCCATAGGTCACATAATGGAGGCTGGAGAGGTCCGCCTTGTCCCAGCGGTCGGACTCCTGGAGGCGCGCCCATTGATGCGGGCGGCCATTGGGATAGGAGACGCGCTCCTTCTCCATGAGGTCCAGGGCCTCGCCCGCGTCGAACACGGGTTGCAGGACGATGGCGCCGCCGGTGGTGAGGCACATGCCGACCATCATCGAGATATTGCCCGACCAGAAGAAGCCGTTCCCCGTCCAGCCGCGGACCGGATGGTTTTCCGGATCGAGGTTGAAGATGCGCCGCCACCGCCACCATTGGAGCGCCATGGCACGCTGGGTGTGGACGATGCCCTTCGGCAGGCTGGTGGTGCCGGAAGAGAAGAAGATGGCGCCCACGTCCGACGGATGGACGGCGGCGGCCCGCGCGTCGAGGACGGCATCGTCCACCCCGTCGCCGCTGGCGAGGAAAGCTGCCCAGCTTTCCACGGCCCCACCGTCGGGAGCGGGCGGAGCCGGGTTCGCCGTCACACTGTCCAGCGCCACGAGGCGGGTGAGGAAGGGGAAGAGGGGCGAGGACAGGCGGCCGGGCGTGCCGGAGGCGATGCGCGGTTCCAGCCCGGCCAGGATCGCGCCGAAATCCTTCTTCAGCACCTGGCGGTCGTAGAGGAGAATGGAGACGCCGCCCGCCTGCAGCAGATATTCCAGTTCCTGCGGCGTGGAGAAGGTGCTGAGCGAGACGGTGACGCCGCCCGCCATGGCGATGCCGAAGACGGCGGCGAGATAGTCCGGCCGGTTGGTCATGAGGACGCCGATGCGGCTCCCCACGCCCGCGCCGCCCGCGACCAGCGCGCGCGCCACGGCGCGCGAGCGGTCCCACAGCCTGTCATAGGTCCAGGAGACGCGGCCGTCGGGGCCATGCATGACCAGCGCCTCCCGCCCGGCCCAGCGCGTGGTGACGTCCCGCCCATAGCCGGCGATAGTGAGGGCGCCGATATTCGGCTCCTCCGCCAGCGGATCGCCATGGACGATGGAAAGGCGCGGGGATGTCATGGCCTTGCCTCCCGTCAATAGGGGAGCTGGACTTCGGCGGTGCCCTTCAGGATGGTGTCGCCATCCTGCGTCGTCATCCGGGTCTGCACCCTGACCACCGGGAAACCGTAGCTGGAATTGTCGATCTTCTCGATCACCTCGCCATCGACATAGGTCACGTCGCCCTCGAAGGCGGGGCTGCGGAACTGCGTCTTCGAATGCCAGACATAGCCCTGATGCCCCGCCCAATAGGCGATGGTGTCGAGGTGCCAGGCATTCATCGAGGCGCCATAGCCATAGGCGCCGCCCATGCCGATATTCTCCGCCTTCTCCGCATTGATATGGCCGGAGGAGGGGCCGTGATAGAGGCCGTCGCCCATGCGCGGGTCGATCCTGCGCGCATCATGGTCATAGGTCATGTCGGCGCCGAAGCCCGCATCCTCCTTGGCCGGGTCATGGACGCCCTCCGGCACGTTCCAGCGCCAGGTGCCCCAGATATTCTGGCGGTGGGCGCGGCATTCATTGGCGAAGCTGACCACCGAATGCGGGCCGATGACGCGGCGCGGGCCGATGGGATCGCCGACCTTCACATCGCCATAGGCAGGCGAGCGCCCCTCGCGGTTGGAGAGTATCCAGTCGTGGCGCAGGGCGTGGACTTCCGACAATTCCTCCCTGCTCCAGCGCTTGGGCGCGCGCCTGTCCTTGCCGTAGACGCCGCGCCGGTTCGCCTCCTCCACCAGATAGCGGATGGCGGTCGCCTGCTCCTTGGCGATGAGGACGCCGTTCTGGTTGCGGTGGATCGTGTCGCCGCGGGCGAACATGGTCGGCCCGGCAAAGCCCGTGTCGGTGACGCTGTAGCCGTCGAAGCGGCGTTCCTGCACCAGCTTGTCGCCGGGGCGGACGGGGGTGCCGTAGAACCACCATTCCTCCCCCGCGAAGATGAGGTGGGTGCCCGGCACCTTGCCCACGCAGGCGGGGTGGCAGCCATGGCCGTAATCCATGGCGACGGTGAAGCTCTGCGGCGCGACGATGCCGCCGAAGCGGGAATTCCTGGCGAATTCCTCGTCCCAGTGGATCGGATTGGGATAGTCCAGCGCCTGGACCCAGCGGCGGATGTCGGTGGCGTTGCAGGGGTCCCACATCTCCGCAAAGATCACGGGCTTCCCTACCCACTTGTCGACGTCGCTCGTGTCCAGAGTGACCACATTCCCGGCGGCGCTTGCGCTCACGGCCTGTCCTTCCCGATCCTACAATCCTACAAATCCAACATCTCCTTCCACGGCGGCGCCCGCGCTTCTCGATAGTTGGCGCAAGGAAAGTGGCAGATCGGACGCCGGGCGCACCGCCGTGGCGATGAAATCTGGCCGTATTGGTCAAGACAGGGGCAGGCATGTAAGCGAAGGCGGAAGGCAGGGCCGCCCGCGAGACGGGGGGAGGCCCGGACAATGGAGCAGGGCCTGATCCACGCCCGGGACCGGAACGCCGCCGTTCCATCCGGAGAGGGTCGGGCCGCAAGGATTGCTGAAAAGGAGTGAGGCGCGTGGCCGACACCATATTGGACGTTTCCGATCTCGACCGCTGGATGGGCAAGCCCATCGAGTCGTCGCCGCTGCGCGAGCCGCTGCGCAACAACGACATCCGCCGCTGGGTCCAGGCGATGCACTATCCCAACCTGCTGCACTACGACCCGGCCTATGCCGCCGAAAGCCGCTGGGGCAAGCTGGTCGCGCCGCAATCCTTCCCCATCGTGATGGACGACGGCCATGGCACGTCCCCGTCCTGCGCGGGCAAGATCCCCAATTCGCACCTGCTCTTCGGCGGCGACGAATGGTGGTTCTACGGTCCCCGCGTGTTCGACGGCGACACGATCAGCAATGAGCGCATCCCGTTCGACTATGTGGTCAAGGAGACCAAGTTCGCCGGTCCGACCTGCTTCGAGCGCGGCGACAATTTCTACCGCAACCAGCATGGCGAACTGATCGCCAAGCAGCGTTCGACCGCCATCCGCTACAACGCCCATGCGGGCGGCGCGAACACCAATCTGGACGATGCCGAGGAGATCGAGTGGAGCGACGAGGCGTATAACGCCCTCGAGGACCGCAAGTTCGAGTGGATCAAGATGCTCCACGACCTGGGCCACAAGGAGCGCTGGTGGGACGAGGTGAATGTCGGCGACGCGCTGCCCGAGCGCGTCATCGGCATCCACACCGTCGCCAGCTTCGCGACGGAATGGCGCTCCTTCCTGTTCACCGTCTGGGGCACGCTGGACCGGCGCGAGCTGAACCTGGAGGATCTGGGCTTCACCAAGGAGATGGCGGGCCATGAGAATGACCCGATCATGGAGCGGATCAATCCGGAGCTGACCGACGGCGCCTATATCGGCGCGTCGCGCGGCCACCTGTTCCCCCGCTGGGCGCGCACCATCGGCATGCCGCGCGCCTATGGCTATGGCGCGTCCATGGGGGCGTGGATCGTGGACTATTTCGCGGGCTGGGCGGGCGAATGGGGCTTTGTGCGCCATTCGAACTGCGCCTATCGCGGCCCCGCCCTGTCGGGCGAGATCACGGTGATGAACGCGACCGTCACCGAGAAGTGGGTGGACGAGGAAGGCCGCCATCTGGTGAAGGCCGATTTCAAGATGGCCAACCAGTTCGGCAAGACGCAGGCGACCGCGACGACGACGGTGGAACTGCCCAAGAAGCCGGACTGATCGGGACGGGGTTGAAGGAGGGGCCGGGGCGGAGACGCTCCGGCCCTTTTTGCTGGTGGGCGACGCGGGCGGGGAATGGGCGCGCGGAGGCGCGATTTTCCCCTCTCCGCGCTGTCGCGCGATGATGGCCTCGATCGGCCCTTGTCGAAGGAGGGCGGCGTTCCGGATGGGGGACTCGGCCGGATGGGGGACTCGCCGCGCGGAAGAGGGTTCGGGCAGAGGCGCAGAGGACGCGAAGAGGATTGATCCCGCGTCTTCGCGCTTGATGGGAAAAGCGCTTCGCGCGAATGGGTCCCGTCAGCCCTTGTGCGGGGGCAAGGCGAGGTTCCAGATCAGGGCGGCGGCGCGCAGGGTGAAGCCGGCGAGGGCGCCGAGCAGCATCGGCCAGGGTTCGGGCAGGCCCGCCAGGGCCAGGCCGACGAACGATCCGGCGGCGAGAAGGGCGGCGGTGACATAGAGTTCGTGGCGCAGGAGGATCGAGGGGACGCCCGCCACCATGTCCCGGATGATGCCGCCCAGGCAGGCGGTCATGATGCCCATGGCCATGGCGGGCAGGGGGGAGATGCCGAATTGCAGCGCCTTGGCCGCGCCATAGACGGCGAAGGCGGACAGGCCCGCCGCGTCCAGCCATTCCAGCGCGCGTTCCGGCCAGAGGCGGAGCGGCACGATCCATGCCGCGACGGCGATGGCGACGCAGATGACCACCGGCGCCGCATCCGCCATCCAGAAGACCGGCGCGCCGATCAGCAGGTCGCGCATGGTGCCGCCGCCCGTCGCGGTGACGAGGGCGAAGAAGCAGGCGCCGATGATGTCCAGCCGCCTGCGCGCCGCCGCCAGCGCGCCCGATGCGGCGAACACGGCAAGCCCGGCCAGGTTGAGCCAGAGGAGGAGAGGAGCCATGGCGTCCGTCAGCAGGTCGGCGTGCATGACGCCTTCCTTAGAGCGATTGCGGGCCGGGTGGAACTATCCGGCGGCCGGGACATCGCGGGAAGCGGGGCAGGGCGGTTCGATCGCCGTGGAAGCGGTGGGGGAGGCGCAGGGGCGGCTAGAGCGATTTCAAGTCAGGTGGACTCACCTGACGGCTCGGAAATCGCGGAAAACAAAGAATCCCTCAGCGGGTTTTGCTTCAGTCAAAGCAAAACCCGCTCTAGCGGAAGCATGGGGCGTCGGCCGTGCGGCGCGCGGCCTGTCCCGTGGCTGCGGGCTTGCCAATATGCTCTGAATATATAACAAATGGAGGCGCTGGACCGGAACAGCCGTTTCGAAAGGACGGAGCCGGTCGGGTCGCACCATCCGGTCCGGCATCCCCGCCCTGTTTTCAGACCAGATGCGCCTCCGCCCGCGCGCGCCGTTCGCGCCCGATCGCGGCGAGGAGCAGCGCGAAGCCGAACAGCTCGCCCGGCACGATGGCGAGCATGGCATGGCGCAGCGCGCCGCTGCCCGCGCCCGCCCAGGCATCGCTGAGCAGGCCCACGGCCAGCGGTCCCAGCCCTAGCCCGATCAGGTTGACGCCCAGCATGATCATGGCCGAGGCGGAGGCGCGCAGCGACGGCGGCACCAGCGCATGGGCGGCCGCGATGCTGGGGCCGAGATAGGCGCCGCCGAAGAAGAAGCTGCCCGACAGGATCGCGAGCGCGGCATGCGCGTCCGTCGCCAGGAGGGCGCCCACCTGGAAGGGCGCGCCGAGGATCATGCTGGCGGCGGCGATCTCCAGCCGGGCATGCGGGCGGCGGCGCGACAGCCAGTCCGCGGCATAGCCCGCGCCCACCATGCCGAGCAGCGCCGGGCCGATGGCGAGCACGGCGAGCCATGTGCCGATCTCGCCGCTCGACATGCCGTGGACGCGGCCCAGAAAGGGGGCCATCCAGTTGCCCATGCCGTAATTGACGAAGGTGTGGAGGCCGCAGCCCAGCATGAGGAGGAGGAAGGCCGGATTGCGCGCGAGCAGGGCGAGACCGGAACCGGGACCGGCGCGCGGCGCGGCGGCGGGGGTCGCGGGGACCGGGACGTCATATTGGCCCCGGCGCGGCTCCTTCAGTGTCGCCCATGTGACGAGGGCCAGCAGGATGCCGGGCAGGCCGACGATCACTATGGCGGCGCGCCAGCCGAAATACTGGTTGATCCATCCGCCCGCGAGCAGGCCCGCCATCATCCCCACCGTGCCCGCCGACGAATAGATGGAAAGGGCGGCGGCGCGCCGTTCCGGCTCGTAATAGTCGGAGATGAGCGAATGGGCGGGCGGGGTCAGCCCGGCCTCGCCCACGCCCACGCCGATGCGGCAGAGGAGGAGCGTGGCAAAACTGCCCGCCGCCGCGCACAGCGCCGTCATGCCGCTCCACAAGGCCATGGACAGGGTGATGATCGTCTTGCGCGGGCGGATGTCGGCCAGCCGGGCGATGGGCACGCCGAGCACCGCGTAGAACAGGGCGAAGCTGAGGCCCGTCATCAGGCCGAGCTGCGTGTCGCTGAGGCCCAGTTCCGCCTTGATCGGGTCCTGGAGGATGGTGATGACCTGCCGGTCGACATAGTTGATCGTATAGGCGCAGAAGAGGAGGAACAGCGCGTAGCGGCGCGCGGCGGGGGAGAGCAGCGGCGCGGGCGGGGCGGGGTCGGCCCCCGCGGTGGCCGGCGCGTGCAAGGCCGGTGCCTGCAAATCGGCCATAGGTGCCTGTTCCGCTCCCATCATCCTCTCCCTGTTTCCCCTGTGCTAGCCCGCGCCGGGGACGGAGGCAATGACAAGATGCGAGCGTCTCATTTAACCTATTTGGATAATAATCCTTGACATCGTGACGCTGATATGGCACGTATCGGACATGGTTGACGAATCCGGCCCCACGGGGCGCGGATGGAGCGGGCGGCGCCGAGGGGCGCGGGCCCGCTTTTCCTTTGTCCGGGGGCATGCGACATGAGCGATGGGGAATCCCGGGGCCTGGCCCCGCGGGAGAAACGCCGCCGCGCGCTGCGCAACGCGTGCATGAGCCGCCGCTGGAGCGCCGCGCGGGAAGCGGTCTTCTTCACGGAGCTGGCGGAGACGGCCAATGTGACCCATGCCGCCGAGCGGGCCGGCATGTCGAGCCGCGCGGCCCATGTGCGCAGGCAGCGCGACGCGGGTTTCGCCGCGCGGTGGATGGCGGCGCTGGAGGCGGGCTATTTCCGGCTGGAGATGCTGATGCTGCACCATGCGCTGGAGGGCAGCGAGCGGACCGAGACGGTGCGCGACGGCGACGGGCGGGTGAAGCAGGTGAAGACCGTCCGCAGCCATCCGCATGGCGTGGCCATGCGGCTGCTCCAGGCGCATCGCGAGACGGTGGAGCGCTTTCGCGCGATGGAGGCGATGCGCGACGCGAGCGATCCGCAACTGGTGGAGAAGGTGCGGGCGGAGCTGGCGCGGGTGCGCGCGCGGCTGACCGGCATGGTGGCGGATGCGGGAGGGGACGATGGCTGAGCATGGGCGATCGGACCTCGAACGCGCCGCCCTGCTGACGGAGGAGGAGACGCGCCTGCTCCTCGCCGCCATCGGGCGGGAGGGGATGGAGGGGCTGCTGACCCGCTGGGAGTTGCGCGCCCGGCCGGAGCAGCTGCCGCCGCCGGGCGACTGGACGATATGGCTGGTCATGGCGGGGCGCGGCTTGGGGAAGACGCGGGCGGGCGCCGAATGGGTG
>JASGGS010000003.1:0-50482 GCA_047602685.1 Sphingobium sp.
ATTCCGTGGCGAAGACGGCCGCATGCATCTCTCCGCCAGGCTGGGCTCGACGCCGACGCCGCTGCGCACCACCACCGCCTCGAAGTCGGCCTGCGCGAAGGGCAGCGCGCCGCTGCCGGCCAGCGCGCCGAAGAGGCTGGCCGAGATCACGCTGCCGTGGCGCGCGGCCAACGCCTGCATGTCGTCGATGACGAGCCGGCGCGCCTCGCGCCGCACCACGTCGAGGACGGCGGCGCCGGCGGCCACGCCGTTGCCCGGCGCCATCTTCTCCTGCACGGCATAGGTGCGGTGGCTGCTGGTGACGACGGTGGTGCGCTCCGGCGTCACCAGGCCGCGCTCGACGGCGCGGCCCGCCTCCATCAGCTCGGCGGCGATCAGCACGTCCACGTCGCCCGGCACCGGCATCAGGGCCAGCACCGGCTCGCGCCGCGGCGTGGGCTCGGCCAGCTCGACGTAGTAGATGGTGGCGCCGGTGCGCTGGGCCACGCCGGCCACCGAGGTGGCCTGGGCGCTCCAGCCGGCCTGCTCGGCCAGGTCGACGATCCAGTCGACCAGCACGCCGCCGCCCTGCCCGCCCAGGGCCAGCACGGCGATGTGCACGGTGCGCGGCGCGGCGGCGTTCACCGCAGTTCCTCCAGCGGGTAGAGCGCGCGCCGCGCGCGCGCGCGGTGCTGGCGCGCCTGCAGCCAGCCGATCAGGCGCCGGCGCCAGCGGTCCAGCCGCCGCTCGCCGCCGCCGGGGTTGTGGACCTTGTGCGCCTTGTAGAAGGAGGGGCAGAGCACGGCCGCGTCGGCCACCTCGCCGCAGTGGCCGCAGGCCACGCAGTGCGCGTCGACGTGCGCCACCGGGTCGGGCTTGAGCGCGTCGCCGCTGGGCGCCAGCGTCAGGCTGGGGCAGCCGGACACGCGCATGCAGGCGTGGTCGCCGGAGCACACGGCGGCGTCGACGCCGAAGCGCTCCTTGAGCACCCGCTCGCCGGCGCGGATCGCCTGGGCGGCCTGCGGCTTCTCGCGCCGCTGGCGGTTGAGCATGCACTCGCTCTGCGCGATCACCACCTTGGGGCCGGGCGCCGGCGTGGTCAGCGCCTCGCGCAGGGCCGCGCGCATGGCGGTCACGTCGTAGGTGCGGGTGACGGTGCGCACCCAGTCCACGCCCACGCCGCGCACGGCGCGCTCGATGGGGTGCATGGTGCTGCGGTTCGGGTTGGCGGCGCGCGAGGACGGGATGTCCTGCCCGCCGGTGGCCGCCGAGTAGTTGTTGTCGACGATGACGAAGACGTTGTCCTGGCGGTTGAACACCGCGTTGGCGATGCCCGAGGTCAGGCCGTTGTGCCAGAAGCCGCCGTCGCCCATGAAGGCCACGGCGCGCCGCGACGCGCCCAGCTGCGGGCCGGCGGCGAAGGCCGAGGCGCTGGAGGCGCCCAGCCCGTAGCCCATGGTGGTGGCGCCGATGCCGAAGGGCGGCATGATCGAGAACAGGTGGCAGCCGATGTCGGCCGACACGTGGTGCGCGCCCAGCTCGCGCTCGGCCAGCGTGAAGGAGGAGAAGATCGGCCGCTCGGGGCAGCCGACGCACAGCCCGGGCGGGCGCGGCGGCAGCAGCGGCGCCACCGCCCCGGCCGCGGCGCGCGGCGCCGGCAGCGCGACGGCCACGGCCGGCGCCAGCGCGGCCGGGTGGTGCCGGCGCAGGAAGCCCTCGATGCCCTGGCGCAGCGCGGCCACGGTGTAGTCGCCGCCCGGGGGCAGCAGGTCCTTGCCGTGCACGGCGGCGTCCAGCCCGTGGCGGCGCAGGATCGCGTGCAGGTTCTGCTCGAGGAAGTCCGGCTGGCCCTCCTCGATCATCAGCACCGCCTTCTTGCCGCGGCAGAAGCGCAGCACCTCGTCCTCGACCAGCGGGTAGGCCACGTTCAGGATGTACAGCGGCAGGCGGCTGGCGCCGAACAGGTCGGCCTGGTCCAGGTGCTTGAGCGCGCGCAGCACGTTGTTGGCCAGGCCGCCCAGCAGGACCAGGCCGACGTGCCCCACCTCGCCGTCGCGCAGCTCGTTGAGCCCGCGCGCGGCGATGAAGCGCTGCGCCGCCGGCCAGCGCTGCTCCAGCTTCTCGCGCTCGTGCAGGAAGGAGGCCGGCGGCAGCACGATGCGGCTGAGGTCGCGGCGCGGCTGCTCCAGCGCCTGGCGCAGGGTGAAGGCGGGGCGCCGGTTCTCGCGCGTGACGAAGCGGCCGTGCAGGTGGCAGGAGCGGATGCGCAGCTGCAGCATCACCGGCGTGTTCGTCGCCTCCGACAGCGCGAAGCCGTCGTGCACCGCCTGCACGATCGACGGCAGGTGCGGCTTCGGGTCGAGCAGCCACATCTGCGACTTCATGGCGAAGGCGTGGGTGCGCTCCTGCATGATGGAGCTGCCCTCGCCATAATCCTCGCCCACGATGATGAGCGCGCCGCCCGTCACGCCGCCTGAGGCGACGTTGGAGAGGGCGTCGGAGGCGACATTGGTGCCGACCACGGACTTCCAGGCGACTGCGCCGCGCAGCGGATAGTTGACGGAGGCGGCGAGCATGGCGGCGGCGGTCGCCTCCGACGCGCTGGCCTCGAAATGCACGTCGAGGCTTTGCAGGAGGTCGTTCGCGTCGGCAAACACGTCCATCAGGTGACTGATGGGCGACCCCTGATAGCCGCCGACATAGGCGACGCCGGATTGCAGCAAGGCCTTGGTCACGGCGAGGATACCCTCGCCGTGGAAGATCTCGCCTGCGCCTGCCGTCAGTTTCCTGACTTCCTTCTTGAACGACCGCTCCGCCACCTGACCTTTACTCCGAAACGAGCGCGAGGACGCGCAGCGGACTGCCTGATCCGTCGCGGATCTTGAGCGGCGGGCAGATCAGCATCGCGCCGGTCGGGGGCAGGAGGTCGAGATTTTCGAGGCACTGGAGGCCATAGCGGCCCGCGCCGTGTAGCAGCGTATGCGCCGGATAGGGCCGGGTGAGGAGATGCGCCTGCCCTGCGTCGGTGCCGATCGTCTCCACGCCGAAGCCGAGAACATCGCGGTCGATGATATACTGGATGGCATCCGTGTCCGGTCCGGGCGTGTGTGCGCCATCCGGCTTGCGGTTGGTGTATCCGTCCACGTCCCTCTTCGACCAGTCGGTGCGGAAGAGGACCCAGCTGCCCGCCGGGATGGCGCCATGGGCCGCTTCCCACGTCCGGATATGGTCGGCCTTGAGCAGGAAGTCGGCGTCGGCCGCGCATTCGGCCGAGAAATCGAGCACCACGGCGGGGGCGACGAAGCTGGCTGTCGGCACCTTGTCCACGCTGTTGTCGGGCAGATCCTTGCCGCTGATCCAGTGGACGGGCGCGTCGAAATGCGTGCCGGTATGTTCGCCGACAGTGAAGTTGTTCCAGTGCCAGGCGACACCGCGCTCGTCATAGCGCGAAATTTCCTGGCGGGAGAAGGCCGCCGTCTGGCCGAAAGGCTCCGGCAGGACGAGGAGGGGCGTGTCCTCCGACAGGGTCTGGGTCAGGTCGATGACCCGAACGGCGCCGGTGGCGATGCTTGTGGCGAGATCCGCGAGCAGTTGGGCACTGGACACTTGAGCACTGGACATGAGGCCCTCCTCTTGGGCATTGGCCGCTCGGACGTCGGCGTGACGTTTTGATGACCAAATAAACTTGCAAATGCAAGTAAAATAAGTTGAGGCCCTGCGATGTCCGAAGATCTGCGCCCCTTTGGTGATCCCGGATCGGATGCGTTCCGGGTGGAAGCCTATCCCTTCTACCTGCTCAACCGGCTGGTGAGTCGCTATAATGTGGTGATCGAGGCGGAGCTGAAGGCGGTCGGCATCGACATCCCGACCTGGCGCGTGTTGATGGTCCTGGGCGAGCATGCGCCCCAGCCGATCGCCCATGTCGCCAAGGCGGCCGTCATCAACATCTCGACGATGATGCGAATCGTCGAGCGCATGGGCAGGCAGGGTCTGGTTGAGACGATGCCCAGCGCATCCGACGGGCGCGTGACGGAATTGGCCCTGACGCCCTTGGGCTTGGAAAAGCTGGCGATGGCCCGGCAGGTGACGTCGCCCATTTATCACCAGGTGGTGGAAGGATTTTCGGCCACCGATTTCGATCGCCTCCTCAAGGCGCTGAACCGGCTGCACGCCAATCTGGAATAGTGCGCCACATACTTGCATGTGCAACCATATTGCTTTAGGCTTGAAGCAAATGGGAGACATATATGCGCATTGCATGTCTGGGCGGCGGCCCTGCCGGAATCTATTTCGCCATTTCGATGAAGCTGCGGAACCCCGCGCATGAGGTGGAGGTGTTCGAGCGCAACAGGAGCGGTGACACCTTTGGCTGGGGCGTCGTCTTTTCCGACCAGACGCTGGAGAATCTCACGCGCAACGACCCGGCCAGCGCCGCGACCATTGCGTCGAGCTTTGCCCATTGGGACGATATCGAGGTCGCCGTTTCGGGCCAGAGCGTCGTCTCTTCCGGCCATGGCTTCATCGGCATCGGTCGCAAGCGCCTGCTCCGGATTCTTCAGGATCGTGCGCGCGAACTGGGGGTCGTCATGCATTTCGAGACGGAATTCGACGCCAGCTTCGCCACCATGCAAGGCTATGACCTGATCGTCGCGGCCGATGGCGTCAACAGCCAGATCCGCACCGCCCATGAGGAGCGGTTCAAGACGGATATCCAGACGCGTGCCAACAAGTTCACCTGGCTCGGCACGACCAAGCTGTTCGATGCCTTCGCCTTCCTCTTCGAGGAAACGGAGGCTGGCTGGATCTGGGCGCATGCCTATCGTTTCGACGAGACGCACTCGACCTTCATCGTGGAATGCGCGCCGGACACGTGGGAGAGGATGGGCTTTGACGCGATGAGCCCGGAGCAATCCGTCGCGAAGTGCGAGGCCATCTTCGCGCGCTATCTCGACGGCAATCCGCTCATAAGCAATTCCACGCACCTGCGCGGCTCGGCGGCGTGGATCAACTTCCGCCGGGTGCTGTGCGAGAACTGGCATTTCGACAATGTCGTGCTGCTGGGCGACGCCGCGCATACGGCGCATTTCTCCATCGGATCGGGCACCAAGCTGGCGCTGGAAGATGCGATCCTGCTGGCTGAGGTGATGAACCGCCCCGGCCTGGCCGACAAGGATGCGCTGGAGCAGGCGCTGGCCGATTATCAGGCGGAACGCCATGTCGAGGTGTTGAAGATCCAGAACAGCGCGCGCAACTCGACCGAATGGTTCGAGGCGCTGGACCGCTACATGGGCTTTGAACTGCCCCAGTTCGCCTATTCGCTGATGACCCGCAGCCAGCGCGTCAGCCACGAGAATCTGCGCCTGCGCGACCCGGCGTGGCTGGAGGGCGTCGAACGCTGGTTCGCGCGCGGTTCGAGCGGTGGCGACAATGCGCCGCTGCGGCCGATGTTCACGCCTTTCACCCTGCGCGATCTGACGCTGGCCAATCGCATCGCCATCCCGGCGATGCTGACCTATGCCGCCGATGCGGACGGGCGCGCGAACGAGTTCCACAGCGTGCATTATGGCGGCCGCGCCTTGGGCGGCGCTGGCCTGATCGTGACCGAAATGCTGGCTGTGTCGCTGGACGGGCGCGCAACGTCCGGCTGTCCAGGCCTCTATGACGATGCGCAGGTCGCGGCCTGGAAGGGCATCACCGATTTCGCCCATCGCCACGGTTCGGCGAAGCTGTGCGCACAGCTGGGCCACGCCGGTGCACGTGCCGCCTGCCGCATTCCCGACGGTGGCCGTTACGACGTGCCGCTCGACGCGCCCTGGCCGATCCGGTCGGCGTCGGCCCGGCCGTGGAAGGCGGACGGGCTGGTCCCCGCCGCGATGAGCGAAGCGGACATGGCGGCGGTTCGCGCGGACTTCGTCGCCGCGACCGGGCGCGCGGAGGCCGCGGGCTTCGACATGATCGAACTACAGGCGGGCCATGGCTTCCTGCTCTCCAGCTTCATCACGCCGGTGATGAACCACCGCGATGACGACTTCGGTGGCAGCCTCGACAATCGCCTGCGCTTCCCACTCTCGGTGGTGGAGGCCGTGCGCGCCGCCTGGCCGGAGGGCAAGCCATTGGCCGTCCGCATCTCCGCGACCGACTGGGTGGGCGAGGGCGGCATCACGCCCGCCGACGCGGTGGAGATCGCGCGGCGGCTGAAAGCACTGGGCGTCGACATCGTGGACGTTTCGGCGGGCGAGACCGATCCGGCCGCGCGCCCCGTTTTCGGGCGCATGTTCCAGACGCCCTTCGCCGACCGGGTCCGCAACGAGGCGGGTATCGCGACCATGGCGGTAGGCAACATCACCGACGCCGATCAGGTCAACTCCATCCTGACCGCCGGGCGTGCCGATCTGGTCGCGCTGGGCCGCCCGCATCTGGCCAATCCGATGTGGACGGCGCATGCAG
Source organism: Sphingobium sp. (assembly GCA_047602685.1). Lineage (GTDB taxonomy): Bacteria > Pseudomonadota > Alphaproteobacteria > Sphingomonadales > Sphingomonadaceae > Sphingobium. The sequence continues at coordinate 6,427 of JASGGS010000003.1, forward strand.
CGGCCGAGGCGCAGCATGCGGGCTTCGCCGTGGCGCCGGCCTATCAGCTGGGCCAGCAGCAATTGCTGCGTGCTGCCCAGCAGGCGCAGGAGGCCGGGCGCGCGTAACGTTTTCGCGCGCCTGCCCCTTTCGCCGCGCGGAGGATTGCGGCTATGGGCCGTCCTGTTTTAGGCGGCACCAGCCCGATCCCGCCAAAAGCGGAAAATCTCAAGCGCCACGGCAGGACCGGCGAACGGATATGATGCAGGAAAAGCATGATGGAGTGGCGGCGGGCGCGCCCATGGACCTGCGGGTCTGGGTGCGCCTGCTCAGTTGCGCCACCACCATCGAAAAGCGGCTGCGGCGCAAGTTCGCCGACCAGTTCGACACGACTCTGCCACGCTTCGACGTGATGGCCTCGCTCGACCGTTTTCCCGAAGGCCAGACCATGGGCGAGCTGTCCCGTGCGCTGCTGGTTTCCAACGGCAATGTCACCGCCATCGTGCGCCAGTTGCAGGCGGGCGACCTCGTCTCCTATCGCACCGATCCGCAGGATCGCCGTTCGGCGCGGGTCGCGCTGACGCCGGAGGGGCAGGCGCTGTTCACGCGGATGGCCGCCGCGCACCAGGGCTGGGTGACGGAAGCGATGACGGGGTTCGAGCCGGAGAAGCAGAAACAGCTGTTCGCCTTGCTGGCGGACCTCAAGCAGTCGATCGGCAGGGAGAATGAGGAATGAGTTTCGCGACCGACGTGCTGGTGCGCTTCGCCCATATCGACGCCGCCGGCATCGTCTTCTACCCGCGCTATTTCGAGATGCTGAACGGTGCGGTGGAGGACTGGTTCGCCGCCATGGGCCATGATTTCGCGTCCATGCACCTGGGCCGGCATATCGGCGTGCCGACGGTCAAGCTGGAAGCGGAATTCGTTGCACCCAGCCTGCTCGGCGACCAGCTGACCATCGCGATCACGCCGCAGCGCGTCGGCCGCAGCAGTTGCCCCATTGACTTCGTCGTGACCTGCGATGGCGAAGTGCGCCTGCGCGCAAGCGCGGTGCTGGTATGCATGGACCTGAAGGCCAAGAAGTCGATGCCCTGGCCCGAGGCGTTGCTGGAGCAGCTGAACGGCTATTGCGCGACCGTCTGATCCGTTCGCTCAGGGGCTGACCTTCAGCCCTCACCCTGTTCCGCGATATGCCCCATGCGCTCGATCAGCCGCTGGGCCAGCGACGCGCGGATGGGTTCGCCCATGCGGATCTTCTGCCAGGTCTTGGAGCTGATCCCGAAATCGTTCATCAGCGGTACGCTATTGTGCGCCGTGCGGCGTCGCACGAGCATGTCGACGAATGTGCCGTCGAGGTGGACGACCTTCCTCATGTTAGCGGCCTTATCCTGATCGAGGGAGAAAAGGGATCGGGGAGGGGCAAGGCACCCTCCCCGCAACGGCGATGGGTTTAGCTCGCGTCGACGACCGGATGGCGCAGCGTGCCGATGCCCTCGACGCAGGCGACGATCGTGTCGCCCGGCCACACCCATTCCTGCGGGTCCATGCCCGCGCCGATGCCCGCGGGCGTGCCGGTGGCGATGATGTCGCCGGGCTCCAGCGTGATGCCCTGGCTGATGTCGGCGATCAGTTCATCGACCTTGAACAGCATGTAGGCGGTGTTGCTGCGTTGCTTCTCCACGCCGTTGACGGTCAGCCAGAGGTCGAGCGTCTGCGGATCGGGAATCTCGTCGGCGGTGACGACGACCGGGCCCATGGGCGCGAAGCTGTCCTGCCCCTTGGAGTAGATCCACTGGCCCGCGCGGCGACAGTCGCGTGCGCTCATGTCGATGCAGACGGTGTAGCCAAAGACGTGGGAGAGCGCATCCTCGCGCGCCACGCCCTTGGCGGTGCTGCCGACGATCGCGGCTAGTTCCACCTCCCAGTCGAGTTGCTGGGTGATGTTCTTGTTGTGCAGAATCGGGTCGCCGGGGCCGACGACGGTCGTGGGCGGTTTGGAGAAGATCACCGGCTGGCGCGGCAGCTCCGCCGAAGTGTCGAGCGACTTGGCCGATTCCGCGACATGCTCCGTATAGTTGAGGCCAATACCGAAGATATTCTTGCGCGGGCGGGGGATGGGCGCCAGCAGTTTCACATTGGACAGCGGCCAGGCCGTGCCCACGGGAAAGAAGTCGGCATGCCGCTTCACCAGAGCATCCGCAGCCTTCACGGCATTGGGGCCGAGGTCGATGAAGGCCAGCATGGTGGCGGGCAGGGCAATGCCCTCCTGCTCGGCCAGCAGGGCCAGATCGACGACCTCATTGCCGACAATGGCGCCGAGCCGGGCTTCGGCTTCGACGGTGGCGCGATAGGTGACAAGACGCATTGTTTTTCCTTTTTCTCTACTATCTGATGTCAGGCTAGGATCGGCTGGTGCCCACCATTTTCGACCAGCGCTTCCTCACGATAGAGGCCGAGCGCGCGCATGACGGGCAAGTCGTGGAAGGAGAAGAGGCAGGCGTCCTCGCTGTCGGACGCATTGGCATGCTCATGGTACATCCAGGCGGGCACGACGAAGATATCGCGCTCCTTCCAGTCGAACCGCTGGCCGTTGATGACGGACCAGCCGGAGCCCTTGGCGCACTGATAGATGAAGCTGCCGGTCTGGCGGTGCGCCTTCGTCCGCTCGCCGGGGCGCAGCATCTGCATGGAGGCGCCGATGGTCATCATTACCGGGCCACCGTCATGCGGATTCACATAGTCCATGAGAACGCCGTCATAGGGCGACCCGTCTGTGACCTTCGCATAGCGGGAGAGCGCCTCATAGGTCGGCGCCCATTCATATTTGAGCAGCGGCGAATAGCGTTTCGACCATGTCTCCCCGGCCGGACGCAGGCCCGCCGCCGCCCAGGTCGCGGTGCTGTCGTCCACCGGAAAGCTTACCGCCTGGTTGAGGTCGGGATGGACCTCGTAGAAATTGGCCTCCAGCGCGTTCATCAGCGGGATGTCGAGCCCGTCCTGCCAGATGCAGATCGAGCCATCCTCCGCGACGCCATGCTCGTGCCAGGTGCCGTTGGGGGTCAGCACGAAGTCGTTCGCGCCCAGCGTCATCTTGTGCCCGTCGACATTGGTGAAGGCGCCTGAGCCTTCCATGATGAAGCGCAGCGCAGAGGCGCTGTGCCGGTGGCTGGAGGCGCATTCGCCGGGCTTCATCACCTGGAGCCCCGAGTAGAGCCAGCCCACCGCCGCCACGACCTCGCTGCGGCCGGGATTTTCCAGATAGACCACGCGGCGTCCCGCGTCCTCTGGCGTAACGAGGTCGAGGGCGCGCAGCACGTCGGCACGCAGGTCCTCGAACCGCCACAACATGGGAACGGAAGTGGAGACAGGCTCCCATGGCTCGATCTTGTTGGCCACGGTCCACAGCGCGCCCGTGCCCAATGCTTCCAGTCGCTTGTAATAGGCGAGCAATTCGGGCGTGTCGGCAACGTTCGCACGGCCGATCACCTCTTCGCGAAACTGGTCGTAAGCGGTCGATGGATCGGACTGTACCACGGACGTTCTCCCTTAGATGCTGCAAGCTTAAAATATTTTGCATTTAGTGGCAAGTGCAAGTAAATTCCATTTCTCGAAAGCCTGCGATCCGCGGCTTTCACCCCAATTTCCAGCGAGGTTCTTCATGTCGAACACGACCCATGGTCCGGGCACCGCATTCAGGGCGGCGGTGGTGCAGGCGGCGTCCTTTCCCACCGATTCGATGGCGTCGGCCGGCAAGGCGGCCCAGTTGATCCGCGAGGCAGCCGGGGGCGGTGCGAAGCTGATCGTCTTTCCCGAGGCGTTCCTGGGCGGCTATCCCAAGGGCGCGTCCTTCGGCACGCCGGTCGGCATGCGCAAGCCGCAGGGGCGCGAGGATTACCGCGTCTATCATGAGGCTGCGATCGATCTCGATGGGCCGGAGATCGCCGCGCTGGCGGAAGCGACCGCCGCGACCGGCGCCTTTGTCGTCATCGGCGTGATCGAGCGCGACGGCGGAACCGTCTACTGCACGGCCTTGTTCTTCGATGGCGAGAAGGGGCTCGTCGCCAGGCATCGAAAGCTCATGCCGACCGGGGCGGAGCGGCTGATCTGGGGCTTCGGCGACGGGTCGACCCTGCCGGTGCTGGACACGCCGCTCGGCCGCATCGGTGCGGTGATCTGCTGGGAGAACTACATGCCGATGATGCGCATGGCGATGTACGATCAGGGCATCACCCTCTATTGCGCGCCGACCGCCGACGACCGCGACGGCTGGGCCGCGACCATGACCCATGTCGCGCTGGAGGGGCGCTGCTTCGTCCTCTCCGCCTGCCAGCACATCACGCGCGCCGCCTATCCCGCCGATTTCGATTGCGCGCTGGGCGACGATCCCGATCTGGTGATGCTGCGTGGCGGCAGCATGATCGTCTCCCCCCTTGGTCAACCGCTGGCGGGACCGGATTACAGCGGGGAGGCCATCCTCTATGCCGATATCGATCCGGCGGAGGTGATCCGGGGCAAATATGATTTCGACGTGGTCGGCCATTATGCGCGGCCGGACGTGTTCAGCCTGTCGGTCAACACCGCGCCCCAGCGCGCGGTCAGGCGCAGCGGCGGGGAGGACTGAACCGATGGAGTTCGATTTCGCTCAGCTCTCGACGGCGGACCGTTACAAGCTGATGAGCTCCTCCATCGTGCCGCGTCCCATCGCCTGGGTGACGACGCGCTCGGCGGACGGGTTTGGCAATGCCGCGCCCTATAGCTTCTTCAACATGATGGCGGCCGATCCGCCGATGGTCGTCCTCGGCATGATGCGTCGCCCGGACGGCACGCACAAGGACAGCGCGGCCAACATCCTGGCGACGGGCGAGTTCGTCGTCAATCTGGTGCGCCATGCCGATGCGCCGGCGATGAACTTCACCTGCATCGACGCGCCGCCGGGGTTCGACGAGGCGGAGGCTGCCGGCCTCACCCTCGCGCCGTCCTCGGCCGTGCGACCGGAGCGCATCGCTTCGGCCCCGGTGGCGATGGAGTGCCGTCTCTATCAGGCGATAGAGGCAGGGCAGGCGACGATCGCATTGGGCGAAGTGCTGCGCTTCCATATCCAGGACGATCTGATCGACGTCGACCGGCTCTATGTCGACACGCTGGGCCTCGACCTCGTCGCGCGCATGCATGGCGCGGGATGGTATGAGCGGCCGGTCGGCGACATGTTCCAGATGGAGCGGCCGAGCTTTGCGGATCATATGCCGCATGAGCGGGGAGCATGAAGAAGGGGCCGTGCGGCGCGAACCGCACGGCGCCTTCCCGCGACCCTGGGCTGTCGTTCAGTCGACCAGTTCCAGCTGATGCCCCCAGGGATCCAGAAGATAGACATTCTTCTTTCCGGCCAGCGGCCCCTCGGCGATATGGATGATCTCCATGGCGCGGCAGCCATGGGCGGTCAGATAGGCTATCGCCTTGTCGACATCGTCCACCTTGATGCCGAGATGATGGCCCCCCGCGTCGCAGTTTCGCGGCAGGTCGACCTTTCGGTCCTCCGGCTTGTCATATTGGACGAGCTGGAAATTGAGGTTGGAGAACAAGCGCAGCATGATGAGCGTCAGCCGTGCGCCGGGGACGTTGACATGCGCCGCCATCCAGTCGCGACCATCCGCCATCGGCGGAATGTCCGCCGCGTCGAGCGGTCCCATGCGGAACAGCTCCTCGGCGCCGAACACATCGACGTAGAAGCGCGCGACCGCCTCCGCATCGGCGACCGTCCAGGATATGTGGTCGGCTTCGATGAAGACGGGCCGTTCGGGCTGATCGGACATGCTTGCCTCCCCTTATGGACGACGATGACGGGTCAAAGTGCGCCGAGCGACCGGAGTGTCGCGCGGATCTGTTCCTCATGCTCGGCCGACACGTCGAGCAGCGGCGGACGGACATGGCCGCCCGGCACGCCGCGCGCGTTGAGCGCGGCCTTCAATATAGCCGGGCCGGATCCGAAGCGGCCGACCAGTTCCGGCGTATACCATTGCTCCATCAGCGCCCGGTCCTTGCGACCGCAGGCGCGGGCGGCGTCGATGTCGCCTTTCCACAGATTGTCGTAGAAACCGCTCTGAATGCGCCCCAGCACGCCGCCCGCGCCCATCGTGCCGTCGCCACCATGGGTCCGCAGCAGGGAGAGGCCGATCTCGTCCATCGGGAAGCCGAAGACGCGGACCTTGTCCTTCAGCGCGAAGAAGGTATCGACGAACCGCATGAACTGGCTGGTCGACTGCTTGATCGCGACCACCGCGTCGATCTCGGCGAGGCGGCAGAGCAGGTCGGGCGTCATGTCGATGCCCGTGCCCGGCGGCCAATTGTAGATGCACAGCGGCAGCGAAATCTCGCGCCCCAGCTGCTGATAGAAACCGAATATCTCGTCGTCGTTCGGACGGATATAGGGGGGCGGCGTCACCAATATGCCGTCCAGCCCGGCGGCGGCGGCGGCCTGAGCAAAAGCGACGCTCTCGCGCAGCGTCAGGGCGGAGCAGCCACCGATCACGGGGATACGTCCGCCGACCTGCGACCCTGCAAGGTCGAACAGCCGGATGCGTTCGTCCGCGGTCAGACTTGTCCATTCGCCCGTCGTGCCGGCAACGACCAGGCCATGCATGCCTTCCTGGCAAAGCCAGTCGAGCAGGGCGCCGAAGCCCGTTTCGTCGATCCGGTGATCTTTGTCGAACGGCGTGGTGATAGCCGGAATATAACCCTGCCACCCAACGCGGGACCGTTTGTCTGCACTCATTCTTTATCGTGTCCGCCTGGTAAGAGCGTCATCGTTCGCATGGTCCCCGACTGCATCTCAAGTCAGCAAGCCGGTCGAGTTTGTTGCGCTGGATGCAACAGGCGAGGCCTCCGGTTCCGTCGATCCGGCGTTGCTTGCGGAGCAACGATGTGCCGCGTCATCGGCTATTGATCGGGTCGGCGAGGCGAGCTTGAACCGACGTTTACAGTGGCGGTCCGGCTTGTGCGGATCGGCCGGACAGAGCGGGGATATCCATGAGGCACACCGTCAATCCCGAAACCATGTACAACAGCGTCCAGTTCGGCTTTTCCCAGGCCGTGGTGCAGGAGGGGGGGCGGACCGTCCATCTCGCCGGGCAGGTCGCCTGGAACGGTGCGGGCGAACTGGTCGGCGATGGCGATCTGGCGGCCCAGACGCGGCAGGTGCTGGCCAATCTGGCATCGGTGCTGGATGCGGTCGGCGCCACGCCTGCCAATCTGGTTCGGCTGCGCACCTATATCGTCGATCATGACCCTGATAAGCTTGGCATCGTGCTGGGCGAGTTCCCCGCCTTCTACGGCGATGTCGTTCCGGCCGCCAATACGGTGGTCGGCGTTCAGGCGTTGGCGCTTCCCGGTTTTCTGGTAGAGATAGAGGCCACTGCGGTCCTGCCGTGACGACCGACCGCGCAGGAGGTCAATGACGCATCACCATCCCATCGCTCTGTGCCTGCCATTCTTCGGTCTGTCGTCCGGCCGGAGGTGTGCAGGATGACCGAGACGGCCCTGCGTTATCTGCTCGAGGCCCTGAACGCCGGATCGATGCGCGCCGCCAGCGACCGGCTGAACATCGCGCCCTCGTCGATCAGCCGTCATATCGCGCAGCTGGAAAATGATTTCGGCCTTCCCCTGATCGAGAAGGGGCGGCGCAATATCCAGCTGACGCAGGCCGGCGAACTGGTCATATCCTATTTCCGTGACCAGCTTGCCTCGCGGGAGGCGCTGAGTTCCCGGCTGGACGACCTGCGCCGGGTGGTGCGGGGCAAGGCGGTGCTGGCGGTCGGCGAGGGATTTCTGAGCGATTCCTTCGTGGCGATGCTCAACAGTTTCCATGTCGCCAATCCCGGCGTGGAAACCCACCTTATCATTGGATCCTCGCAGGAAATCGTGCGCGCGGTCGTCGAGGACGAGGCGCATCTTGGCCTCGTCATGCAGGCGCCGCATGATCCCAAGATCCAGGTGCGCTCTTCCGTCGCGCAGCCCCTGACGGCCGTCGTGTCCCCGTCCCATCCGCTTGCCGCGCTGGAAAGCGTGTCGCTGGCGGGGCTGAAGGACCATGCGATGTGCCTGCCGCCACCCCATTTCCGGCTTCGCCAGCTGCTGGAGCAGGCGGAGATGCGGCAGAACATCTTTCTGGAGCCCGCCATGGTGACGGGCTCCATCTATGTCATGCGGCAGATGGCGATTGCGGGGTCGGCGGTCGCGATCCTGCCCGACCTCGCCGTTTCCTTCGATTGCGAGCAGGGTCGGCTGGTCCGCATCGCGATCGAGGATGACGCACTGGAGCATGCGACGGTCAGCCTGATCCTGCGCGCCGGCCGCCAGCTGGAGGGGGGGGCGCTGCGCCTGCTGCCGCTGCTGGAGGGGCAGTTGCGGCGGTGGCAAGCGTCCAATCCTCGGGCGGTCGCGGATCGTTCAGCGGCGCCAGCATAGAGGATCGACATACGGCCCGGCCAGGTCGATGGGATGCCGCACCATCGTCAGCCGGGCGATGCGGCCATGGTCGATGATGGCATGGCCTGCCGTCAGCAGACAGGACAGGCCACCGCCCGGACGACGGGCCCGCACGATATGATAGGCGTAAATCTCGCCCCGGCTCCGCATGCGATGCTTGAACGGCACCACTATCTCGACATCGCCGCCCTTTGCGCGCGCGGTTTCGAAATAGCTTGCCCAGGCGGCCGGGCCGGTCGCCGTCAGATGCCCGTCGAGGATCAGCTCGGCGTCCTGGGTCAGGAAGGGGGCATAGCCCTGGGCAGTGAAGGCTTGTCCGCTTGCCCGTGCCCCGTTCCACCAGACGAAGAAGCGGCTGAGTTCATCCTGTGGCGGACCGGCGACGACGGGCTGCGCAAGGCTCAACGTCGCGGCGACGAGGGCGAGCGATGCAAGGCGGCGGATCATGGGCGATAGGCCAGGTCGGAACGGGGGTGGGCGACGCCGCCCTGCACGACCCATTCGATCCTGCGGACATTGGCGATGTTCGCGGTCGGGTCGGCGGTCAGCACCAGCACATCGCCTGCCTTGCCGACCTCCACGGTGCCCAGCCGGTCCTGCGCACCGATGATTTCCGCATTGGACCGGGTCGCCGCGACCAGCGCCTCCATAGGACTGAGCCCGCACTTGACCAGCAGTTGCATTTCCCAGGGCGTGTTATAGCCCTGGAAGTCATAGCCGATGGTCCCGCCCGCGTCCGTGCCGACACCGATCTTCACGCCTGCGCGGTGCATCTTGCCAATATTCGCGCAGAAGACTGGCAGGGCGTGCTCTGCCCAGGCATAGGAATCGGTTCGTGATGCCTTGATAAAGGCCGCGCGCTCGGTGGGATAATAGGAGGGGGTGCGCATCTTCTCCAGCAGAAAGGCCGGCATGCTGCCCCGCAGGATGGGGCTGTCCAGCTTGCTGCCGGCTTCGGGATCCGCGCGCAGGAAGGATTCGAACAGGCTGATCGTTGGAACCACCGCGATGTGCCGCGCGGCCAGATCGGCGATGAACGCCTCCTCGACCGGTTCCTGAAGGCCATGGACGATGGCGCGGGGCGTGACCGCTGCCGCCCGGCGATATTCGGCAAGATTGATCGCATGGATATAGACGGGCAGCTGGTTCTGCCCCGCGATCTCCACGATCTTGCGCAGTTCCTCCTCGCTCATCGCCGTGAAGGTGTGCGAGTCGCCCAGGCCGTTGTCGAGAATGATCTTGATCCCGTCGACGCCGCGCGCGGCATAGTCCCTTGCGCGCTTGGCGGCATAGTCGACGTCGGGAATGGCGTCGGTATGGCGGCTGCCCCAGCCGTTGACCGGGGTGAAGGCCGATCCCGTCGAGAAGATGCGCGGGCCAAGCGTCTCACCCCGGCGCTGCGCTTCGCGCAGCGGCAGGATCCAGTCGATCGGCGAGGACAGGTTCAGGACCGTCGTCACCCCGTTGAAGAGGAAGGCGCGCGGGGTGTTGCGCACTACCGCCGCCTTTTCCTCGGCGGTCAGCTGGGAACTGATTCCGAAATCCAGGTGGACATGGCTGTCGATCAGGCCGGGGATGACGAAGCGGTTCGTCCCGTCGATCACCGCTTCGCCGGGCGCGGGCCGGATGGCGCGGGCGATACGGGTGATGCGGCCATCGGACATCTCGATGTCGACGCCGCGCCGGGGTGCTGCGCCGGTTCCGTCGATCAGCGTCGCGTTGCGGATCAGCAGGCAGCCGTCGTCCGTCCGCGCGCGGGCATCGCCCATGGCGAGCAGGGCTGCCATGGCGGCCAGGGCGGTGCCGGTCGTCCTCATCCTGCGCTTCCCATTTTTCATAATTGCCTCCCCGGATCGAAAGACGGCGACAATTGGTCGGTGCGCCGGAGCCGTAAATGGGGGTATGCAGCATGATTTGTTGCCGGCGGTGCAACAGTGCCTCGCGCCAACTGTTGCGCGCTGCGCAACGGTCGCGCCATATCCCGCACGTTGAGGCGTTCCATCGAATGCAACATAGTTGGCGGATCGACTTTTCGCAGGGCATTATGACCGTCATCGCATCGCCTGTTCCCGCCGGGGCTCCCACCGCCGCCATCCGCCGCCGCGTCGTGCTGTCGGCTGCCATCGGCAACATCGCGGAATATTATGATTTCTCGCTGTTCGTGTTTCTCAGCACGACGATCGGCAGGCTGTATTTTCCGTCGCACGATGCCAGTGCGTCGACCCTGGCGAGCCTTGCCGCCTTTGGCGTGGCCTTTCTGGCGCGGCCGCTGGGCGGTGCGATCCTGGGGCCTGCCGCCGACCGGCTGGGGCGCAAGGGCGTCATGCTTTTCACCTTCGTGATGATGGCGGTCGCGACGGTGGGCATCGGCCTGTTGCCGGACTATGCCGCCATCGGCATCTGGGCGCCGATCCTGCTTGTGACCCTGCGCGTCATCCAGGGCATTTCGGCGGGCGGCGAATGGGGTACGTCCATGACCTATGGCGTCGAATGGGCGCCGCAGAACCGCCGGGCGCTTTTCGGCGGGATCATCCAGGCGGGCAATGCGGTGGGGACTATCATCGCCACGGGCGTGATCGCCATCCTCATCCTCATCCTGGGGCCGGAGGCGTTCGAGGCCTGGGGCTGGCGCATCGCTTTCCTGTTCGGCATAGCGATCCTGCCCATCGGCCTGTATCTGCGCCGCCATGCCAGCGAGAGTCCGCTGTTCGAGCAATCCGCCGATGCCGAGGCGCCCACCGTCGAGGTGAAGAGCCCGGCGCTGGTGACAGAGAACGCGCCGCAGAAGGAAACCGCCGGCATCGGCGCCATGCTGCTGTTCTTCGGCGTGATGTGCTTGCCCAGCGCAGCGGTGCCCACGACCGCCAAATATCTGCCGACCTTCGCCGAGCAATATGCAGGCGTCAGCAAGAGCGCGGCGATGTGGTCGACGTCCTTCACCACATTGTTGATGGTCCTGATGACGCCGGTCGTCGGCATATTGTCGGATCGCTGCGGGCGTCGTCCTTTCCTGCTGGCATCGACGCTGCTCTATGCCGTGGCGATCTGGCCGATGTTCAACGCAATGGCGACCTTCGGCGGGCTGCACTGGCTGATCGTGGCGCAATGCGTGTTCGCCGTCGCGACCGCGCTGACCTATGGCCCGATCGGTGCGACGCTGGTGGAGATGTTCTCGACGGTGGAGCGCGCAGGCAAGCTGTCGATCCTCCATTCCATCGAGATTGCCGTGGTGGGGGGCTTCTCTCCCTTTGCGGCGGGATTTTTCATCAGTCGCACGGGCGATCCCGGATCCATGGCCTATTATCTGGTGCCAATGGCGGCGATTTCCTTCTTCACGGTCCTGCGTATGAAGGAAACCGCCTTCCGTCCGTTGCGGTAGGAGGGGGCGAGGCGTGACGATGGGGCAGAAAGCGGAGGAAGCAGGAGAGCGCCGGCTGATCGATGCGCCCTGCGGTGCGGTCTCCGGGCTCGCTGCGCCGGGAGCGTGGCTGTATCGGGCCATCCCGTTCGCGCAGGCGCCGGTGGCGGCGCTGCGCTTCTGCCCCCCGGCGCCGCATCCGGGCTGGACGGGAGTCCATGCCGCCGACCATTGGCCCGCCCCGCCGATGCAAGGGCCAAGCGTTCCGCCGGTCGTCGCGCCCGACACCCCGGATCCGTCCGAGGATTGCCTCTACCTCAATGTCTGGACGCCCCGGGAAGGGACGGGGCACCCCGTCTTCGTCTGGGTCCATGGCGGGGCGAACATCGTCGGGTCCAGCAGCATGCCGGTGTTCGACGGCGCGCGTTTCGCGGCGCAGGGCATCGTCTGCGTCACGCTGACCTATCGGGTCGGCGCCTTCGGCTTTCTGGAACTGGGGGACGTGCTGGGCGAGGCCTATCGCGGCAGCGGCCTGAACGGCCTGCGCGACATCGCGGCGGGGCTGGACTGGGTGCATGCCAATATCGCGGCATTCGGCGGCGACCCGGATCGCATCACCATCGGCGGGCAGAGCGCAGGCGCGAAGAACATCGCGGCGCTGGTCGCGTCCGATCTGCTGCGCATTCCCTTGCATGGTGTCATTTCGCAGAGCGGCGGCGGCCAGACCGTCGCCACGCCGGAAGAGGGCGCGCTGCTGTGCCGCGAAATGCTGCGCGCGTTGGACGTGGGAGCCGACGATGCCGTCCGGCTGCTGACGATGCCGCCGCAGGCCTTCCTAGATGCGCAGGCGAATGTCGTCGCCCGCTATCCTCACAAATTTCCCTTCCGGCCGGTCGTCGACGGGCAGGTCTTGCCCGCCACGCCGCTGGCCGGTTACGAGGCGGGGCGGTCGGCCCGCATCCCGATGCTGATCGGCCATGTCCGCGACGAAAGCCCGGTCGGCGGTCCTGCGCTGCCCCGGGACGGAACGGTCGCCTCCGGCCAGCTGGCCAATATGACGCTGGAAGATTTCCATGCCCGCTACGCCGCCTATGCCGGACTTTACCCGTCGCTGGATGCGGAAGGACGCAAATATCGTGCGCTCGCGGCGGAGGAATATGGCGTGCCGTCCCTTCGCCTGGCGGAGGCGCATGTCCGCAACGGTGGCGCATGCTGGGTCTACCGCTTCGACCTGCCCTCCGCGCAGGGGCACAGCGCGGGGCTGTGCCGCCACGGGTCGGAACTGCCGCTGACCTGGGACAAGCTGGATGATCCGCTTTCCTGCCATCTCGGCCCTGTCGGCCCTGTGGCGCAGGAGATCGGCGCGCTGATGCATGGCGCATGGGTCGCTTTCCTGCACCGGCAGACGCCGTCGACGGCCGCCTTCGCCTGGCCTGCCTATCGGCTGGAGGACAGGCTCTCGGCCCGCTTCGGCGCGGAGGCGGTCATAGTCGCCGATCTCGATCGCGATGAGCGGCTGATATGGGAAGGATGGCCCCGGGCCGTCGCTTGAAAGGATTTCCGGTGGACTTTGATTATGTGATCGTCGGCGGCGGTATCGCGGGCGTCTCGCTGGCCGCGATGCTCCCGGCCGATGCGCGGGTCGTGATCCTGGAGATGGAGGAGCAACTCGGCTATCATGCGACCGGACGCTCGGCCGCCAATTATTCAGAGTTCCTGGCCAGTCCGCAGACGCTGCAACTGACACTGCTCGGGCGCGCGCTTATGCTGGATCCCCCTGTGGAGATGGACGGCGAGCCGGTGTTGCTGCCGCAACCGACGCTGATCGTGGCCCGGCCGGAGGAGCGGCGGGCGCTGCGCGACCTGTGGCTTGCGCAAAGGGATCGCCTGCCGCTGCGCTGGATGGAGACGGAGGAAGCGCGTGCTGCCGCCATCTTCGTCAGGCCGGAGCTTGTCGACTGCGGAATATGGGATCCCACTTCCTTCGAGGTGGAGGTCAGCACCCTGCACCAGGGGCTGATCCGCATGCTCCGCTCGCGCCCCGGCTACACGATCCTGCGCTCGGCCGAATTGCTGCGCGCGCAGCGACGGGCGGATCGGTGGGAGATACAGACGCCCCAGGGCATGCTGACCGCCGATCATATCGTCAATGCTGCCGGTGCGTGGGCCGATGTGGTGGCCGAGCGTTGCGGAGTCAGGCCGCTGGGGGTCAGTCCGCTGCGGCGGACGGTGGTGATCGTTCCGGTGGACGAGGACAGGGACCTGCGTGACCTGCCGCTGGTCGTAGGGCTCGACCATAGTTTCTATTTCAAGCGGGACGGGGGGCGACTGCTGTTCTCTGCCGCCGACGAGAATGAGGATGCGCCTGGCGATGCGCAGCCGGAGGAACTGGACGTCGCGATCGCCATGGACCGGCTGATGACGGCGACGATCTGCCAAGCCCAACGCCCCAGCGCCCGCTGGGCGGGGCTGCGCAGTTTTACGCCGGACCGGGAAATGGCGATCGGCGAAGACGCTGAAACCACGGGTTTTTTCTGGCTGGTAGGTCAGGGAGGGACAGGGATTCAGACGTCGGTGGGCGCAGCCCGGGCGGCGGCGTCGCTGCTGGAACCGGTTGCCTGCGCCTTACAGCCATCGGAAATCTTCGAAGCCCAATGGTTCGCACCGGAGCGTTTCGCGGACAGGTGATTTGGGATCCCATGTTGCGCTACGCGCAACGTTTGTGACAGTTCCGCGTCGTTGCCAATTCGCCCCTCTCAATGGACGTTACGGGCTGAGCAAAATGTCAAAGTGATATAATCAAAGGGGTGGCTTTGTATGATGTCCAGATTCATGTTCTCGACGGCGCTGGTGTGCGGAACGCTCGCATCGCCGCTGTTCACTCAATCCGCACTGGCGCAGACCAGCGGTAACGATGGCGCCGACATCGTTGTGACCGCCAGCAAGCGCGGCAACCAGACGATCCTCAACACGCCGATCTCGATCAGCGGCGTGGGCGAGGATGCCATGGCCCGCCGCGGCGCGGTGGAAGTCAATGATCTGGTCAAGCTGGTTCCCGGCCTGTCGCTGTCGGACCAGGGGCCCGGCAACAAGCGCTATGTCATTCGTGGCATCCAGTCGGGCGGCGCGGGCACCGTGGGCGTCTATCTGGACGAGGTCGTCATCACTGGCGAGAATTCGAACAACGGCGGCGGTCTTCAGGCCGATCCCGGCCTCTACGACATCGCCCGCGTGGAAGTGCTGAAGGGGCCGCAGGGCACGACCTTCGGTTCGGCGGCGCTCTCGGGCGTGGTGCGTTACATCGTGAACAAGCCGGACCTCGCCAAGCAGGAAATCAACGGCCGCGCCGCGGCGACGCAACAGTGGCGCGCTGGCGTGGGCGGCAACACCGACCTGACCGTCAACATCCCGCTGATCGAAGACAAGCTGGCGGTTCGTGCGTCGGGCTTCTATCTCAACAAGCCGGGCTATATCAGCAACCGCTATGGCGATGACGCCAACAAGCAGGAAACCATGTCGGGTCGGCTCCAGCTGCGCGCCAAGCTGGCCGACAGTCTGACGCTGGACCTGATGTTCCAGCACAACTTCACACGGGCCGGCCTCAACTATTTCAACGAGACCGACATCAACCTCAATCCTGTGCCACGTTACCTCCAGACGACTGTCGAGCAGCAGGGCTTCAAGGATGACATGAGCATCTACAATGCCACGCTGACCTATGACACGGGCGTCGGTGCGGTCACGGCCACGGCCAGCCACACCTGGCGCCACACGGTCCTGGACCGCCCGGGTTCGCAGGTGCTCGCCGCGTCCGCGCATGAAGCGGCAGAGACGCCGAACACCCGCAGCGTCCAATCTCATCGCCGCTACAACAAGGTCACGGCCCTGGAACTGCGCTTCGCCTCCGACTGGGGCGGCGATGTAGGCCTGCTGGCGGGCGTATATTACCAGAAGGACAGCCGCCGTTTTCAGAGCATCATCCCGACAGTCGACGATCATGGCTACATCGACGGCTATAGCGGCCGCTATGGCGCGATTCTCCAGGATAGCCGCCTGAACACGGAAATCACCGAGAAGGCGGTCTTCGGCGAAGTGACCTGGGCGATTACTGACCGGCTGGAACTGATCGCGGGTGGCCGTGTCTTCCGCGCCGAGAATGTCGCGATCCCTAATATCGTGACCGGCCTGCTGGGCGCGACGGGCACCGGCATCGGCCCGACCGCTCGGCTTGAGGATACCTCCGCGATCGGTCGCGGCATCCTGTCCTACAAGCTGGCCGACAAGACGAAGGTCTATGCCCAGGTGGCGCAGGGCTATCGCGCGGGTGGCGCCAACAACCAGGCAGCCGCCGCCCTGGGCGGCGCGACGGTGCCGGCGGGCTTCAAGTCTGACAAGCTGGTCAGTTACGAACTGGGGCTGAAGCACCAGTCCGCCGATCGCCGCTTCTCGATCACGGCAGCGGGCTTCTATGTCGACTGGTCCGACATCCAGCTGACCCTGCGCACGCCCGTCAATGCGCAGGGCACGCAATATTCCTACACCGGCAACGCAGGGCGCGCGCGCGTCTATGGCGGCGAGGTGGAGGCCAATGTGCGGCCGGTTTCGGGCGTCGATCTGGGCGTGAGCGCATCCTACACCAACTCAACCGTCCGTGACACGATCGCCCGCGCATTCACTGCGGGCGACCGCGTGCCCTATACGCCGAAATGGCAGGTCACGGGCACGGGCGACTATAATTTCACCCTCGGCGGCCATGACGCCTTCGTGGGTGCGGACGTCGCGTGGATCGGCAATCGGGTAAGCGATTTCCCGGTCAATCCGCTGACCTATCTGGTGCTGCCGTCCTACTGGACGGTCAACACCCGTGCGGGCATCGACTTCGACCATTTCCGCGTCGGTCTGACCGCACGCAATCTGCTGAACGACGACACGGTCATCGATCAGTTCTGGAATCAGCCGCCTCAGGCCATCAACGGCCTGTTCCGCAATCCGCCGCGCACGGTGTCGCTGGAATTTGCGTTCAAGATGTAAGCAAAGCCTATGCAGGAGGAAGGCCGGGGTTCCTTGACAGGAGCGCCGGCCTTTTTTCTTGTTCAGTTTGGGGCACCGTGCTTCGCGCCGATCAGCGCGGCAGCCTTTTGGAACAGGGCGCCGGTCGGGCTGGCGAAATCCTCGACGATGGCGCGATGGTCCTGCCCCGCAGGGAACAGGGTCGTGACCTCGGCGCCATTGGCGCGCAGCACGTCCGCAAAGACGCGCGAGGGCGCCTCGAACGTCTCTGTTTTTTCCGCGCCGCCTGCCGCCACGATGAAATGCGGCGCGGGATTGGCGACATGCAGCACCGGGCTGAAGGCATAGCGGGTCAGCAGGCTGGGCGCATAGCCGGGATAGCGCTTGCTCTGGACGAGATTATAGCCCTCACTGATGGCGATGACGCCGCGCAGGGCATCGGCGGGCAGATTCTCCCGCGCCATCCATGACCGGTCCGCGCCGATCTCCGCCACCAGCAGGGCGCCCGCCGAATGCCCCGCCAGGAACAGCGCGCCGGGATCACCGCCCTGTTCGCCGACATGGCCATAGGCCCATTTCACGACCGCGCGGGCGTCATCCGATGCGGCAGGATAGGTGAAGCCGTCCGAAACCAGCCGATAGCTTGCGACGATGGTGACGATGCCCCGCTCCGCAAAGGAGCGGGCGACGAAGCCGTAGATCGACCGGTCCCCTTCCAGGAAGCCGCCGCCATGGAAGAAGATCAGCACGGGCGCGGCCCCGTCGCTCTTCACGGGACGATAGATGTCGAGCCGCTGCCTGGCGTCCGGGCCATAGGCGATGTCGAGCTGGTGCGGCAGGCGTCGCTGCGTCTCCCGGGTTCGCGCGATGGCCAGCGGATAGAAGCCCGCCCAGTCCACGGCATAACGTTCCGGATGCTGGACGGTTGGATAGCGAGAGATGTCGTCGGTCACGGCTGCGGCCTGCGATCCCCAGCACAGGGCAAGGAGGCAGAGACGGGAGAACAGGGCGGATCGCGCAGGCATCGGTGTTCCTCTCGATGATGAAAAGGGCCCGGCGCGGTCTGTGCCTTAATCGGCGCGCCGGAAATATTGGTAGCGCACCAGCCGGTCGCCAAAATCGCTGTATCCCGACACGCCAGAGCGGGAGGCGATCAGGAAATGCGGTTGCGCCAGCCAGGCGATGGGAGCGTCCGCCTCGATATCCGCCTGTATCCGGGCATAGAGGCTGGCGCGCCGGGCCGGGTCGCGTTCCATCGCCGCCGCCTTGATCTTCGCGTCGACGGAGGGATTGCAATATTCGCCGAAATTGAAGAAGCCCTTGCAGGCATAGCCGACCTGCGTGGCGTAGGACGGATCGACCAGACTATATCCGCTGGAATTGATGAATAGGGCCATGTGCCGCTTGGCGCGCTTTTCCGCGAACACATTGGGAGCAAGCCGCCGAATCCTGACGTCGAGGCCAAGGTCGGTCATCGCTTGCTGCACGAAGATGGCGGTGCGCGATGAAACCGGATCGTTCGTCACCTCCAGCGTCAGCATCAGGTCGTCAGGCAGCCGGGCGGCCGCCAGCAGTTGCCGCGCGCGCGCCATGTCCTGGGTGGGAAAGGCGCTTCGGCCTTCCGGATGGCCTGGAAAGCCGATCGGGATCGGACCGCCGCCGGGCTGTGCGAGGCCGCGATAGACCTTCTCCACGATCGTCCGGTACGGCAGGGCCAGGCTTATCGCCTGCCGCACCCGCCGGTCGCTGAAAGGCGCAATGCGCGTGTTCATGGTCAGGCTGAGTTGCCGTGTGTTGGGTACGGCGATGGTGCGGATGCCGCGCTCCTGCCGCAGTTCGACGAAATCGTCCGGCGACAGTTCCAGCGCAACGTCGACCACCCCGCGCTTGAGCAGGATCATGCGGTTGGCCGAGGATGGCACGATCCGCTCCACCACATGGTCGGGGCGGTCGGGATGAGGTGCATAATGCGGGTTGCGCGCCAGCACGACGCGATTGCCCGGCACCCATTCCGCCACGCTATAGGGGCCCGACGCTGCTGCATGGCGGTTGAGCCACCTCTTGCCCCACGGATCGTCCTTCGTCGCCCCCGCCTGCCGGGGATTGATGAGGGCCATGGCGGAGAGCGCCATCACCTGCGGAAAGCTGGGGAGGGGAGCGTCCAGCGTGAAGATCAGGCTGCGCTCGTCCACCACGCGGATCGCGCCGGGGGCCGAGAGATGCGCGACGGTGCGCATGATGAAGGGGCCGCCGCTGTCCGTCAGGGCGAGATTGCGCTGCATCATATGGGCGAGCGCCTGCGCCGTGACGGGCGTCCCGTCAGCGAAGGTCGCGTCCCTACGCACGCGCGCGGTCCATATGGTCGCGTCCGCATTGCCGGTCAGCGTCTCCAGCACCTCCCCCACCGGATGGTGCGGATCGCGGGCGATGACGTCGCCCCGGGCCGGCAGCAGGGCATAGCTCATGGGAAAGGCATAGCTGTTGCGCAGCGCGGTCATGCCGCGCTCGTTGGTGGCATAGGCCGGGTCCATGGTGGGGCCGTCCTGGCCGACGGCCACCTCCAGCGTCCAGCCGGATCCCGTCGCCCGCTCGCGCGCGAACCGGTCCGCCAGATCGTCGGCCGGGGATCCGCAGCCGGACAGGCCGATCAGGGCGAGACCCAGCGGCGCGGCGAGAAGAGCCCGCTTCATGCGCGCATGCCTTCCAGCAGGGCGACCGTCGCGGAATGCTCGGGATGGGCCAGCAGCCGGTTGGTCGGCCCGCATTCCACGATGCGTCCTTCGTGCATCACGAGGATCCTGTGCGAGAGGGCGCGGATGACGCCGATGTCGTGCGAGATCAGCAGATAGGCCAGGCCGCGCTGCTCCTGCGCCTCTGCCAGCAGGTTCACGATCTGGCCGCGCACCGACATGTCGAGCGCTGACGTCGGCTCGTCCAGGAACAGGAAGTCGGGATCATTGGCCAATGCCCGCGCGATGGAGAGGCGCTGGAGCTGTCCGCCCGACATTTCCTCCGGCCGGCTTTCCAGGTGCCGCGCCGCCAGGCCAACGCTTTCCAGCAGGGCGACGGAACGGTCGGCGAGGTCTGTGGGTCGCAGGCGCCGGGGGCGGAGCGCGTCGGCCAGCGTGCGGCGCGTGGTGAAGGCCGGATTGATCGAGCCATAGGGATCCTGAAAGACCATCTGCATCCGCGCGCGGGCGGTCCGCGCCGATGCCCCACGCCCGGCGATATCCGTTCCGTCGAGACGCACGGCGGCCTGATCCACCGGCTCCAGGCGCAGGATGCAGCGTCCGACCGTCGATTTGCCGCAGCCCGACCGGCCCAATATGGCCAGCGT
The DNA here is from genome assembly GCA_047602685.1 of Sphingobium sp. Taxonomy (GTDB): domain Bacteria; phylum Pseudomonadota; class Alphaproteobacteria; order Sphingomonadales; family Sphingomonadaceae; genus Sphingobium. The sequence continues at coordinate 26,592 of JASGGS010000003.1, forward strand.
CTCGCCCCGATCGACCGTGAAGCTGATGTTCTGGATGACATGCAGCGGGTGCAGGCCCGGCCGTCGAAAGGACTTGGTGAGGCCCTGTACGTCAAGCAGCATTGCCAGCCTCCACCAGTTCCTCAGGCGTGAAGCGGCAGCGGGCCTGTCGTTTCTCTCCGCGCGGCGCCATCAATGGCATCTCCTGATGGCAGACGGGTCGGGCAAAGCCGCAGCGCGGCGCGAAGTCGCATCCCGCCATGGCGGTGCGCAGGTCCGGGATGCTGCCCGGAATGAACGGCATCCGCCGCGCCCGCGCGTCCCGCGCCGCCAGCAGCGCGCGCGTATAGGGATGGGCGGGGCGGGCCAATATTGCGGCTGCGGGGCCGGTTTCCACGATCTGGCCAGCATACATCACGGCAACACGGTCGCAGGCTTCCTCCACGACGGCAAAGTCGTGCGTCACGATCAGGGTCGCGGTGCCATGCGCCAAGGTCTGGCGGCGCAGCGCCTTGAGCACCTCGACACGGGCACCATGATCGAGACCGGAGGTCGGCTCGTCGGCCAGCAGCACGGCCGGCTCCATGACCATGGCCAGCGCGATGATCGCCCGCTGGCACTGGCCGCCGGACAATTCCTGCGGCAGGCGGCGCGCGATCGCATCGGGATCGGCAAAGCCTACCTGGCGCAGCATCTCCAGCGCGCGCCGCCGGGCCTCCCGCCCGCCACCCGGATTATGCTGGCGCCAGGCGCGGGCGATCTGGCGGCCGACCGCCATCATGGGGTGGAGCGCCCCTCGTGCATTCTGAAAGACGCAGGCGATCCGCCGCCCCCGGATAGCGCGCCAGTCCCGCTCGGTGAGGCGGCTGATCTCCTGCCCCGCCAGCCGGATGGATCCGGTCAGGCAGCTTTCCGTGCCGAGCAGCCCCGCGCAGGCCAGCAGGGTGGAACTCTTGCCGCAGCCCGATTCGCCCACGATGCCCAGCGTCTCGCCCGCATGAAGGTGCAGGTCGATGCCGCGCAGGATATGGACAGGCTCCCCGCTCTGGCCGACGCGCAGGTGCAGCCCTTCGACCGCCAGTTCGGGGCTCATTTCAGTTTCGCCATGGTTTCGATCCAGCGCGCGAGCCGGTTGAGCGCCAGCACGGTCAGCAGGATCGCGCCGCCGGGGAAGAGCGAGGGCCACCACACGCCCCGGATCATCCCGTCGGCGCCCTGTTCGCACATCAGCCCCCATTCCGGCTGAGGAAAGGCGACGCCAAGGCCAAGAAACGAAAGGCCGGCCAGTGCCTGGATGGCGACGGCGAAGTTGACCGTGAACTGCGACAGCACCGCCAGCCAGACATTGGGTAGCAGATGTCGCAGCACGATGGCGACCGGCCCCTGTCCCAGGCAGCGCGCAGCATCGATGAAGGCGGCCTGGCGCATCGGGCGAACGATGGCGCGCACGGTGCGATAATAGGGCGGGATGTTGATGAGGGCGATGACCAGCACGATGTTGGTCATGGTCGGCTCCAGCGCCACCAGTATCGCCATGGCCAGCATGACGACGGGAAAGGCCTGCAACACCTCCATCGCGCGCTGCGTGGCTGCGTCCACGAACCCGCCAATATAGCCGCTGAACAGGCCCGTCAGCGTGCCGACGCCCGTGCTGACCAGCGCCGCCAGGACGGGCAGCAACAGGTCGATCCGCGCGGCGTGCAGCACGCGGGAGAAGACGTCCATGCCATTGGCGTCGGTGCCGAAAGGGTGGGCGAGCGAGGGCGGGCGATCGGCCCCGGTGGCAACGATCTCGACCGGACCATGAGGCGCGATCAGGGGGGCGGCCAGCGCCAGTCCGACCAGCGCCAGCATCAGCCAGACGGCGGGGCTGCGCAAGGCTCTGGTCGCCACGGAAGGAGAGTGCCGGCCGCTCACGGCTGCTGAAGCCTTGGGTCGATCAGCACCTCGGCGACGTCCACCGCCATGTACAGCAGGGCATAGGTCGCCGAGGCGATCAGGATGACGCCCTGGATCGCGGGATAGTCGGAGGTCTGGATGGCCTGAACCGCATATTGGCCAATGCCGGGCCAGGCAAAGACCGTCTCGACCAGCACCGCGCCGCTCAGCATGCCGCCCAGTGTCAGCACCATCATGTGCAGGACGGGGACCAACGCCAGGCGCAGAGCGTCGCCCAGCAGGATGCGGCGCGCCGAGAGGCCGGTCGCGCGCGCGGTGCGGACAGGTGCGGAATCGAGCGCGCGGCGCATCTGTGAACGGACGAGGCGCAGCAGTGGCGGCTGGGCGTGGAAGGCCAAGGTCAGCGCGGGCAGGAACAGGCTCCAGCAGGCGCGCAGAAAGGCCGTGCCGTCGCCCGCCGCCAGCGTGTCGATGAACAGGAAGCCGGTGCCGTCATAGGGCAGGTTTCCGTCCGGATAGCGACCGAGCGGCGCGGGAAACAGACGCATGCGGTAGAAGAACAGATAGATCAGGATCAGGCCGAGCCAGAAGCCGGGCAGCGCTGCGCCCAGGCTGGCAACGAGGTCGGCCGTCCTGTCAATGATGCCGCGCGGTCGCGCAGCGGCGCCGATGCCCAGCGCGAAGGCGATCAGCGCCGCCATGCCGAAACCGAAGAGCGTCAGTTCCACCGTGGCCGGAAAACGTTCGGCAATGTCGATCAGCACGGGCCGCCCGGTGGTGAAGGAGGTGCTGAAATCCCCGCGCAACAACGCGCCCGCATAGCCGAGATACTGGTGCCACAGGGGCTGATCGAGGCCGAACTGATGCTCCACCGCGCGGATCGTGGCCTCGTCGGCATATTGTCCGGCGATGAGATAGGCGGGATTGCCGGGCAGGACGCGGGCCAGGAGGAAGGTCAGCAGCGAAATGCCGCCGACGATGCCCACGCCCACCGCCAGCCGTCCGGCGATGATGCGCAGGATCGCACCATGACCGCTGCCCTGGGCGAGGGCGTCCTGCTCGGGAGCCGCAGCGTCCGACATCACCGGGCGGCGCGGCCGAAATGGCGTGCGAAGAAGCGGGCGGCGGCGGCATAGGCCTCGCGCGCTTCGGGCAGGTCCACGTCGTAAAGGAAGGTGTGCCACAGGCCGTCCCAGACCATCAGGTCCGCCTCCGCGCCCGCTGCCGTCATCCGCCGCTTCGTCATCGTCGCGGCGCTGAGCGGCGGCGCGCGCCCGCCGACCATCAGCAGGGTCGGGGGGAAATGGGCGAGGATGTCCGGGAAGAGATCCGGCGTGACGACGGGGTCGCGCTGGTCCTCTTCCGTCACGAACGGACGCGGCGGCAGGCCGGTGGCTTCGTCGATCATCGTCAGCGCCTTGCCGCTGGTGATCAGCGGGTTGGGCTGGCGTCCCGCGCCATGGCCTGTGGTTGCGGGGCCGAGGTGCATCGAATCCCCGTCCCGTTCGAATGTCGCGGCGGCGGAGAAGATGCCGAGTGCTGCGGGCCGTGGCAGCCCGTCGCGGATCAGCGTGGCGACGCTCATCGCCGCCAGCGTGCCGCCTGCGTCAATGCCGTAAAGCCCGATGGCGTTGGCCGGATAGTCGGCCAGCAGCGCGCGATAGACCGCCAGCACATCGTCGCGAGCGGCGGGAAACACATGTTCGGGCGCCAGGCGATAGTCGATGCTGACGACCGCCAGCCCGGTCGCGGCGGCCATGGGGATGGCGTCGGCGATGGACGAGGCTCCGCCGCCCATGCGGAACCCGCCGCCATGCAGGCCGATCAGAATCCGGTCCGGTCGGGCGCCCTGCGCGGGGGACACGCGCCGCACGGGCACATCGGCGATCCTTTCCTCAGTGACCGTCACGGGAAAGGCACTGCGCGCCGTGGCGATGGCGGGCGCGAACAGATGCTCGTCCATGGCCCGGCGGAAACTCTGCACGCTCCGCGTGTCCAGCACCGGGGTATCGGCCATGGCTCTGGCGAATGTCCGCCGCGCCTGCTGGCTCATGTAAGTGGACGGGGGCAGGGCCAGGGCGTCCATCAGGACCCTGCCCTCGTCATCTGCATCGCCTGTGCCAGCCATGGCCCGCCTCCCCGTCGGTTCAGGGAAGGATACGTTCGCGGGTCGCCCAGACCGTCCGGCACACCCGCATCCAGTTGCCGCCCACGACCTTGGCGATCACCTCCTGCGACAGTCCCGCCTCGGCGAGAGCTGCCGGGACGGTGTGCCACAGGCCGATATTGTCGAAGTCGGCGCAATATTGCGACCGCAGGTCATCGCCGAAGGCAGCCACATATTGGGCGAAGGCGCCCGGATGCGACTGGACCATGCGGCCGACCACCGCGCGCTCCTCCGCCAGCGTGCCCGTCGCGAAAAGGGGCAGGTCGGTGCCCACGGCAACGGCATCCTCACCCAGCAGGTCGATCATGCCCACCACAGCGTCGGTGAAGGTGCGGATCGACGGACGGGTATGGCTCTTGCCGTCCCACAGCAGCGGCCCCCACGCGGGCACGCCCACGACACCGCCGGAGCGGGCGACCGCCAACAGGACCTCGTCGGGAATGTTGCGTGGATTGGACGCCCACACGCGGCGTGAGGAATGGGAAGCGACAACTGGCTGGCGCGAACGGGCAAGGACGTCGGCAGCTGTTCCGGGGGCCGCGTGCGAAACATCGAGCAGCACGCCGGAGCGGTTGCATTCGGCCACCACGTCGCGGCCGAACTGGCTGAGGCCGCCATTGCGCTCCTCCAGGCAACCGTCGCCCAGCAGGTTGGAATCATTATAGGTCAGCTGCATCACGCGGATGCCCAGCTGCCACAGCATCTCGACCCGGCGCGCCACGGTGCCGATCGAGCCGGAGTTCTGGAGGCCCAGCATCACGCCGATGCGGCCGTCCTTGCCCAGCTTGTCGAAATCATCGGCGCTCTTGACCAGGAACAGCCGGTCCGGATTCTGCTCGATCACCTCCAGCGTCTCGATGATGCCGTCGCAGAAGGGCGCGAAATCCAGCACCTGCGACGCGCCCGCCGTCAGGTGGATCATCGACAGACCGCTGGCGTGCAGGTCGTCGTCGCGCCAGTTCGGGGCCGAGCCGCGCAGGGAGAACCGCCAGGTCAGTACATCGACCAAGGGAAAGGGTGCGGGGCGGCGGTTGGCCGAGGTGTCGATGCTCACGTGATGATCTCCATGTCCGGACGGTTGGTCTGGCGTCTCTTGCGTGCCGGGGCGCCCGTCATTCTCGCGACAGGTTGGCGGGCGCCCGGTCCATGATTAGAAGTCGACGGCCACGCCGATGCGATACGCCCGGCCGACCACGTCGTAGAAGGCGGCGTTTACCGGCGCGACGCTGCCCGGCGCGGGCGGCGGATCCTTGTCGAACAGATTGTTGATCGTGCCGAAGATCCGCATCTTCTTGGGCTCGCTGACCGGGCCGAGGAAATATTGCGCGGTCAGGTTGACGTAGAAGGCGCTGGGCAGGGAGTTGTCGTTGATGTCGACACCCTCGACCAGCGTATTGTCGAACGTGCCCGCGCTCAGGAAGCGACCCTGCACTGTGCCGGATGCGCGACCTTGGCTGTACGTCACCATGGCGGTGGCGGTCCACGACGGAATGCCCAGCGTGCCGTTGTTCTGTCCGTCATAGCGCGTCACCGTCGTGCCGATGGTGCGCGTGGCCTTGATCATCTTGGTCGCGAACAGGCGCAGGTCCAGGTCGCCACCCAGCGCGGGGGTGGCATAGCCAAGCTCGAAGTCGATACCGCGGGTCAGCGCGTTGGAGAAGTTGACGGCGCGGGCGTTGATGGTGGTGATCGCGCCATTGCTGTCGCGCACGATCTGCGCACAGAAGGTCGCATCGCCCGCCGCGCAGCGGTCCGCCGTCTCCTGTGCCGTCACCGTGCCAATGGCCTGCGAGATGTCTATGTTGAAATAGTCGGCCGAGACGGTGAAGCCGTGCAGCCACGACGGCTTGTAGACGGCGCCCAGCGAGAGGGTGTCACCCAGTTCCGGCTTCAGCGTGCTGTTGCCCTGGAGGAAGGCGAGCACGACGGAACTGGCGTTGTTGCGGGTCTTGTCGAAGATGGTGAAGGAGCCGTTGTTGCGGAAGGGTACGAACAGCTCCGGGATGTTCGGCGCGCGCACGTCGCGCGACCGCGTGCCGCGCAGGCGCAGGTCCGGCGTGATGTCCCAGGTCAGGCCCAGCTTCCACATGCTGGTGCCGCCACTGGTGCTGTAGTCGGCATAGCGATAGGCACCGTTGAAGCTGAGCGCGTGGATCAGCGGCAGGTCGGCGAGCAGCGGTGCGTCGATTTCGACAAAAGCTTCCTTCACGTCGAAGGCGCCGCTGACCGTGCGCGGATTGCCGAAGCTGTAGAGGCCCGCATTAGACAGGGGGTCGGCGACCGCGTCCAGGCTTTCGCGTCGATATTCAGCGCCAAAGGCGATGCCGATGTCGCCCGCACCGATGTCGAACAGCTTGCCCGACATGCCGACGCTGGCGGAGATTTCCTTCTGGATCTGGCGCAGGTCCTGCGTGCCGGTGAAATAATTCTTCACATCCGCCGCATTGCGGCCCGTGCCAAAGGGGTTGAAGGGACGGCAGGCGGTGGTGGGATCGGTCAGGGCGACGCGGCAAACGATCGAGCCGTCCGGCGCGTAGACGGCGTCGATCGCCTCGTTGACCCGTGCGGTCAGGAAACCGTTCTCGACGGTCTGGTGATATTTGCTGCGGCCATATTGGACGTCGGCGGTCCAGTTCCAGTCCGAGCCGAGCTTGCCCTTCAGCGCGACCACACCGCGCAGCGCATCGGTCGTGGACACGCCGAAAGCCTGGCCGATGTCGGTCCACAGGCGGCCGAAGCGGAAGGAAGTGATGCGGGCCGCATCCATGTCGCTGGCCACCGATCCGGGCAGGAAGGGGTTTCCGCGCTGGATGGTCAGATTGCCCTGGTTGAAATAATAGGGTGTCGTGCTGATACCCCGGGTCCAGCCATAAGAGAGGTCGGCGCTGATCTCCACGCTGTCCGACAGTTCATATCCGGTCCGTAGGTAGGCGATGCGCCGCTCCAGCTTGGGCATCAGGCCATAGCCGCGGAACAGCGTGTTGCCATAGCCATCGCCGCCGATCATCGTCGAGCCGCTGGCCAATTGGCCATAATTGAACCTTGTCGGCGTCCCGTCCGCGCTGAACGTCGTGCCGCTCAGGGGCCCGGCGGTGATGATGCCGTTCGGTGCCATGGTGGCGGGATGCACGTTTGCTGCGATCAGGCGCGAGGGCGATGCGCCGGTCGCGTTCGTGACCAGACCATATTCCTGCCTGCCCCAGTCGCGCGTATAGGCGTCGCCGATGCCGGTGCTCCGCATATAATCGACGCTGAGCGTGACCCAGCCACGCGTGTCGGCAAAGCTGGTGCCCGCCAGCAGCGAAGCGCGATATTCCAGGTTGTCGCCGCGCTCGGAGACGCCGAAGTCGGCCTGCGTGCGCACGCCGTTGAACCGCTTCTTGAGCACCAGGTTGACCACGCCGGCCACCGCGTCCGACCCGTAGACGGCAGACGTGCCGCCGGTCACGACATCGACCCGGTCGATCATCAGCGAGGGGATGAAGTTGAGGTCGAGCTGGCCGGTGTCGGAAGTCGGCACATGGCGGACGCCGTCGATCAGCGTCAGCGTGCGATTGACGCCCAGATTGCGCAGGTTGACATAGTTGGCGCCGGGATTGCGCGAGGCGTTGGCGGTCGTGGCGGGCGAGGTGGAGCCGCGGAAGGCAGGCAGCTCGTTCAGCGCGTCGGCAACGTTGATGATGTTGCGCTTGGCCAGGAAATCGCTGCCGATGACCGTCAGCGGAGTCGGCGCGCCGGACCCGTCGCGGATGATCCGCGATCCCGTGACGACCACTTCCGGCCCGTCAAAAGTCTCGGGCTTGGTCGATGGTACTGCGTCCTGCGCCAGGGCCGTCGCACTCAACGGAATGAGGCTGCCCATGATCGCGGTGGTTCCCAAAATGGCTCGAATCGTCATCGTCGCGTCTACTCCCCGCATGTTATATGGGATCCAATATTTCACATTGGTTGCAGATGCAAGTTATTATGTGGTGCGTACCTGCTGGCGTGCACGCGGGTGTGGTGAGCATGCGTCCATACCCTAATAATGTTTGGATAATTGCCAATTTTTACCGTTCCGGTGACGGTTCAGCGGCTGCTGGTCACCAGAGTCATGATGGCCGTTCCAGCGCCTATGTTCGGAACGCTATGGAGTAAACGGCGCGTGGTATAGCAGCTTCGCCTCTTTTCCCCGCGCCGTCGCTGCTATATGTGGATCCAATAACGACAGGCAGCCAACAGGCGCAGCAGCAGGAACCAAGCATTGAGCAATCATGATTTTTCAGCGGAGGACATGCCTCAGCCATCCAAGCATCGGTCGACCGCTGGCGGTGTGGCCGACATATTGCGCCAGCGCATTCTGGAAGGTCATTACCCCAGCGGCAAATTCCTCCGGCAGAACGAGATCGCCGTCGAACTGGGCGTCAGCCGCATTCCCGTGCGGGAAGCGCTGGCCCTTCTGGAGGCGGAGGGGCTGGTGGTCAGCGAGAAGTTCCGTGGGGCGCTGGTCCGCAAGCTGACGTTCAACGAACTGGAGGAGATCTATGATCTGCGCCTGATGATCGAACCCTATCTGTTGCGCCACGCGATCGAGCGGATTGGCGCGGCAGAGATTGCGGATCTGCGCACCATCGTGACGCAGGGGCAGCAGGCAAAGGATCTGGCGGAATGGGCCAGCTTCAATCTGGAATTCCATCGCAGGCTGTTCCAGGCGGCTGGAAAGCCCCTTGCGCTGCGCGTGCTCGACAATCTGCTGCTGCGCGCCGACCGATATCTCAAGCTCCAGCGCCAGAACAGCGCCACGACCCGCAAGGAAAGCGATGCGGAGCATCTGCGTATCCTGGCGCATGTCGAGAACCGTGAGGTGGAGGAGGCGCTGGCGGTGTTGCGCAAGCACATCAGTTGGAATGCGCAGGACGTCTCCCGCACCATTTTCGACGATGTGCAGGCGGGATCGGAAAGCAAGGTGGCCTGATCGCGGCACGCGCCGCTCCAGGCCACCGGGCCTTGTCATGCATCCAGGCCCGCGACGAAGGCCTGGATGCGGTCCATGGCTTCGCCCAGTCGCGCCTGCGTCTGCGAACCGAAGCAGACGCGGATATGGCCTTCGCCCGACGCGCCGTAGAAGCTGCCCGCTTCCACCACCACCTTTGCCTCGATCAGCAGGCGGTCAGCGAAAGTCTGGGCGGACAGACCCGTCCCTTCGATGTTCGCAAAGGCATAGATGGACCCTTCCGGCGCCTTGCAAGATACGCCCGCCATGGCATCCAGCCGTGCGACGACGAGATCCCGCTTCACCTGATCGTCCGCCCCCATCGCCGCCAGCGCGGCAGCGCCATCGACGGTGGCGGCAAGGGCGCCATGCTGGATGAAGGTGTTGACGTGCGTCACCTCGTTCATCGTGACTTTCAGAATGCCCGCGATCAGCACTGGTGAAGCCACGATATAGCCGACCCGCCAGCCGTCCATGGCATAGGCCTTGGTAAAGGCGAACAGCGATATGGTGCGCTCCGCCATTCCGGGCAGCGCACCGATGCTGATATGGGGGCGGCCGAACGTGATATATTCATAGACCTCATCCGTGATGACCAGCAGGTCGTGGCGGATCGCCAGGTCGGCCAGCGCCTGCAACTCCTCCCGACCATAGACGCGCCCGGTGGGGTTGCACGGGTTGACCAGGATTATGGCCTTGGTCTTCGGCGTGATCTTTTCCTCGATCAGGGCGGGGTTGATGGAAAAGTTGTTCGCCGCGTCCAGGCTGGCCAGCACGACCTTGCCGCCTGCCATCTCGATCTTGCCCACATGCTGGGGATAATAGGGTTCCAGCAGGATCACCTCGTCGCCCGGGTCGATCGTGGCCATGATCGCCGCGAAGGATGCCTGGGTCAGGCCGTTGGTCACGATGATCTGGTCCGCCGTCACGTCCAGCGCGTTGAAGGTACGCAGCTTGGTCGCCAGCGCCTGCCGGAAGGGGCGCAGGCCGGACGGATCGCTGTAATGCACTTCGCCCGCGCGCAGGGCGGCGATGGTCGCCTCCTTGATGTGATCGGGCGTGTCGTGGATGGGGCGGCCGAGTTCCAGCCGGATCAGTTCCCCGTTCGGATCCGCCATGCCGGCTGCCTTTTCGTACATGCCGAAATTCTTGGCGGCGGTGTCGGTGATGCGCGATGCGAGAAAGGGCATATCTGCTCCATGAAATTGTCAGGCGGCGGCGTCGGGGTGAGGCGAACAGCCATGGTCGAAATATATTACCATTTTCACATGAAAATGATATGGCCTTTCTGACTTGTCAATCACTGCTTTGACCGGCAAGCCCGTCGGATCGTCGCGCGATGATCCGGCGAGTGCGGCCGGGATCTGCGGCGATGGAGAAAAGACTGGAGAATCATGGACACGCAGCGTTTCGGCGATCCGACCCAGGCGGATTTCCGCCTGGCGATTTCGCCCTTCTACCTGATGGCACATGCGGACTTCCGCTATCATGAGGATATGGAGGTCGTGCTGGCGCGACGCGGTGTCAGCAAGTCGATCTATCGCGTGCTGACCGTGTTGCGGGAGTTCAGCCCGATCAACATCGGTCAGCTGGCGGAGCGGGCGCTGATGAAGCGCTCCACGGCCAGCCGCATCATCGACCGCATGGTCGAACAGCGTCTGGCAGAGGCGCGCCCGGCGCCGCAGGACACTCGCTTCGTGGAGGTCAGCCTCACGCCGGAAGGAGCCGACCTGCTCAATTCCCTGACCCCGGTGGTGGCGCGCCAGTTCGCCCGCGCGGTTCAGGGGCTGGAGCCGGAGGAGCTCACGGCTCTCGTCGGCACCTTGCGGCGGATCGTTGATAATCTCGGCAAGCTGGCGATCGAATGATCCGTGACCCCGCCTATAATATGGCGGGGCCGTTCGCGATCAGATAGCCATGGCCGAGCGGATCAGCCGGGTCCAGCAACAGGTCGGACCGGGCCGTGATCCAGGCACTGCCTTCCACCTCGGGCACGATGCCGTCCAATGGGCTGGCCTGTGTGCCGTCGTCCGCCTGCGGCGCGAAGGCGCGACCGACATAGAGCGTTCCCATGATCCCCTGATTGACGAACCGCTCTTCCAGATCGAGCCGCCCCTTGGCGACCAGGGCGGCCATGCGGGCGCAGGTCGCCGTGCCGCAGGGCGATCGATCGAAGGAATTGCTGCTCGACACCGGCACGTTGAGGCCGTCCGCCTTGCCCGCTTCGGGCGTGCCGACCCACACGATGTTGCCGACCGTCGGCGCCAGGCCGGTGCGTGGATCGATCAGGCCGCCTTGCCGCGCGATGGCGTCGCGGACCGGCGCGGCGGCAGCGATCAGGGCGTCGATCGCATCCGGCTCCACGGCAAGGCCCGCCGCCTCCACCGGGACGAAGGCATAATATTGCCCACCATAGGCCACTTCCGCGACGACGGGCCGTCCTGCCATCTCGATCGTGACATCGCCGACATGATAGGCGCCGGGTGAGCGGAAGGCGACCGACACGCACCGGCCATTGTCGAGCGAGGCGCGCAGGTGCAGGCGGCCCGCCGGCGTATCGAGTGGAAATTCGAAGGTGCCGGTGAAGTCGGGGGCTTCCGGTCCGACCAGTCCCAGTTCGATCAGCGTCGTCGCGGTCCCGATGGTGGCGTGGCCGCACATGTCGGGATAGCCATTGGCGTCCATGAACAGCACGCCATGGACGCCGCCCACTGCCTCTGGCGGGATCAGCGCTGCTGCGAACATGGAGCGATGGCCGCGCGGCTCGAACACCGCCAGGCGTCGCATCCAGTCCCATTGCCCCTGCACCATCTGGCGCGTATCGGTCGGCGTCATGCCCGCCGGTATCGGCAGGCCGTTGATGATGACGCGCGTCGGCTGGCCGCAGGTGTGCGAATCGACGACGCTCAATATCTTGTGGCTATGCCGGGGCAGGGCGGGCGTTCCGGTGGTCATGGCGTTTCCTTATCGTGCAAGCAGGCCCTTGAGTCCTGCCATGTTCAGCGCGATGTTCGGCATGTGGCGGGCAAGGGCGTGGCCCGGGATGGGCAGGGGATCGGATAGGGGAATGTCGAGCGTTTCCTGGCCCATTGCCCATAGCGCGGCCTGCTCGCCGAGCACGCCTGCCATTGCTATCCCGCGTCCGTTGCAGGCCTGGATCGCCAATATGTCCGCCTCCGGAACGACGAATCGTGGGGAGAGGGTGGCATTGAGCCAGGCGACGCCGGACCAGGCGAACTCCAGCGGCAGCGGCCGCCAGCCGGGGATGTGGTGGGCCAGCCGCTTGTTGACCGCACGGGTGGTCGCGCGCAGCCCATGGGCCCAGGGAATGTTGGCGGCCGTCACCAGCCGCCCGTCCTGGTCGTAGCGGATGGTGAAGATGTCGGGCCCGCGATCGGTCATGGCATGGCCCTGCGGCAGGACATGGGCGCGCACGTCCTGCGGGACGGGCGCGGTTGCCACCTCGCGCACCCGCATCGGCACCATGCTGCGCGCCAGCGCAGGGTGCAGCGCCATCGTGCCCCCGTTCGCGGCCAATATGGCCCGCCGCGCCTTCAGCGTGGCGCCGCCCGCCATGCGCACGATGACGCCGCCGGATGGCTGTCGTTCCACGGCCACGGCCGGTTCGCCGCGATAGAGGCGCGCGCCCAGAGCCGCGGCACGGCGGCCCAGCGCCTGGGCATAGGCTGCGGGATTGATCGCGCCGCCGCTGCGATCGACCAGCGCGCCGGCATAGCCCCGGCATCCGGTCAGCCGTTCGGTCTCGGCGCTGTCGACGATGGAGACATCGTCGCGAAACTCGGCCCACTCCCGCGCGACCAGTTCCGAATGGGCCGCCTGCGCGGACGAGAAGGGCGCGATGAAACCGTCGCCCTGATAGGCGCAGTCCAGGCCATGGGTCTCGACCAGCGACCGGGTATAGCCTCCCGCGCGCGCGACCAGATCCAGCATGCGCTGCCCGGCTTCCGATCCCATCTGTTGCAGGGTCGATTGCGGCGTACCCCGGATCATCTGCGGTGCGATCAGGCCGCCGCTGGCGTTGGTGGCGGGCTCCGGGATGCCGCGTCCGCCGCCATCGACGACGGTGACGGAAACACCCGCCATCGCCAGATGCAACGCCGCCGCATGTCCCATCGCTGACCCGCCCACGATCACCACGTCGGCGGCATGGGGACCGTGCAATGTTCCCCCGACGGCGACCGGCGGCGACAGGTAGGTCCAGAGGGAGTTGGCCGTTACCGTAGCGTTCGAAGCCATCAGGGCAGCTGTTCGAAGCGGAGCTCGCACACGCCATCCCGGCGGATGGCCTGGCACCCGGTCTGGAAGTCCGCCAGATCCTCGTCGACCACCTGGCCTGCGATGGAGGCCATGATCCAGCCCATCGGCATCAGCATGCGCGCGCCGGGGCCATAGAAAAGGCCGATATCGAAGAGGTCATGCGGTGGCATGCCCGCCCATGTGCCCTTCCTGGCGAAAACGGTTGCGATTGCGCCGATGGGTGGAAAGCTGGTCGCATTCTCCAGCGGGATATCGTCGAACAGCGGCGAAGCCGGAAAGCGCGGCTTAAGGATGGGACAGGAAATCTCCGGCCCGGTCCACATGGCGTGCTGCGCAAAATGCGCACCCTCACCGCCCGCGATCTGCCACAGCGCCTCGGCGGATTGTGGCGCGAGATCGTCGTTGAGCAGGATCCTGGCATTCAGCGTCGATGCAGGCTCGATCACCCTGATGTAGCGGGCCATTTGCCCTCCTTAATTCTGTCCTGATTGATCATGAGAAGCGGGGTGCACGGTCCACGGACCCCGTTGACGAGATATAACTAAACTCACATGAAAATGGTTGTCAAGAGCGCGAGCGGTCAGTTTGGTAGGATTGCCACGTTCATGAACGGAGGCCGCGATGACGCCGTCCTGCGCACTTCAATCAGTTCAATGAAGCGGCAAAAGAGGGAGAGAGCAGTGCTAATGATGAGGACGGCGGTTAGGCCGAGCATCGCGTCTTCAGGATCTCCCTGGGGCGGCGTTGTCGTTTAAGGCATGCGCCGCCAGATCCGCCACAACCTCTGCTTCAGGACCATCGGCGCTATCCGGATAGATCGTCACGCTCTCGATCAGCGTGTCCTTCAGGCCGGCCGCCTCGTACGGACGGCGTCGTTGTTTAGCGTTTCGCGCAGGGCGCGTGTGCGCGCCAACCCTCCGCCGACACTGCATGAGCCGAGATTTACCCGGATCCTAAGCGATGTGGAGCTGATAAGAGAGGCCCAAGCGCAAGAACAAGCCCAACGAGCAGGCCCTGACGGGGCGTTTCACCCCACGAACTTCCGCTGGCAGCCCACATAGCCTTAGCGGCGTGCAAACAGCTCATCAAAAAGCCGTCTTGCTTCTTCCAGTCCCTCTGGCGTCAGTTCGACGGAGCGGGCCTTGCCGACCGGATTGGTGATGAGCCCACGCTGATGGAGCCGTTCCATCGCGTCCCAGTCAAAGCCTTTCCAGGCCCTACCTGTACCGTGCAAATTATAGCAGAGCAGCGCGAGCACCGCCTCATCGATCCGGCTCGTGTCGGTATCGTCACTCATCAAGAACCGACCTTGCATCGAACCCGGAGTTGGTCCAGCCGCTCTCGATTATGGAGGATGTGAAACACTTCAATGCACACTCCGATGGCAGGCGGGAAGCGTGAAGCTGCGGACAATCAATATTCTGACCCACTGCCTGGCCGGTGCCTTGCCCACATCAAGCTGTTGTCGCTTATCACGGAAACAGCAATTTCGCGAGATCATCCATCACCTTGTCTACCCCTGCTCTTGTCCGCGCCGACAAGCGGATGAAGCTGCGCCGATGATCGTCAGGGTCCGGAATCCGATCGAGCATTCCGGCCTCGACCATTTCGACCGTCCTGCGGAAACCCGTCGTCATAGACATACCCGAGAGACGCGCAAACTGTCTGAACACCTCCTCCATGTCCTTCTGCTCGATCATGTAAAGATCGAGAAACATCATCCACACCGGCCACTGGCGCCGACAAAGGCCCAGTTCACTTTCGATGAAACCGGGTTGTTCGACCAATGCGTTACAGATGCGACGGCGGACCATCGCGGCTCATCCGTCTTCGGGCGACGGACCCGCCAAATCCGGTAGAATCCGGCCGGCACGATAGTCCGCGATCAGCTGTTCCTGTTCGGGGCGAAGGACATCGATCGCGCCCTTCGCTTCATTGCTCATCTCGCCCAGCAGCAGCGATGGGCAACGTCCCTCGTAGGTTCCCAGGTTCGGGCGATGCGCCTGATATCCGGCGAGCGTCATAAGAGACCGGGGCAGGGATCGCGCGATCTCGGGCGGATAGGCCAGCCACGGCAGCTCGTATGGTTTGAGCCAGCCGAGACTGTAGCTGATGATCATGCCCCGGCGGGAACTGGCCGACTTGTTGGCGCCGCCCGCATGCAAAGTGGACCCCAGGAATATCAGCGCATCGCCAGGCTCCATCTCCGCTGCGATCGCATCTTCCGCGGGCAACACGATCTCGTCCTGCCGCCGGTGACTGCCCGGCCAGATCAACGTCGCGCCATTCTCTGTCCGGTACGAAGAGATGGGCCACATCACGTTGATCATACAGTAGCCTTCCGCCTCAAGGCGTTCGCAACAGGATTTCGTATCCGGCACCAGCCGGTCAAGAGCAATGATGGTCATGGGATGTCTCCGTCAGGCTGCGGCGCGGCCGGCAGCGTGGGCGTGGACGATGCGCATCGGCACATAGGTGCCCGCACTCCGCAGCTTGTCGGGCGTGTCGCCGTCGATCTCGATCACGAGAGCGCCGGTACTCAAACCCGCAATCTCTCTGGGCAGGCCCAACGGCCGGCAGTCCCATCCGAGCGACAGGATCTGGCTCAACCATCCTGAATCCGCGATGCATGTGAAACGGTGAATACCCCGAAGCAGAGCAAACTCGACGACGGCCGTCGTGACCGCATTGCGGACCTGCAGTCTCCGTGCCGCGCGGTTGCGCGGCGAAAGGCAGGCGCGGCTGAGCTCGAAGATATGCTCGCCAGAGGGGATCGGGCCATCGCACAGTTCGGGGAAGATATTGCCGAGGACATGCGGGCGAACGCTCGGCAGCAAACGAATCGAGCCGTCATGCTCGCCGCGTTCATTGGTTGCGACGACGTAGATCGCATGTTCGTCGTCGAACTGGTCTATTTCATAAGCGCCGTCGACGACCGGCACGTTCCAGCCCAGCAGATCGACGAATATCCTTTTCCGGTCGCGATACATGCCGTTCAGCACGGGCGAGCCTTCGTCCCATTCCGCGCCTTCGAAAATCTGGATCATGATGATGTTCCCTCCTTGATGGAGAGAGCATCATCGGTGCGATGAACAACAAGCGTCGATGACCGGAACTGGGTATTGCTAGTGCTTTCGGAGCATCTCCGGAAAGCTCGCGAGACCATCGAACAGCACCCGGGCAATCAGATTGCACCGCTGGATGTTGCCGTACGAGCGGAACACAGCCTTGCAATGCTGATGGGCCGTATTCCTCGAAATTCCGAGGATATCGCCCATTTCCGCGTAGCTCTTGCCTTGCCCTAACAGCAACACGATCTCCCGTTGTCGTGGAGTAACCTGGGGAGGAGGTTCAACGCTCAGTCCCGCAGCCATGCGTGCCTGACGCCGCATTGCTTCGAACGCATGAGAAGCGGCATAAAAGGCGGCAGGCAGAACCTCACGGGAGATATCCACTGACAGGGGTGTGGCGAAGGTGCAACTTCCCGAATATTCGCCGGGAAGATGAACCGGGATCGTATAACCGGCTCGGAAATTGCGCAGCGCGCCCCGCTCCAGGATATGGCGGTGCCGCTCATTCAAGCGGTTCAATAAATGGGGATTGGGCCAAATAAAGCCTGTATTTCGGCCGTTGCATAGAAAATGGATGGGATCATCCATATAGTAACCCTCATGGAAGACTTCGCTGAGCCAGTCAGGCGTGTAGTTCGAGACACCGAAGGACGAGGATGGTGGTTTGAGCAGGTCGACATGATGCCCGATCGCGAAATGCCGGAAGCCTAGGAAATAGGTGAGGTGTTCAAGAACGCCCTGAATCTCCTGGCTATCCTTTGCTTCGTAAAATGCCTTGATGATCGACTGGTATTCCTGGGAATGTAGCATGACTGGCTCCTTCTGGAGCGGGCTGCGAAATAACCGTGTCCGCCGGCCGCCGCTCCAGAGCCGTCGGCCCCGAAATCCTATCAAAAATGCTGCGAAGCAAAAATTTAGTTGTTACTTCAACGCGGTAACGACCCTCATTTCATGGGCGCAAATTGATCGTCGGTGGGAAGGGGAGAATGAGGCGAGAAGCGGGCTTATGCCCGGATTTCAACAACATATTGAGCTTCGCCATGCCTCCCCGGATCCCCGCCAAAATGGCTCAAGCTGTTTCCGCAATTCTGTCGCGCATGCGAACCAGGCTGCGATCCGCAAGGCAGTTGCGCAAAGACACACGATGCCTGCGGCGCATCATCCGCTCGGAACCGAAACCGGGTCGACGGATACTCGAACTCTATTTCATCGAGAGGTGTCCGATCGATGATATCGCGATCCGGCTTGATCTATCCCCTGAAACGGTGCGCCGCCACCTGCTGCGCGCCATACGCCGCTTTGAAGAGGAGAGCGGATCTTGAACGGTTTCGGCTCACACGCTGGCCGGCATCTCCCGCACTATCGCGAACTCATAGCCAGGCTTGATCCCAGATCCACAGATGCTCAATTCTCCCTCGATCCTCCTCCCGGCCATTCAGGGATATGATGGCATGAGTAATTTCCGACCTGACCGGCATCGCCGCAGCGCCCCATGTGACGACTCGCAGCGGTTGCGGGAAATCGAGGCAGCGGGTGCGAAAATCGTCAAACGTCTGGGCGGCAGGTGGAGCGGTGGGCAGGGACTTTGTCTCTGCCCCGCCCATGACGATCATGACCCGAGCCTATCCGTCCGCGTCGGCGACTCCGCTCTGCTGTTCAAATGCTTCGCAGGCTGCGACACGATCGCCGTTATACGGGCTCTCCGTCGCCTTCACCTCGACCTGCCCGAGCGAGGCCCTTCGATGTCATCGATCAGGCACACACTCTTGCAAACCGGATCGGGGCCGGCACTGCGCGTCTGGGATGCCTCCAACCCGATCGCCGGCACGCCCGCCGAGACCTATCTCGCCAACCGCTTCCTCGTGCCACCCTGGCGCGACCTACGCTACAATCCGCACACGTCCTTGGGGCGGGGGAGGGCTGCCGTCTTTCGACCGGCGCTCATCGCCGCGGTCCGCGAGGGACATCGCATCGTTGCAATCCATCGAACCTTTCTCGATCCGATGGCCGCATTGAAAACCAGTGATCTGACCGACCCGCGGATGATGCTTGGACGTCCTGGCCGCGGCGCCGTGCAGCTAGCCGCTGCGACCACCGTTCTTGGACTTGCCGAAGGCATTGAAACGGCGCTCGCTGCCATGCGTCTTCATCGAATCCCCGTCTGGGCGACACTCGGCGCCGAACGCGCTGCGCATGTCCTGCTGCCCAGCCGACTGGAACGCCTCGTTCTGCTCTTCGACCGGGATGCAGCAGGATGGAAAGCGAACCGCCAGATCCGGCTAGCCCACCAGCATAGCGGTCTGGAGGTGTTCAGCCCATGGCCCCCTGTTCCTCATAATGACTGGGCGGATGTGCTCGAGGAAATGCCGCGCGCGGCGTGACGCTCACGCAAATGCGGAAATCTGTCCGCAGCCGCGAGCGCGAGCACCATTCCATCGCTGACGATTCATAGCGCTGGCCTCCTGTCTCGTGCCGTACCGGCGCGGCGCATCAAGAGGGAAGGGAGAGGGAGGGGGCGGTTCGATGAGCGAGCCGCACCAATGGAGAAACCCATGTCCCAGACTCCCATTCCCGTACCCGCTGCCAATCTCACCAAGTCACCCGTCAATGTCCGGACACGCAGCGACGCGGACGCCGACGCGGAATTGGAAGCCAGCATCCTTGCCCACGGTCTCATCCAGAATCTGGTCGGCGTGCCGGTTTCGCGCAAGAAGGGCCACTACCGGATCACCGCCGGCGGTCGCCGACTCGATGCCGTGCACCGCCTGATCGAAAAGGGGAGCCTGCCGGCCAATCACGCGATTCCAGTCCTGGTTCTCGATAACGCCAGGAATGGCCGCGAGGTCAGTCTCGTTGAAAATTTCGAACGGCTTCCGATGGGGCCGGGCGAAGAATGCCGCGCCTTCAGGGATATCATCGAGGTCGAGGGCAAGACGGCGGCCGACGTTGCCAAGCGGTTCGGGCTTACCGAACGCTTCGTGATGGGCCGTCTGCGTCTCGCCAACCTTGCCGAGCCGATCTTCGAGGCACTCGAGAATGGCGAGATCACGCTCGACGTCGCCAAGGCCTATTGCACCACGGCTGACAGCGCGCGCCAGAAAGCGATCTGGGACATGCTCTCGGACAGCTACTGCGGTCATTCCGTCAGTGAGATCCGCCGCCGCATCAAGGACTATAGCTATCGGGGAAATGACCCTCGCGTCTTGTTGGTCGGCCGTGATGCTTACGCGGCCGCCGGCGGGCGGATCGAGGACGCCGACCTCTATTCGAACGCGGACGACGAACGCTGGATCGACACCCATATCGTCGACGAACTCGCCATGATGAAACTCGCTGCCGAAGCGGACATCCTGCGCGAACGCGAAGGCTTTGCCGAGGTCCGTCCCGTCGCCAACACGCGCGTCCCCTATATGGATACCTACGCCCTGACACCGTTGCCGGTCGAGGCGCCGGCGCTCAGCGAGGAGCAGGAGCAGCGCAAGCTCGAGATCGAGGACGAACTCGCCGAACTGGAAGCCGAACTCGAGAATGAAGGCTACGAGCCGGACGAAGACGACCAGAATCGCTACAACGCCCTCCAGACCGAGCTGTCGGCCATCGTCGAACGCGAGCCCATCGTCGATACCGAGCAGAAGGCAAGCGCGCTGGCCTATCTCGTGATCGGGCCGGACGGCCAGCCGCATATTCACCAGGAATTGTTCGTCGCGCCCGTCGCAACCGACGAAGAGGGGGAAGATGACGAGGATGGAAGCCTCGAGGATGGGGAAACCGACGGCGAAATCCTCGCCGAAGAGGCTGGCGAGGACGAAGCGCGAAACAGCGGGCCGGTGATGAGCCAGCGTCTGCGCGAAATGCTGGCGATGATGAAGACCGAACTTCTGGCGGTCCATGTCGCCAGCGATCCCGCGTTCGCGCTGGATCTGGGCACCTTCATCATGGTCGATCGCGAATGCCGCTTCTCGTCCTTCGACATTCCGAGCGATCTCCGCGCCTCGGCTCCCGCCCGTCTCCTCGCGGACTTCAAGCCCCAGACGGCCGCAGCGGGTGAATGGACAAAGCTCGATGAGGCACTTGACCGAAGCTGGGTCAATCACAAGGCTATCGCAGATCGCTACGACGCCTTCTGCGCGCTCCTCGATGAGGCGCGCGCAGCCTGGCTCGGCTGGGCGATTGCGCGCACGCTGCAGGCCGTCCCGGTCGGCCGCCGCGAAGCAACCTTCCTCGATCATCTGGGAACGAAGCTCGGAATCGATGTCGCGGCCTGGTGGCGCCCGACCGCGCTCACCTACTTCGACAAGCTGACGAAGCCTGCCATTCTCAGCCTGTTCCAGGAGATCGGTGGTCTGGAGCTGCAATCCCGCTATGCCGGTTCCAAGAAGCACGATCTTTCGGCTTCGGCCGAGCGGCTTTTCGGAGGCGATGTCATCATCGAACCCGAGATCAAGGAACGGGCGCTTGCCTGGCTTCCGGAAGCCATGCACTTTGGCCCGGCTGAAATCGCTGGTGAATCGGACGCGTCGGGTGACGATCACGACACGTCACCTGCTGGGATCGTCGATGCCGACAACGACGATCAGATACCCGAGGCTGCCTGATCGGGACCCGGGGGGATGGGCCACAACCTGTTCCCCCGGCTTCGACGCTGAACTGAACGCGCCAAAAGCCGAAATGGCAACATTCGGATTCTAACCTTCAATCCGAACAAGATGAACTTGTCCCCGTTTTTTACACGCATTCCAGCATGACGGCGGCAATAATTGGTCCTCAAGGAGAGGGGGCAAGCGCAATCTCGGCTACTGTTGCGACTGTCCTCCTTCCCAATGCAGGACAAGCATCCCCGGCTCTGCCAACGCTTCGCATAATTCGGAGAATGGAGCTACCAGAGGAAAATGATCCTGCGCGACAGCGCAGAACTCAGTCCATTGACCATCGTCATCGATCTCGATGAACATCCTGTCCTGTCGAAAGCCTATGCCTACGGTCACGCGGCCTGGCTCATCATCCGGCGCGCGCACCGCGACAATGGTCGATATATTGGCCCATTTCTCGAACCAGCTCGCGCTCAGATCGCCGACTTCCACGCCTGCATCGCCGACGGCTTTCATGATAATGGGACCATAGTCGCGCATTATGTTTCCTCTAACCGGTAGGAAGCTCTCCTTTTGCCAGTTTTCAAAGGCAGTGTCAGCAGAGGCGCACTCAAATGATGACGACGGTCGTCGATTGTCATATCATTCATACATGCGAAGATATGAGGGCAAAGATGTTTCGCGGTCACATCAAGGCTGAGGCGTTCCGGCTGATCGACACGGCCATATATTTTGCTGGCTTCATTGGCTTCTTTGCCTACGCCTTGCCCGAATGGGGCTGGGTTGGCGGAACGCTTGCCTTCGCGGCCTACTGCCTGATCGCAATTCCAGTGCTGGCATTCTTGCAAGCCCGCCTTAACCTCGCACCCGGCCGGGTGGATACCTGACCGCAGGTAGCCCTTTTCAACCAGCATTGGGTTGAGCGGAATAGCTTGGCGCCATAGTTAGCCACCATGCACGCTCACTCTGGCCATGAATGCCGTCCGTTTCTATCACAGCGTGGCAGTACTATGGAGGCCTCGCCTTCCTACGACTCCTCGCTCAGCAGGCTCTCGAAATCCCGGCCGCCGTAGAAAATTCCGACTATGACCACCATCGCCTCTTCCACCGCAACGGCGATCGTGACGCGGCGGCGCTAGGCATCGCCCGCAAGCCGGTCCGCAGATCGTCGCGCATCGTGCCGCGACGGGGATAATCGGTCAGCTTGCCGATATGTTCGACGATGCCATCGGTAAAACGCTGCGCGATATCCGGCGACGCGGCAGCGGCGATATAGTTGTAAATGGTATCGAGTTGGTCACGCGCTTCCGGCGTGAGGGCAATGGAATGGGTCACGCTCAGCCGCGCCTGAAGCGCGCGCAGCCCGTCGCGAATGACCTCACTCTCGCTGGCATATTCCCCCGACGCCACCTTGGCGCGGACCTGCGCTGCCATGTCCTTCGGCAGCGTCACGCTGAGCTGTTGAGTCGTTCGCATGGATGAGCACTCCTTGTAGATATGATTGCATCCTATTCGCGCGCGCCTTCAAGCTGGATGCAAAAGCGTTCTTGCGAACAGGCGGGCAATGACCCTCGCGCCCGAAGCGGCGTGCGCGCCCTCGAAACTCGCCCAAATCGCCATCGAGTATCCGATCACGAGAATCGATGCACCCCAACGGAGGAGAGCGGGAAGGGGACAAGAGGATTGTCCTGTTGTCCCAAGAGGTGCCCATGAACTTGCCCCAGCTTGCCTTGTCGCAGACCCGAGACAGCGCTGCATGTCTGTCCGACGTCGCCCGCTCTCTTTGCCACCGCCTGCACAGCGGCGCTTCCGTCAGTCGCCAGGGCCTCAAGCGATTGATGACCGAGGCTTATGGCGGTGACGATGCCGGCGGCCTCTGGTCAATGCGCGACGCCTATGACGCATTGGAAACCGCCCAGGTCCTGCTTCTCGCCGATCCAGAGAACCCGCTCCTGGGCGGCACGCCGGCCGACATTTTCGAACGCCTGCGGCAGTTCGAGCGCGGCTTGCCGACCCAGACCTACCGTTCGGAAAAGCAGGTCGATCTCCAGCAGTTCAGCACGCCGATCACCCTGGCCTGGCTCGTGGCCATGGCGGCGGGCTGCGGATCGAACGATATGCTGCTCGAACCCTCGGCCGGCACCGGCATGCTGGCGGTCCATGGCCTGCGGGCGGGCGCGCACCTGCTTCTCAACGAACATGATCCCGCCCGTGCCGACCTCCTGTCCCACAATCTTGGCCAGATTGTCACCCGCCATGATGGCGAACATATCCATGATCTGCTGATCAGCGAGCGGCAGCCGACGCTGGTGCTGATCAACCCGCCCTTCAGCCGCAGCAACGGACGCGGGATCGATCGCCATGCCGGCGCGCGCCATCTGCGCGCGGCTCTCGCCTGCCTCGCGCCGGGCGGGCGATGCGTTGCCATCATGCCGACCAGCTTCTCACCCGAGGGCTCGGCAGCACTTGGCTATAATGCCGTCGCCGAACTTGTGCCGCCCCGCGTCGAACTTACCATTTCGGGCAGTCCCTACGCCAAACACGGCACGGGGATCGATGTAAGGTTGCTGGTCTTCGACAAGGGATGGACCGGCACGCCCGAGCGCCATTTCGCCAATGATATCGACGCTGCGTTGCGCCTCGTGCTTGCCATGCCTGATCGGCTCGATCCCATGGAACCGCCGCCGCTTGCCCCGCCGCCGGCCGCCGCTACGCCCCGCCCACTTGTCCTCGCCGCCCCATCGCCCGCCATGCTCTTCGCGCGCATGAGCGGCCAAAGGCTTGCGCCACCCTCGCGGATCGCCGCCACAGCAGATGAGGCGCGACCGATCAGCTATACCGCGCACCAGACGCCGCTTGCGCCTGGCGAGACCGTGGGCATTTATTCCGCCTGGCGCCTCGCGCGCATCGCCATCGAAAATGCCTCCCGGCATCCC
>JASGGS010000021.1:0-32648 GCA_047602685.1 Sphingobium sp.
GCCTCGGCAATGCGGCTGACCGACATCTCGAAGGCGAAGTCCACTTCCGCCGGTTCGGCCATGCCGGTGATCGGCGCGGCGGACCGATGATGCGGCGTGGCGGCCAGCGGGATATGCCCCTCGCCCGCAAACATGCCCGATGTCGCGTCCAGCGCGATCCAGCCCGCGCCCGGCACATAGGCCTCCGCCCAGGCGTGGAGGTCCACCACGTCATGCGTGACGCCCTTCGGCCCCTCCACCGGCTCCACGTCCGCGACAAGCTGGATCGAATAGCCCGACACGAAGCGCGCGGCGAAGCCGAGGCGGCGGAGCAGCTGCACCAGCAGCCAGGCGGAATCGCGACAGGAACCGGTGCCGATGCCCAGCGTCTCCTCCGGCTCCTGCACGCCCGTCTCCATGCGGATGACATAGCCGATCCTCTGCTGGAGGCGGCTGTTCACCTCGACCAGGAAATCGACCGTGCGGCCCCTGTAGGATGCGAATTCCGCCACCAACGCATCGAACAGCGGCCCTTGCGGCTCTATGTCGTTATAGGCGGCGAGGTCTGACGCGATCGCCGCGTCATAGGCGAAGGGATACTCCTCCGCATAAGGCTCCACGAAGAAGTCGAACGGGTTGATGACCGCCATGTCGGCCAGCAGGTCCACCTCGATGGAGAAATGATCGACCGGATCGGGAAAGACGATGCGCGCCAGCCAGTTGCCGTGCGGGTCCTGCTGCCAGTTCAGGAAATGGTTCGCCGGCTCTATCCTGAGCGCGTAATTGGGAATCCTGGTGCGGCTATGCGGGGCGGGACGGAGACGGATGACCTGCGGACCCAGCCTGATCGGCCGGTCGTAGCGGTAGGCCGTCTTGTGATGAAGCGCGGCGGTAATCACCCGGACATGAAACCGCGATCCTTGCTGCAATGCAACAAGATTCTGGCGGGGCGCGAAATATGCCGGACGGCGGCCTTTGCCGCCTCCCTCTCCAAAGTTTCCACGCCGCGCTGGCCGGTGGCGGCGCCTCGGCAGGTCCGGCACGCGGGAGGCGAAGCGCCCGCCGCATGTCCGGTTCCTCTTTCCCGCCCATGCCCGTAAGGAACCGGTGGACGACACAGGCGACAAGGGACGCGACCTCGGCATGAACTGGCTTTACCTGACCGGCGCGATCCTGTTCGAGATCGTCGCGACCTCCGCGCTCAAGGCATCGGCGGGCTTCACCCGGCCCCTGCCCACCCTCCTGGTGCTCGGTTGCTATGCGGTCGCCTTCTACTGCCTGTCGCTGGCGCTCAGGACCATATCCATGGGGATCGCCTATGCCATATGGTCGGGGATCGGCATCGTCGCCATCTCCCTCATCGGCTGGCTCCTCTACCGGCAGGCGCTGGACGCGGCCGCGCTGATCGGCATCGGCCTGATCGTCGCGGGGACGCTGGTCATCAACCTCTTCTCCCGCGCGGCGGGGCATTAGGGAGAGGCGCGAGGGTCGGGGATTTCGTCATACCGGCGAGGATGCGGGGTTTTGCTCGATCTTCAATCGCGATTGGGAGACCGCGGCAGCACCGGGGTGAGGAGGAGATTGCGATAGCTTGTCAGGGTAGAGAGCGGACTGTCGGATTCGCTAATCAGAATAGCAGATCGTGGGCTCTCTCGCAGCGATCCACCAAGTCCGGCTTGTAACTCCGCCCGCTAACGCTCCTAGAAGTGCGATCCAGTATCCGGCTGGCGCTTCCATAATGCGCAAAACGATAATTGGCAGGATAAAGCCGACAATGATCCCAATGACGATGTAAGCTAACTGGCTTTCCCACTGCCGCTGCTTCAAGAATGCTGTCAGCGGCAAGCCAATGACCGTGCTGACTCCTAAGACAAGAGGAAAAGCCACGACAAATGGGATCATGGATAACCAAATAAACGGCAGCAGCCCTATTTCACCGCCCACCAAAGATATGACAGCGAGCACAGTCGTAAGCACTGCCATAGGAGCACCACCTGCGACGGTTCCTAGGAAGACTGCTTTAAAGAATGGCTGCCACATGGTCTGTATGAAGCAAATGCGTGGTTCAATCACAACGTCCGCTACTAAACAACAGACTCACCGTTCCAAATGTCTGCAAGTGTTCGTTTTCCCCCTCACCCCTCCGCCGCTTCCCGGCGGCGCGAGCGGTGCGGGGCGGATGGCTGGTCGATGCTGGTGATGCTGTTCTGCGCCACGGCCTGCATCACGCGGCTGCCCGCCGGGACGCTGTGCGTCAGCCAGACATTGCCGCCCACCTCCGAACCGCGGCCGATGATGATGCGGCCCAATATGGTCGCGCCCGCATAGATGATGACGTCATCCTCGACGATGGGATGGCGGGGCTGCTCCTTGACCGGAAAGCCGTCCGCCCCCGCCGGAAAGCTCCGCGCGCCCAGCGTCACGCCCTGATAGACGCGCACCCGCGCGCCGACTATGGCGGTCTCCCCGATCACCACGCCCGTGCCGTGGTCGATGAAGAAGCTTTCCCCGATGGTGGCGCCGGGATGGATGTCGATGCCGGTCCTGCCATGCGCGACCTCCGAGATGATGCGCGCCACCAGCGGCGCGCCCAGCCCGTGCAGGCGGTGGGCGAGGCGATGGTGGATGATCGCGACCAGCGAGGGGTAGCAGATCAGCACCTCGTCCACGCTGCGCGCGGCGGGATCGCCCCGGAAGGCGGCCTCGACATCCGTGTCCAGCAGCTTGCGGAGGGCGGGAAGCTCCCCGGCGAAGGTCGCGATGATCTCGCCCGCGCGGCGGTCTATCTCCTCGGCCGGGGACTGCGCCATGGCATAGATGAGTTCCAGCCTGATCTGGCCGTAGAGGCGGGACAGCGCCGTCTCCAATGTCTGCGCGACATAGGCGTTCTCATTATGCAGGCGGACATATTCGGGGCCGAGGCGCAGCGGGAACAGCGCCCCGCACAGCGCCTGCAATATCTTGGCGAGGTCACCGCGCGAGGGAAAGCCCTCCGCGCCATATTCGGCATGATGGGTCTGGGACGCGCGCCAGGCGTGGCGGATATCGGCCAGTTCCGAGGAGAGCCGCGCGGCGTCCCAATATTTGCCGCGATCCCCGATCGGCTCCTCCCTGACCGCTTGCCCTATGCCGCTCACCACCCCGACTCCCTGTGCATGACATCCCTTGGCGGGAATTCTCTACCTTTGAAGTGGAGTTTAACCACCCAGTCTTGCTTGGGCAACGCGCAGTTTTGCTTTCGGGAGAAGACAGGCCGAAGAAAGCATGCCGGAGGGGGTAGGGAAACCAGGGAATCAGGGAGGCTCAATCCCGCCCCTCTCCGCGCTGGAGACGGCGCACCCGTTCCTCCAGCCGCCGGGCCAGGGATGGGCGGACAGGCTCGCCCGCCATGATCTTGCGCCAGCTATTATAGCTGATGCCGAAACGCACCGTCAGTTGCTCGTCCGTGCGGCCGGTGACGAGATGGCGCATGGCATGGACGATCTCGGGTTCGATATTCTGGCTGGCATAGCTGCGGCGCCGTTCGGCCGGGACGGATTGTCCGGTCATGATGGGGTCCAGATACAGGTCGTGGGAGGGTTCGATGAAGCGGGCGGCGGAGCGGCGGGCGGCGAAAGATGCCGCCGCCCCGCCCCCCATTCGCCTACAGATCGGCGTAGAGCCGTTCGTCGGCGATCAGGATGCGGTCGAGCACGCGCGGATAGTCGCCATAGTTGCGCACCGCATAATGCACCGCGCCGCGATTGTCCCAGAAAGCCACCGAGCCGGGCCGCCAGGAGAAACGGACCTGGAATTCCGGCCGCTTGTACTGACGCAGCACCTCCTGCAACAGCGCCTCGCTCTCCGACAGCTCCACCCCGAGTATCTGCGGGCTTTGCGTGAGGTTGACCCACAATATCTTCTCGCCCGTCTCCCTGTGCGTGCGCACCACGGGATGCGCGACGATGGGATAGTCATGCCCGTCCTGGAGCAGCGCCGGACGATAGTCATGGGTGACATGCAGCCCTTCCAGCCGCTCCTTCAGCTCGTCCGACAGGCCTTGCCAGGCGAGATGGGCATCGACCCAGATGGTGTCGCCTCCCACCGGCGGCAGGTCGACCGCGCGCAGGACGGCGCCCCAGGTCGGCACCAGGCGCCAGCTCGTATCGCTGTGATAACCGTCGCCCGGTCCCACCTTGCGCTGCTGCTGGATCGCATCGAAGCGCGGCGCATCGCTCGCCGCGATCTTGTGGATCGAGGCGATCTTGTCGTCCCGGCGCGTGCTGGGATGCGTATAGAGCGGACCGAATTGCGCGGCGAAGGCGGCCTGCGTGTCCGGCGTCAGATTCTGGTCCCGGAAGAAGACGACCTTGTGCCTGACCACCGCCGCGCGGATCGCGTCGCGCACGTCCGGCGCCAGCGGCACCGAGATATCGACCCCATATATCTCCGCGCCGACGGTCGGCTGGAGGGGACGAATATCGAGAATGTCGGACGACGCCGGGGCCGTCCTTTCCAGTGCAGCCGTGGACATTTCCACTCTTCCTTCTGTCGCGGCCCGCCTGGGCAGGCGGACTTCATGAAGGGCAGGCTAAGGGCGGCGGACGCGCGAGTTTAATGAAAGTTCGGCAACAGGCTATGAATTTGCGCAAAGTCTCCCGCCATCAGAATTTCTCCGCCGCAGTTTTGCATTTTCAATAGCCGCTGCTTTTCGATCCATGGTCTTTCCGGCTGCGATTATCGAGCAAGAGGATGTTGCCATGGATCTGCGACTGGTCGGGAAACGCGCTATCGTGACGGGAGGAAGCCGCGGCATAGGCCGCGCCATTGCCCGGACCCTGCTGGAGGAAGGCGTCGCAGTCGTGATCGCCGCGCGCGATACGGGGGCGCTGAAGGAGGCGGAAACGGCGCTCGCGGCGGAGACGGGGGGCAAGGTGCTGGGCATCGCCGCCGACACGCGTTCCGATGAGGATGTCGACGCTCTGGTTGCCCGCGCCGCCGAATGGCTGGGCGGCATCGACATTCTGGTGAATGCCGCCGCCAAGCCTGGCAGCCCGCCCGCCATAGCCGGCATAGCGGGCGTCGAATCGGCCTATGCGCTGGACGAGATCAATACGAAGCTGATCGGCTATCTGCGCACGGCGCGGGCGGTCGCGCCCCATCTGGTCGCGAATGGCTGGGGCCGGATTATCAACATCAGCGGCCTTGCCGCGCGGCAGTCCGGCAATATCGTCGGCTCCCTGCGCAATGTGGGCGTCGCGGCACTGACGAAGAATCTCGCAGACGAACTGGGTCCCAAGGGCGTGAACGTCACGGTCGTCCATCCCGGCGCCACGCGCACGGAGCGCACCGCTGTCACGGTCGCGGAAAAGGCGCGCCAATGGGATGTGAGCGAAGCGGAAGCGGAAAGCCGTCTTTATGGCGCCTCGCTGATCGGCAGGATCGTGGAGGCCGAGGAAATTGCCGACATAGTAGCCTTCCTCGCCTCTCCGCGCGGCGTGGCGATCAACGGCGATGCCATAGCCGCGGGCGGCGGATCGGCCCGCTCCATTCATTATTGAAGGATATTCGTCCTGACAGGAGCGCGGGCGGAGACAGGCAGCCAACCCCGGCGGGCATTCCTGCTACAGCGTCACGAAGGCATTCCGGACGAGCGGCGCGTTCTTCACCTCGCCAGCGGCGTGGAAGGTATCGATGACCGCCTGCTGCTCGGCGACGAAATCCGGGCTGAACGGCACGGCCTGGCGTTCATTGCGGATCACCATTTCCCGCGCGATGGGCAGCGGCAGGCCGGTATCCTGCGACAGGACGGCGGCATAATCATCGACATGATCTCTGGCCCAGAGCAGCGCCTTTGCTTCCCGCGCCAGGAAATCCTTCAATATGCCGCGCTTGGCGGCGATCGCTTTCTCGCTGGCGGCGTCGAAGCTGGTCCCGCGCATGAGCGTCTGGCCGTCGACCAGCACACGATAGCCCTCCGCTATCGCCAAGCTGATATAAGGTATCCAGACCGACCAGGCATCGACCGATCCGGACTGCAACGCGGCCTTCGCATCGCTGGGCGAGAGAAAGGTGATCCGCACGAAATCGGGCTTCAGATTCTGCGACGCCAATGCCCGCAGGATCAGATAATGGCCTATGCTGCCGCGCGTCGTCGCGATCCGCTTGCCCTTCAGGTCCGCCAGCTCCTGCGCAGGCGAGTGACCGGGCACAAGTATGCCGAGCGCCTTGGCCGGACGCTGGAAGACGCTTTGCGCCTGCACCGCCCGGATCGGGCTGCCGCTGCCATAGGCGAACAGGAAGGGCGCATCGCCCGCCACCCCGACATCGACGGCCCCGCTGCCAATGGCTTCAAGCAGGGGTTGAGCCGCAGGGAATTCCGACCATTCTATCGTATAGCCCGCGCCGTCCATCACCCGTGAGGCGGTGATGAGCGCCTTGGTGCCACCCCGCTGACTGCCCACCCGCAGAACATCCGTGCCGCCCTGCGCCGTCCGGCCGCAGGCCGCGAGCGCCAGGCTCGCCCCCGAAAGGGCAAGCATGTCCCGTCTGGTGAGCATGTAGCGGCGGCTCTCAGCCCGCCAGCGCCACGGGGCGCGCATCCCGCTCCGCCACTTTCTGCCGAACGAGCGGAATGAGGTCGCGGCCATAGCCGATCGCGTCGTCCAGCGGCTCGAAGCCACGGATCAGGAAATGATCGATGCCGATGTCATAATAGCCGAGGAGCGCGTCGGCCACCTGCTCCGGCGTGCCGACCAGGCCGGTGCTGTTGCCCGCCGCGCCGGTCAGCGCCGCGACCCCCGTCCACAAGCGCGCGTCACGGCGATTGCCGTTCGCGGTCTCCAGCAACCTCAGCGAACCGGCATTGGGCGGAGTATGGCCGCTGGTGGGCAGGCCCGCCGCCTCGCGCTGGGCACGGACGATATCCTCAATCTCCTTGGCGCGCTTCCAGGCGGCTTCTTCCGTATCGCCGAGCACGGGGCGCAGCGACAGGGAAAAGCCGGGATTGCGGCCATAGCGCGCCGCCGATGCGCGCACCTGCCGCACGGCGTCGCCCACCTGCTCCAACGTCTCGCCCCACAGTGCATAGACGTCGGCATGGCGCCCGGCGACATCAATGGCCTCCGGAGAGGAGCCACCGAAGAAGACCGGCAGATTATCCGGCTTGATGGAGCTGAGGGCCTGACGGATGTCGTAGAAATTGCCCTTGTGATCGAAGGGCGCGGTCGCGGTCCATTCCTGGCGCAGGATATTCAGATACTCATCGGTGCGGGCATAACGCTGCGCCTTGGTCGTGCCGGTGTCGCCATCGCGCGCCATCTCCGCATCGGCGCCGCCGGTGATGATATGGACGGCGACGCGGCCACCGGACAGCTTGTCCAGGGTCGCGAGCTGGCGCGCGGCGAGCGTGGGCTGGGTGAATCCGGGGCGGTGCGCGACGAGGAAACCCAGCGTCTTCGTGATCGCCGCCGCATGGGCCGCCACGATCTGGCTCTCCGGACTGGACGAGCCGAAGGGGATGAGCACGCGGTCAAAGCCGCCCTCCTCCTGCGCCTTCGCCGCCGCAGCCACATAGTCATTGTCGAGGTCGCGGCTGCGGACCGGTGCGTGGATCTCCGAATGATTGTTGAAGCCGATATAGCCGATGAACTTGACGGGCATGGATGGTCTCCTGCGAATGGATTGATCAGATGACGAAAAAGCCGTGGGTGCCGTCGCGCGCGAGTTGGTCGACCAAGCCATATTCCCAGTCGAGATAGGCCTGCATCGCAGCCTGCTTGTTGTCCGTGCCCTCATAGGGGCGCTTGTACCGCCCCTCGGGTCCGCGCGCGGGCGGCGCACCGTCGGGTCCGGTTTCGAGCGAACCGTCAAAGCCCTCATCCAGAACGAACACCTCCCAGCCGAGCTGGGCGAGCCAGGAAGCGGTCATGTCGGCACGGGAGCCGAGATCGTCGGCAAGCACGATGCGGGCGCCGCGCACGGGCGCGAAATGATCGGTCTCCTGGACGAGTTGTCCGCCCTGCGCGTTACGGAAGCCGGGAATATGCCCCGCGGCAAAGGCTTCGGGCAGGCGCACGTCGTAGAGGTAGAGCGTACGGCCCGTTTCCGCCCTCAGATGCTCCAGCTCCTGCCAGTTCAGCCGCTTGACACCCGCGCGATAGGCGACGTTGCGGGCGGTGACGCGCGCCTCCTCGGCACCGTCTATACCGACTTCGGGCGCCCGGCGCTGTTGCCCGGTCTCCAGCGACTGCCCGGCCAGCGTCCAGCCGATCGTGCCGTTGCGCAGCGCGAAGATCCGATTGGGCAGGCCGGCGTTGATCAGCGACTGCGTACCGATGATGCTCCGCGTCCGTCCCGCGCAATTGACGATGATCGTGGTATCCGGATCGGGCGCGACGGCGCGGGCGCGCAGCACCAGTTCGGCGCCCGGCACGCTGACGCCCGTCGGAATGCTCATCGTCGCATATTCGTCGAAACGGCGGGCATCCAGAATGGCGATATCGGCCTTTTCGTCGATCAGTGCCTGCACATCCTCCGCCGGAAGCGAAGGGGTATGGCGCCGATGCTCGACCAGTTCGCCAAATGCCTTGGAATAGCTGTTGACGTCCTCGAACAGCTCGAAGCCTGCCGCGCGCCAGCCTTCCAGTCCGCCTTCCAGTTCGCGCACATCGGTATAGCCAAGGCCAAGCAGCCGGACCGCGGCCTTGCGCGCCAGCCCCTCGCCATCATCATAGACGATGATCGGGGTATCGAGCCGGGGGATGCGCCAACGCGCCTCCGCATCGATGCGGCGCAGCGGAATCTGCGCGGCGAACAACGGATGGCCCCGTGCGAAACTGTCTTCCTCGCGCACATCGATGAGCGCTATTTCCTGCCGCGCGAGAAGCGCGTTACGGATATCCTGAGCCTTGGATGTCATTATTGTCCCGAACGGTCCCACAAATTGGGCAGCACATCATTGGCGTAGCCGGAGATGAAAGGCTTCTCCCGGCCGTCATCACCATAAGTGGCGCGTTCGATCGCACCGATATTGCCGCCATAGACATGGATGGAAACGGATGGCGCATCGGCCAGCCCGTTGGATACGCGGTGAATGTCGCCGATGCGGGGGCTGACCGCATCAACCTCCCCCTCATAGAGATAGCCTGCCGGGCCAAGCGGATTCAGCGCCCCTGCGGGCGTGCGCTCAAAGCGCTCGATCTTCTCCGCCCCGCGCAGCACGCCAATCAAGCCCCAGGTGCGGTGGTCGTGAACCGGCGTCGACTGGCCCGGTCCCCAGACAAAGGCAACGACGCTGAACCGCTCCCGGCTGTCGCAATGCAGGAGATATTGGCGATAGCGCTCCGGACTTGGCTCTGCGAATTGCGGCGGCAGCCAATTGTCCCGGGAGACAAGACGGGCGAGCAACGCCCCGCCGGACTGGATGATCGATTCCTCCGTCCGCGCGCCCGAAAGAAGCGCGGCAAAGCTCGTGACGAAGCCCCTCAAGGCCGAGATATCCACCGCCTGCGGGAAGGTGGCGGGCGCGTTCATACGGGTTGGCCAGCGCCGGTAGCACGGAAGGGCACGACACTATGGGCGGCGTCCTCGCCAGCCGAAGCCGCGTCCCCGCCCAATGTGCCGAGCAGGCGTTCGCGCAGAACGCCGGAGATGCCGGCGCGCTCTCCCCGCTCCGCCTCGATCCGCTCTTCCGCGACGATGCGGCCCTTGTCCAGCACAAGGATACGGTCGGACAGGGCGATTGCCTCGTCCACATCATGCGTGACCATCAGCACGGCGGGGCGATGAACGCGCCAAAGCGAGAGCACGAGATCATGCATGCGATAACGGGTCAGCGCATCGAGCGACGCGAAAGGCTCGTCGAGCAGGAGCAGTTGCGGCTCGCGCACTAGCGCGCGGGCAAGGGCGCCGCGCTGCGCCTCGCCGCCGGAGAGCGTCAGCGGCCATGCGTCGATGCGATGACCGAGACCGACCTCGTTCAGCGCCTGGACAGCGCGGCCATGGACATCCGGCCCCCGAAGGCCCAGAGCAACGTTCCGCCAGACGCGCTTCCACGGAAGCAGCCGCGCATCCTGGAAAACGACGGCCCGCGAGCCGGGGACGGTGACATCCTGCCCCCTTACATCGTCCAGCCCGGCAAGAGTGCGCAGCAACGTGGTCTTGCCCGATCCCGACCGCCCCAGCAGCGCCACGAACTCGCCAGGCGCAATATCGAGGTCGAGGCCCGAAATGACGACATTCTCGCCGAAACGGCGGGAGAAGTCGCGCAGGCGCACCACCGGCAGTTGCGACGACTCATGCGCGGCGGGCCTTGCAGCCTCCCCTTCCGCGACACGGCCGGAAAATCCGAAGGCTGCATTCATGGTCATTACTCCACAATGGCCGGACGCCATACCAGCGCCCGCTTCTCGACCGTGCGGACCAGCCAATCGGCGCCAAGGCCGAGAATGGCGTAGACCATCAGGCAGACGACGATGATGTCGGTCCGCATGAAATCACGGGCATTGTTGATGAGGAAGCCGAGGCCGGCAGAGGCATTGATCTGCTCCGCCACCACCAGCACGAGGATCGCAACCGAAAGCGAATAGCGCAGTCCCACCAGCAGGGAGGGCAGCGCGCCGGGCAGCACCACATGCCAGATCAGCTCCGACCGGCTGAGACCGAAGCTGCGCGCGCCCTCGATCAGGCGCAGGTCGACGCCGCGGATGCCGCTATAGAGATTGAGATAGACGGGAAAGACGGAGGCAAAGGCGATCAACGCCACTTTCGGCGTTTCGCCAATACCGAACCACACGATGAAGAGAGGCGTGAGGGCCAGGGTGGGAATGGTACGCTTGATCTGCATGAGCGGATCGACCGCGACCTCGCCCGAACGGGACAGGCCCGCCACCAATGCCAGCACGATCCCGGCCGAGATCCCGATGGTAAGGCCAGCCAGCACGCGACCGAAGGACACCAGCAGATTCGACAGGAGATCGCCGGACGCGATCAACTCGAAAAGCGTCTCCGCCACGGCCGACGGCGCGGCCAGCGTCTGCTGCGGGATCACCCCGGTACGGGAACCCAACTCCCACAGGAGGAGCAGGACGACCGGGGACAGGAGGCGAGACCCCCCTATTGACCGGGCAACGGCAGAAAGATTCGACATGACAGGCCTTTGCAATGTGGCAATCTCATGCCAACACTGCATTCTCTACCAATTCAATCAAGTTATTCTTCCGGCATATGAGCCGGCCTCATACATGTACGCATATACGCGATAGGGCACTCCAGCCGCCCGGTTTTCCGTGCTTTTTATGCGCCAAGTCACCGGGCAAGTTTTGCTTGAGGCGCATAAATGTCTACTATTTTGATTGATAATTGAGAAATCGTCATATAAACACCGTTCTACCGTGCGAGCGGCGACAATTCCTTCAGTCAGCCGGGGGCATCATGCCGGTCAATTTGCCGACCAATCTTCTTCGCAGCTTCGTCGCGATCGTCGACACGGGTTCCATGCTCAACGCGTCGGAGCAGGTTTTCGTCACCCAATCCGCGCTCAGCCTCCAGATCAAAAGGCTGGAGGAACTTGTCCAGCAAACGCTGTTCCATCGCGAGGGGCGGCGCCTGTCGCTGACACCCGCCGGCGAGTTGCTGCTCGACTATGCGCGCAAGGTGCTGGCCGTGCATGACGAGGCCGTGGCCGCCGTCAGCGCGGGCCATTTTTCCGGTCCCGCGCGCGTGGGCATGGTGCAGGATTTCGCGGAAACCCTGCTTTCCGGCCTTCTCTCCCAATTCGCGGAACTCCATCCCGACGCGCAGATATTCGCCAGGGTCGCCGGGACAGCGGAATTGCTTTCCCTGCTCGACCGGCGCCAGCTCGACGTCGTGCTGGGCTTTGCCGGCAACAACGATCCCAATGCCATCGCCCATGCTCCCATGGCATGGTATGGCAATCCCGACCTGCTCCAGCGCGAAATATTGCCTCTGGCAGTTCTCGAATTGCCCTGCCGCTTCCGCGATGCCGCAACGCGTGCGCTGGAGGATGCCGGACGCCCCTATCGCATCGCGGTCGAAACGCCCAATCTCACCACCCTGCGCGCGGCCGTCCAGGCCGGGCTGGGCATTACCTGCCGCACGCACCTCTTCCTGCGCGACGAGCCGCTGGACGAGCCTGATCTGCTGCCGCCGCTGCCTAAGGTCGCCTGCATTTTGCAGACGGCCACATCCCTGAACGGCGCGCCGCACCGGCTCGCGGAACTGGCAAGGGAGACCGTCGCCGCCCTTTAGGGGGAAAGAAGAAGCCCCGAGCGGGCATATTGAAAATTTTCATGCGTAGTCGCGGCCTTCTCGTTTTCCTGGCGAGAAGGCGACGCTTAGCCATGGGCGCTCCATAGCCAGCGAGAAGCGACATGACCCAAGCCGGACTGAACGAACAATTTGCCGCCCTCCATGCCGAGCGGGAACGAACATGGTCTCCCGAACAGCTCGCGAAAAATGTGGGGACGCGTGCGAAACTGGTCGAGCGCTACGATCCGGCCGCCCATGCACAGGTGGGCGACAAGGTGGCGCCGTTCACGCTGATCGATGCGGACGGCGCCCCTCTGATGAGCGAGGCGTTGCTCGCCAACGGGCCGGCCGTGCTCTTCTTCTTCCGCTTCGGCGGCTGTCCCGCCTGCAATATCGCCCTGCCTTATTATAACGAGGCGCTTTGGCCGCGCCTCAAAAAGGCCGGTATCCCACTGGTCGGGATCAGTCCGCAGACGCCCGTGGACCGCGGGCCGATCGAGCGCCACGGTCTCGACTACACGCTGGCCAGCGACACGGGCTATGCGCTAGGCCGCGCATTGGGCATTACCTTCCTGCCGGAGGAACAGCCCGAGGTGAAGCCCGGCCAGGACTGGATCGGCAAGACGCTCGGCACGAACAGCTATGAACTGGCGCAGCCGACCGTGCTCATCCTGGAGCAGGACCACAGCATCCGCTTCATCGACGTCAGCCCGGACTGGCTGGTTCGCACGGAAGCCGACACAATCCTCGCCAAACTCCCTGAATTGCTGGCGACCAAGGCGGCCTGACACCCCGAGGGCGGACATCCCGTCCCGAGCGTCCGAAGCCCGCCGTCCCGATCCGATCTTCCACCGACAGAAGCGGTGGTGAACAGATCGGGGCGGCAGGTTTTTCCGGGACGGCCACCTCCCTCGTCCTTCGACTTTTGAAATGCTGATGATCCTATTGAGAATCCGCGTTCGTTGACGTGCGGCGCGGTCTTTAAACTGGCTCATCATTTTCAAAACGGACCAGATCATTGACCAGCAACCGCAAGATCAAGCTCGGCTTCATGCTGCACGGCGTCGGACGCACATGGAACGACTGGCGCCATCCGGATCGGGACGTGAATGCCAGCACGAGCTGGCAACTGTACCGACATCAATCGCAGTTGGCGGAAAAGGGCCTGTTCGATTTCGTGTTCGTGGCTGACAGCCTGTCGATCACGGCCAAGTCCAGCCCGCATTATCTGAACCGCTTCGAACCGATCACGATCCTTTCCGCCATCGCAGGCGCGACCGACCGGATCGGCCTCGTCGGCACGCTGACGGTCAGCTATTCGGAGCCATTCAACGTGGCCCGCCAATTTGCCTCGCTCGATCATATCAGCGGCGGCCGGGCGGGCTGGAATGTCGTCACGTCCTGGCTGGGGGACACCGCAGCCAATTTCTCCAGGACAGAGCATCCGGCCCATGAGGTGCGCTACCGGATCGCGAACGAATATCTCGATGTCGTCCAGGGCCTGTGGGACAGTTGGGAGGATGATGCCCATGTCGCCGACAAGGAAAGCGGTATCTTCGTCGATCCCGACAAGCTGCACCGCCTGGATCACAAGGGCGAGTTCTTCCAGGTGCGCGGTCCCCTGAACATCAAGCGCGGGCCCCAAGGCCAGCCCGTCATCTTCCAGGCGGGCGCCTCGGACGACGGCCGCAATTTCGCGGCACACCGCGCCGACGCCATATTTGCCGCAGCCCCGACATTCGAGGACGCGGTCGAATATTATGGCGATGTGAAGGCCCGCGCCAAGGGGTTTGGCCGTGATACCGACAATCTCCTCGTCCTGCCCGGCATCTTTCCGGTCATCGGCGACACGGATGCCGACGCCGAGCGTCTCTATGCGGAACTCGCCGCGCTCGAATCGCTGGACACCGGCCTTGGCCTGCTCTCCCGTACGTTCAATGACCATGATTTCCGCCAATATGACCTCGATGCCCCCTTCCCCGATGTCGAGCATATCGGCCTCAACAGCCAACAGAGCGGCACGAAGCGCATCCTGGCACAGGTCCGTGCGGAGAATCTGACGCTGCGCGAGGTGGCGCAGCGGCTGGCCACACCGCGCGGCGCCTTCGTCGGATCGGCGGAAAGGGTGGCCGACGAATTGCAGCGCTGGTTCGAGGGTAAGGGCGCGGATGGCTTCATCATCCAGGAATCCCTGCCGGGTCAGTTGGAGACATTCGTCAGCAAGGTCATTCCGATCCTGCAATCACGGGGCCTCTTCCGGGAGTCCTATGAAGGGGAGACGCTGCGTGACCGGCTCGGCCTTCCCCATCCCGAGAACCGTTACACCGCCGCCGCACGCGAACGGACGGCTGCCTGACCATCGGGAGCGGGATGCACCGCCCCGCTCCCACGCTCCACTCCTTCCCAAGAACGGCAAGGCTGCCCGCAGGAGAGACAATATGGCCACCGCATTTCCTTCCCACAGCACCGCGGATGCGGCAGGCATAGAGGTCCGCCCGCTGCAACCCACGATCGGCGCGGAAATCCACGGAGTGGACATATCCAAGCCGCTAACGCCCGCGCAGCGGGACGCGATCAAGGCTGCGGTGCTGGATTACAAGGTCATCTTTTTCCGCGACCAGACCCTCGACAAGCAGAGCCACGCCGATTTCGCCCGGCAATTTGGCCCTCTTTATGACTATCCGAGCGCGACCAGCGATACGAACATCATACCGATCCACAAGATTTCCGCCGTGGAGGCCAAGAAGCGCGATCGCGGCCAGCAGCCGGATTTCCTGAAGGACATCATCCGGGAAGGCGACTATTATCATAGCGACACGAGTTGGCGCCTCGTGCCCGCCTGGGGCGCGGTGCTGCGCGCCGTGGACCTCCCGCCCGTCGGTGGCGACACCATCTGGGTCGACGCGAATCTAGCCTATGAAGGACTTTCGGCGGAATTGAAGGAGCGGCTGGAAAGCCTGCATGTCGTCCATGACTTCCAGCATTCGCTCACTCAACTTGGCCATGAATATCCGGTGGTGGCCCACCCCGCCGTGCGCACCCATCGCGAAACGGGCCGCAAGATCCTTTGGGTGAATTTCTCGCAGAAACCGCAATTTCTGGGTGTTGAACTGGAGGAGAGTCGCAAGCTCGCCCTCGAAGTGCTCCGCCAGTACAAGCGCCCGGAATTCCAGGTCCGTTTCTCCTGGCAGCCCGGTTCAGTGGCTTTCTGGGACAATCGCGCCGCGGTGCATTATGCTGTTCGCAACTATGGTGATTATCCACGCTTGCTGGAACGCATATTGATCTCCGACGAACGCCTCTACGCAGACCTCTGATCGGAATATTCCGGTTTCAACCAGTCAGTGCCGGCGCTTCCCTTCCGGAAGACGCCGGCATTGTCATATCGGTCCCTTGAAGGATTAAACCGTGCGGCCGTCGATCAGATGCGGGTCAACAACACCGCGCCGGCAAAAGCGATCAAAGGCAATGCCACAAGGACGCCTATCCAAGACTGCCCTTCGCGTCCGATTTCATGCATGCCGGGATTCCGCATCGGATTTCCTTTCCGCACGGATCAGGCGCTATCGGCGTCCGGCAGTCCAGTCAGCATTGCTCAACCCTTATCGAGCAAATCTGAATTTAAGCTATGTTTGAAAACCCGAAAGAGTATCTTTCCCGAGGGATATTCCCGGAGAGATATTCAGAGCGTGATCCGGTGGACAGGCACGTTCGTCCCTGCCCTTCGCGGCGCATGCAGGGATCGCGGCTGGCAACGCAGTCCGGCGATCCGCTTCCTCCAATTTGGTTCCATAACGCCAGGGAATAAGGGTTATCGGCAAAATTCCGTTACAAATCCAATGTTGAACGGACATGGACAGTCCCATATAGGCCCATATTGATAACGATTCTCAATGGAGTTGAACATTAGGCTCGGCGGAATCGACCTGAATTTGTTGCTGACCCTGT
The DNA here is from genome assembly GCA_047602685.1 of Sphingobium sp. Lineage (GTDB taxonomy): Bacteria > Pseudomonadota > Alphaproteobacteria > Sphingomonadales > Sphingomonadaceae > Sphingobium. The sequence goes on from JASGGS010000021.1 coordinate 16,177, forward strand.
CATTATTGCTGCAAACGCGCAGCGTGACGGGAACCGCAAGAAAGCTCGGCATTAGCCAGCCAGCCGTTAGCCGGGCTCTGGCCCAGCTTCGTGACGTGTTTCAGGACCCTTTGCTGATCCGCACCAATCGCGGCATGGAGCTCACCCTGCGCGGTGAGGAGCTGATCAACCCGCTTCAGGATTGGCTGGCCAACACCACATCCCTTTTCCGGGCCAAGAAATTCGATCCCGGCACGCTCAACCGCAGATTCCGTGTGGCCTCGACCGATTTCGGCGTGCTGGCCGTGGTCGCCCCTGCATTGCCCCATATCCATGCACTGGCGCCGCAGGTCTCCATCGAGGTTGTGCCCTTCAGCGATACGATGGTCGCCAAGCTGGGTTCGGGCGACCTCGACCTCATCATCACGGGCATCGAACCGGACCTGAGCGTCACCTATGGCCGCCATCTGTTCCAGGAAAGCTCCATCTGCGTCATGCGCGCGGATCATCCGGTACTGGAAGGCGGGATCACGCAAATGCAGCTCGACCAATTCCTGCATTGGCCGCATATCGCGATGCAGATTGGCGAGACCGCCATTGACAGCATCAACCATTTCCTCGGCGAACGGGCAGCGGAACGCAAGATCGTCGCCGCCCTGCCCTATTTCCACGTCGCGCCCTATCTGCTGACCGAAACGGACGCGATCATGACCCTGCCATCCCGGCTGGCAGCGCGCTTCTCCCGCCATCCCCGTCTCACCATGACGCAAGCGCCGGCGGAAGTAGGCACCTTCGGTTACTGGATATTGTGGCATGAGCGGAGCCGTCGGGATGCCGCGACGATGTGGATCGTCGACATGCTGTCCGCCGCCTGTGGGCAGACCGTCGAATAATCGTTATCCGTTCTGAATATTGGCTATCGCGATAAGGCGATGGCAAGCGCGCTAATGCAAACCAATTGCAAGTTGCCGCTTCGGGAACGGCGTCTACCGGACCACTATGACCGAAGGCTTGGCTGACGCAGAGCGGCATGATCGCTCTGCGCCGGATCGTGCGCCTGCGCCCGACGCAGCGGCAACCCAAAACATATCGGCTCAACCCAAAGGGGGATCATATGAAACTGGGTGTTATCGGTCTATTATCCGCAACCGCTCTCGGCACCGTGCTCACCGGCCCGGCGCTGGCGCAGCAGGCACAGGGAGAACAGGCGGAAACGCAGGTGCTGGACGAACTGCGCGTGCTCGACACGGCAGAGGCGCAGGCTCGTCAGGCCCTCGGCTCCTCCACCATCACCGCCGAGGACATCGAGAAGCGCCCGCCCGTCAACGACCTGGCCGACATCATCCGTCGCCAACCGGGCATCAACCTGACCAATTCGGGCAGCGGCGGCACTTATGGGAATAACCGCCAGATCGACATTCGCGGCATGGGTCCGGAAAACACGCTGATCCTGATCGACGGCAAGCCGGTGCAAGCACGCAACTCAACCCGCATGGGCCGCGACGGCGAGCGCAATTCGCGCGGCGACACCAACTGGGTCCCGGCCGAGGAAGTCGAGCGCATCGACATCCTGCGCGGTCCGGCAGCGGCACGCTATGGTTCGGGCGCGGCAGGCGGCGTCATCAACATCATCACCAAGGGGCCGTCGTCCCAGTTCCATGGTTCCGTCACCGCATTCGTCCAGCAACCGGAGGACACGCGAGAGAGCAATACCAAGCGCCTCGGCTTCTCGCTGAGCGGTCCGATCGTGAAGGACATTCTCAGCTTCCGCGTGTTCGGCAATTATAACAAGACGAGCGCCGACAATCCCCTGATCAATGCCGAGGCATCGGGCACGGCGGAAGGCCAGAATCCCCCGGGCGGCCGCGAAGGCGTCACCAACAAGGATATCAGCGGCATGATCCGCTTCACGCCCGGAGCGGGCCAGCGGATCGACCTGGAAGGCAGCTACAGCCGTCAGGGCAATGAATATGCGGGCGAGTATCGCATCGGCAGCGGCGCGACGAGCACCGCCGTTTCCGAGATGATCGGTCAGGAAACCAATGTCATCCAGCGCAGCACGGCGAGCCTGAACTATCAGGGCGACTTCAGCTTCGGCACGGCCAAGCTGATCGCGCAATATGAACTGACCAAGAATCGCCGCCTGAACGAAGGCCTGGCAGGCAGCAGCGAAGGCACGTTCAGCACGACGACGACCTTCTCCACCTCCACCCTCAAAAACTGGTACGTCAACGGCTCTTTCGACCTTCCATTCGAAACGGGCGGCCTGACCCACGTCGCGACGGTGGGCGGCGAATATCGCCACGAATATCTGAACGACCCTTTCTCCGTCTCCCAGGCAATCAGCAGCGGCTCCATCGAGGGCGCGCAGAGCGGAACGCGCAGTTCCTCCTCCAGCGCGGAGACCTTCGCGGGTTTCATCGAGGACAATATCATCCTCGGCCCCGTCACGCTGACGCCGGGCGTGCGCTTCGATCATCACTCGACCTTCGGCAGCAACTGGTCGCCCAGTTTCAATGCCAGCTATACGCCGCTGCCGGACGTGACGATCAAGGGCGGCATCGCGCGCGCGTTCAAGGCGCCGAACCTCTACCAGTCGAACCCCAATTATCTCTATTTCACCATGGGTAATGGCTGTCCGATCAACTACGGCAATCTCGGCGGCGGCTGCTATGTGCAAGGCAATGCGGACCTCGACGCTGAACGCAGCGTCAACAAGGAAATCGGCATCGCCTATGCGCCGAAGGGATGGAATTTCTCCGTCACCTATTTCCGCAACGATTATTCCAACAAGATCCAGGCGGGCAATGTCCCCGTGGGCACAACCACGGGCGGCACCACTATCGGCCGTGTCTTCCAGTGGCAGAACGCACCCAAGGCCGTGGTCGAGGGTATCGAGGGCAATATCCTGATCCCGATCCAGCCGAAGCTCAGCTTCAACACCAACATTACCTACATGATCCAGAATGAGAACAAGACGACCGGCGAACGCCTGTCGATCATTCCGGAATATACGGTGAACTCCACGCTGGACTGGCAGGCGACGAAGGAGATCAACGTGATCGCCACCTTCACGCGCTATGGCAAGCAGGTGCCCAACAGCGTACTGTACAGCGGCGCCGCGCCGACCGCCGAGCAACTCCAACCGCGCGAGCCCTATAATATCTTCGGCCTCAACGCGAATGTCCGCCCGAACCAGAACATGCTCTTCGGCCTGGGCGTCTACAATCTGTTCAACGAGCGCCTGTTCCGCGAAAGCTCCAACAACGCCCAAGGCGCGAACAACTATAATGAAGCGGGCCGCGCCTTCTTCGTGAAGGCGACCATCTCTTTCTGATCCCGAAACCCTGAAAGGCGGCCGCATCGTCGCGGCCGCCTTATTCTTTTCCAGAGACGGGGGTGAGCAGTTCAGGCAGGCAGGATCGCCAGTGAGCGCCAGACGGGTATGGAGGCCCGCTCCACCCGCGCCACCTCTTCGGCATCGAACGTGGGCAGGACGCGGAGCAGCGCCTTGCCACCCAGTCCCGGATCGTCGAGCAGGGCGGTTGCCACGGCCCTTTCCGCATGGTCCAGCGCAACAGCCGATCCGATGGCAGGAGCGGCAAGCCAGCCCGATGGGGCCATTTTACGGTTGAAGGCTCTCAGGGTCTCGCCACCGGCCTGTCCCTCAGGATGAGCGGCATGGATCTCCCCCGCCGCCATCAGCATCAGCACGGCCCGGATGAGAAAACCGGGCGTGACGCCGGACGGATGGCCGCGCAACATGTCGCCAAAGCGCGCCTCGCCCCGCCGCAGCAGCGCACGCAGGGGATCGACCATCGCGGCATCGACGGATACCGGGCCGATGGTCATCTCCACCGTCAGGTCGCCGCCCGCGCGCATGCCCGGCAGCGCACGATATCGGAGGCCTTCGAGCTGCGCGTGATAGGCGTCGGGCGTAAGCCCCGCGAGTCCACGCCGATAGAGGTCGCGGCGCACCGACTGGTTGCGCGCCAGGTCACGCGCGGTTTCCCGCGCCTTCACGTCCCCAATGCGACCGATGACCGGCAGAGCGGCACCCGGCACGGACAGGGCATCGATATTGTCGAGCAGCGCGGCACTGGCAACGAAGGCGCAGCCGACCGCCTCCAGCTGTTCGATCACGTCGCCGGAATGAAGCGCCGTCCAATCAGCCGCCAGCAGGTCATGCGCCAGATAGGCCGCATCCTCCCCCGGCCGCAGCAGTATCCGCCCCACTGCGGGATGGGCATGCAGATATCCCGCGCCGCCTGCCTCAAGCGCGCGGATACAGGCCAGTCCATTGGCCAGTTTCGCGGCGGAATCGCCCGGAGTTCGGTCCGCGATCCGGCGCAGCATCGCCTGCGCCCCCGCAAAAGCGGAATGGCCCGGATGGCTGGTATAATGCAGGTAAAGCAGACCACCGGGCGCCAGCCAGCGCCGGACAATCTCGTGCATGTCCGCGCGCCGCTCCGCCGCCACCCAGCTATAAACGCCATGCGCGACGATGAAGTCGAACGGCGCATCGAAGGGATCGCCCTGTGCCAGCCGGTCGAAACCAGCCTCCTCGAAGCGCAGATTGGGCAATAGCGCCGCCAGTTTCCGCCCTTGCTCGACATGGCGCGGATTGATGTCCACGCCAACAAACTCTCCATGGGGATTGGCTGCCGCCAGCAGGGCGACGTTGAGGCCCGGTCCGCATCCCAGGTCGAGATAACGGAACGGCCGATCCAGCGCGGGCGCCCTCTGGCCGGTCGCGGCCAGGATCGCGGCGATCCAGACCGGACTTGTCTCGCGATGGAAAAGACCGGGATAGGCGAGGTCGGTGACATATCCGCCCGCCCCCAATGGCTGGGCCGTCACCGCGCGCCGGAAAGGCCGAAGCCGATGGGCAACTGCATCGCTATGCTCTGGCCCGGCACTTCGGGCGGCGGCGGCGGCAGCGGCGCGGAGCGCCGCACCACTTCCTCCGCCTCGACATCGAGTGGCTTGAAGCCTGTCGGCCGGTCGACGGAAATGGAGAGAACCCGGCCATGCCGGTCCATCATCAGGCTGATACGGACACTGCCTTCCCGCTTCATGAGACGCGCGGCCGCCGGATAGCGCTTGTGCCGCTCCAGATGCGCGAGGACGCGGCCACGCCACAGAGCCGCAGCATCGCCGCCCCCTCGCCCCTGCCCGCGCGCATTGGCATCGGCCGGGCCTTCAGCAAGCTGTCCCTGCCCCGTCGCGGAGCCGGATGTCGCCGAGGCGCTGCCTGCGGACGCCCCCGTCGCCGCGTGAGCAGGAGCAGCCGGGGACGGAGCCGGGACAGCCGGACGCACCGGCAGCGGCACCGGCGCGGACGGCAAGGGGACGTCCGGGCGGACATGGGGCTGGGGCCGAACCGGCTCCGGGCGCTGTTCCGGCTGGGCTGCTGCGGCTGCGGCTGCGGCTGCGGCTGCCGGAGCGGGAGACGGCTCGCCCGCCTTATGCGCTATGGACAATGGCGCCAACTCGACCGCGATGGGGATTTCTTCCGGCGGCAGATGCGGTTCGCCGCGCATCTGGGCCACGGCGACAAGCGCCACCGCGTGCAATCCGAGCACGGCGGCGAACGCCCCGCCCCAACGCCGATTATCCTGTCCGGACAGGACCGGCCCCTGGGCCGCGAGGGCAACGCTCATGGCGCCCCGGCCCCTTCGGCACCCACAAGCGCCACCTTGACATAGCCGGCATCGCGAAGCGCGTTCATCGCCTGCATCAGCATGTCATAGTCGACGCTCTTGTCCGCCCGCAGGAAGATACGCTGATCCACGTCCCCGCCCGTCGCTTTCGCCAGCATGGGCTTCAGGGTCGCGAGCGTCGCGGCATCATTGCCGAGAGACAGGCTGCGGTCAGCGGAAATGGTGAGATAGACCGGCTTGTCCGGCTTGGGGCTGGGCTGGGCCGTGGAAGCGGGCAAATCCACCTTCACATCCACGGTCGCCAGCGGCGCGGCCACCATGAAGATGATGAGCAGCACCAGCATCACGTCGATGAAGGGCGTGACATTGATCTCGTGATTTTCCGACAGTTCGTCGTCGTGACTGAGGCGAGCCGCCATGGGATCACTCCGCCGCCTGAAGGAGCTTCGGCCCCACCGCGCCGCGGCTTGCATCGCGCGAGACGAGGCGCAGCACAGCGGCGGAGGTATCACCGATAAGCGCCTTATATCCTGTCACCTGCCGGGCGAAATGATTGTAGATAACCACCGCAGGAATGGCGGCGACAAGTCCGATCGCGGTGGCAAGCAGGGCTTCCGCAATGCCGGGCGCTACCACGGCGAGATTGGTGGTCTGGGTCGCGGCGATGCCGACGAAGCTGTTCATGATTCCCCAGACCGTCCCGAACAGGCCGATAAAGGGCGCGGTGGAACCGATGGTGGCGAGGATACCCGTGCCGCGCTGCATGTCCCGTGCCGCCGCAGCTTCCAGCCGATCCAGCCGGGAGACCACGCGCTCCTTCAATCCGTCGATATCGTGCAGCGCATCCTCCGACTGCTGAATCTCCGCGCGGGTAGCGCCGATCAGGGCCTGGGCGGCAGCGGCGGCGGGATCGACGGCGCGAGTCGCCTCTGCGAGGCCCGGCGATTCCTCAACCTTCCGAAGGGCCAGCCGGTGCAGCGCCACGCTCTTGCGAAGTTCCAGAGTCTTGGCAACGAGGACGGTCCAGGTCGCAACAGAGGCAAGGGCCAGTATCAACATCACGGCCTTCACGACCCAATCCGCCGCCAGGAACATGCCCCACGGCGACAGGGAGCCCGGCAGCCCATGGGCCACTTCCACGACAGCCATGGCAGGGGCCGGGATAACCGCCGACAGCATGACCATGGAGCGCAGCAGCGCCCGCCGTCGCGCGGACACGGCGACGCGAATCGAATGGATCATCAGAACCCCCTGAATTTGATATTGGCTCGCAATATCCGACAGGAGGCGCCATTGGCACCCCTCCTGTGGAATAACGATTATAGCGGGAGCGGATGCCGTCGCATTGCTTGCCGGGCGTCCGGGGTTAGCGATGCACTGGCGCGCGGCCCACCATCCGGGGCAATATGTCATCGCGCCAAATATAGCGATGGACGACGACCATCAGGACATGGCCCGCAATCAGCGCGAGCAGCAACCAGGCGAGATTGCCGTGCAGGATGTTCGCGGGCGCCGTCATCCATTCGACCTTCGCACCGCCGCCCTGGCTCAAGGACAGGCCGAAGACGCTTACGGGCCGTCCGCTGCCGAACTGGCGCAGCAGGGCGAGCGCCGGGATCAACGCCATGAGCGCATAGAGCGCCAGATGCCCGGCCCGCGCCAGCCCACCGATCAGGCCGCGATGATAGGGCGGCCTGCGTCCCGCCTGCGCCAGCGCCCAGAGCGCACGGAGGATCAGCAGGATGAGGAGCAGCGTGCCGACCGATCCATGCGTCCCGACCCAGAAGCCGGTAACAGGCCCGCGGCCCAGCAGGTCCTTCGCGACCATGCCGCCAAATTGCCAGGCGAACAGAGCCGCCATTATCCAGTGCAGCGTCCGGCTGACGCTGCCATATCGAAATGCGCTGTCTCGCAGCATGGTCTCTTCTCCGCTCCGTTATTTGTGCCCCTGCCCTTTCAGCCGCTTGCCAGACGGAGAGCCTGTGGCATGACGGAGGAGAGGATGGAGGCATGATCGTCCCCCTCCATGAGCCGGAAATCAACCCGGTCGTCCCCCAGCACGGCCGCCAGATGCATTGCCATGTCACGGGCATTGCCGATCATCCGCCGCGCATTGCGGCGGGCATGCATGGCCTCCGCCATGGCGATGGGCATGGCACCCCGGTCCGGCGCCACCCCTTCCTCCCATTCTCCGACGGCGACCAGCACGGAAGAATGGGCGGACGAAGCCGATGCCGCGCTCGCCGCCTCCAGCAAGGCGGCCTTGTCCCACCAGATGGAAGGGCTGATCGCCGCATAGGCGCGAAAGGCGTGCGGCTGCCTGCCGAGCGCCCACAGCGTGAAATAGCCCGCCAGCGAATGCCCCAGCAGGGTCCGACGGCGGGGATCGAGCGGCAGGCGCGACACCGCCGCGCGGAAGGCCGCACCTTCCAGAAAAGTAAGGAACGCCTCCGCTCCGCCCGTCGCACCCTCCTCCCCCACATGCTTTGTCGTGAAGTCGCGGCGGCGCACCGCTATGTCCGATCCGCCCGCGGCCGGGGCGATGCCGACCACGGCCATGGGGGTTACGCCGGTGACGGCGGGGCGGCGAACCATGCGGCGCAACGCCTCGACACATGTCGCGAAGCAGCCGCTTGCGTCGAGCAGCCAGATAGAGGGCCATCCCTCCGGCGGCGCCTCTCCCTCCGGCAATGCGATGTCGATGCGATAGGGAGCGCCATGCGCGGGGTGGGAAAGCAATAGCCCCTCCGTGCGCGGCAGGATGAATGGCCCGATCGCTGCACCCTCCTCATCTTCAGCCAGCGATACGGCGGTCAAGTCATTGCCCATGCATCACCATGATAGTCGTTATCCAGTCCATGAATATTAGTTGCACTTTACAATCATTATCAACTAGTGACATTCCGCCCTGCACAGATCAAGCATGGATGGGGGCAAATAGTGGGGAAACCACTTGGCACGGCGAAAGCTGGAAGCCGGAGAATATTTGGCATATCGCTCGTCATCCTGCTGATTTTGGCAGCGGCGGCCTATTTTGTCCTGCGCAATCCGGACGGCAAGTCAAGCAGCGCGGCCGCCGCTTCGGAACTGACGGACATACGCGGGCGCCCCGTCCGCCTTGACAAGACGGCCACCCGCATCGCCATCGATGACAGCCGCTATCTGGTCGCATTGGGCCTTATCCATCCCGATCCGGCATCGTTGCTCGTCGCTTGGCCGCAGGACATCAACCGGCTGGGGCCGGAAACCTATGCCCAATTCCTGAAGAAATCCCCCAACCTTGCCAAGCTGTCCAAGGTGGCAAGCTCGGCGGGGAGCTTCGACGTGGAATCGCTGCTCGCCGCGCATCCGGACGTCGCGCTGCTGTCGCTGGAAAGCGGCGTGACCGACGCGCAGATCGCGCAGGTGGAGGCGGCGGGCATAACCGTGGTGATCGTCGATTTCTTCGTGAAGCCGTTCGATAATCTGGAGCGTAGCCTCAAGATTTTGGGTGCCCTGACCGGTCGCCAAGAACAGGCGGACGCCTTCGCCGCCTTCCGCGCGGAGCATATGATGCGCATCGCGGATCGCGTGGCGGCCTTGCCAAAGGATGACCGCCCCACCGTGTTCCTGGAAGCGCATGCGGGCATGACGCCCGATTGCTGCAACTCCCCGGGACGCGGCAATATCGGCGACTATCTGACCTTTGTCGGCGGCCATAATATCGGCGCGGACGTGATCGGCAAATCCTTCGGCAAGCTGAACCTCGAATATGTGATCTCCCGCGATCCCGATGTCTATATCGCGACCGGCGGTCCCCATCTCGCCAAAGCAGGCGGACTGGTGCTGGGGGCGGGCTACACGCCGGAGCAGGCGCATGCCGCGCTGGTCAAGGTGACGGCGCGCCGAGGCATAGCGGGCCTGTCCGCCGTCAAGGCGGGCCGCGCCCATGGCTTCTCCCATCAACTCATCAACTCGCCCCTCGATATCGTCGCCATCGAGACCTTCGCAAAATGGCTCCATCCCGATCGCTTTGCGGACATAAACCCCGCGGCGACGCTGGACGAGATCAACCGGCGGTTCCTGGCCATACCTTATCAGGGCACTTACTGGACCGATCTGAAATAGGCCGATCCTGCACCCTCTCCCCCGAAAACAACGCCTCGTAGAAAGCAGGAGACATAATATGACATCCGTTCCCACAGGCCTGAGACGCGCTACCCTGGCGCTGATGACCGCCGGTTCGCTGATGGTCGCGGGCGCGGCCATCGCGCAAGCCAGCTTCGGTGCATTGGACAGCAGCTCGGAAGCACGCGTCAGCTTCTCCGGCACGGAGCGCGGCAAGCCGATCCAGGCGGGCGGCGAGGTCGCGGTATCCGGTCAGGGCTTCCGTCCGGGCCAGCAGGTGACGCTGCTCTACGGTTCCTCCGCCATCGAAGGCGGCGCGCTGACCGCCGATGCGGAAGGCAAGGTGGCAGGCAAGTTCACCGTGCCCGCCAATGCCGTGTCAGGCAACCACCCCATCGTCGTCGTGGCACAGGCCCCCTATTATGCCACGGTCAGCGACCTCAAAATCTCGCCTACCATCCCGCTTTCGGGACAGAAAAATTATATAGTGACCGAGGCGCAGGCGGCACGCGGCCTGTATCAGTCGGCCTATAGCGCCAAGAACAACACCCTTTTCGTCACTTCCGCCGTCGGGCGGCCGCCAGTGCATCAGTCCGAACTGGTCAAGCTGGACGCGGACTCGCTGAAGGTGCTGGCGCGCGTCACGCCGCAGACCGCGCCGGAGCGGGAACGTCCCGCCGGGCCTGCGCCTGCCGCCGCTCCCGGCCGTCCCGGCGCGCCCGGCGGCGCGGAGGCACCGCAGGGGCCAGGCGTCTTCGCCGTCTATGGCGTGGACGTGGACGATGCCAAGGGCACGGTCTGGGTCACCAATACCCGCCAGAACACGGTCGCGGTCTATCGCCAATCGGACCTGTCGCTGGTCAAGCAGTTCGAACCGGGCGCCGTCGGCCATCCGCGCGATGCCAGGGTCGACTCGGCATTGGGCAAGGCCTATGTCAGCGCCAGCGGCAAACCGGAAGTGGCGGTGTTCGATACCGGATCGCTGACAGCGGCCAAGACCATCCCGATCAGGGCGCTGGGCCGGGGCAAGGAATTCTCCGCAGCCAGACTCTCCCTCGACACGGCCGCGCACAAGCTCTATGTCGTCAGCCTGTCGACCGGCGAGGTCGCGGTGATCGACACCCGCACCGACGCGGTGGAAAAGGTCATACCGGTGCCGGGCGTGCGCAGCGCCATCGGCGTGTCGCATGACCCGCAGACCGGCCGCATCTTCGTGGCGGCGCAGGGAAGCGACAATCTGGTCGTGCTGGACGGCACGAGCGGCAAGGTGATCGCTGACACGCCGATCGGCGCAGGCGCCCTGAACGTCGCCTTCGATCCGGTGAAGCGCCGCGCCTATGTCAGCAATCGCGGCGCGGGTACCATCGCCGTGACCGATGCCGACGGCAAACTGCTCGCCAATCTCGGCCCGGCGCCGTCAGCCAACCATGTCGCGCTGGGCAAGAACGGCACCGTCTTCGCCGTCGACAAGTCCGCCAATGCCCGCGATGCCGAAAGCGACACGATTATCCGCATCCGCCCGAAGGGCTGATCGCGGCGGACACCCCTCGCGCGTATCAGACAAAGGAGGTCGGGACGCAAGCGTCCTGGCCTCTCGCCATCTGGAGCGATTCAAGTCAGTTGGCCTCGCCTGACGGCTCGGAAATAGCGGAATATAGGGGAGACCAGAGCGGTCAGAGTATATCCTCTATGGCGATATGAAGCTGACCCCGCCGCTCCTCCACCTGCGCGGCGACGCGGTAGACATCGGCCAGCACGCGCGCGGTCAGCGCCTCGGCCGGGGCGCCATCGGCGACCACCCGCCCCTCCGCCAGCAACACGACCCGATCCGACCAGCGGGCGGCCATGGCAAGGTCATGCAAGACCATGATGACGATCATGCCACTTTCCTTCGCCAATGCCCGCACCAGCTTCATCACGCGGAGCTGGTAATGGAGGTCGAGCGCGCTGATCGGCTCGTCCAGCAACAGGACGCGCGGATTGCGCACCAGCGCCTGCGCCAGCGACGCCAATTGGCGCTGCCCGCCCGACAGATGGTCAAGGCCCCGCATGGCGAGATGCCCTATGCCGACCCGCTCGATCACGTCCAGCGCGCGTTCGGTGACAAGGGCGTCCGCGATCACCTCCCCACCCGCGGGCGAGGCGCGAAGAGCACCGATCACGCCTTCCAGCACGGTCAGCGCGACACGCTGCGGCAGGCTTTGCGGCATGTAGGTGACGAGCCGGGCATGGTCGGCAAGCGTCAGGGACAGAAGATCGCGATCCCCGAGCCGTACTGCGCCTTTCGCGGGCTGCAACCCGGCAAGGGCGCGCAACAGCGTGGTCTTGCCCGCCGCATTGGGACCGAGGAGCGAGACGACCTGTCCGGGCGCAACCGGCGGCAGGGACAATCCCTCCACCACCGGGCGGCGGCCATAGCCGGTCGTCAGCGCCTCTATGAGGAGATGATCGGTCATACCCGCTCCGGCTTCCGGAGGATGAGGAGGAGGAAGACCGGCACGCCGATCATGGAAGTGACGATGCCCACCGGCAGCAGGACGCCCGGCACCAATATCTTGCTGCCCACGGAGGCGAGCGCCATGATGAGCGCGCCCGTCAACAGCGAGGCGGGCAGCAGGAAGCGGTGATCCTCGCCCAGCAGCAGCCGGGCGATATGCGGCCCCACCAGCCCAATGAAGCCGATCGTCCCGACAAAGGCGACGGCGGTCGCGGCCAGGGCGCTGATCCGCAGCAGCGAGGCGAAGCGCAGGCGGCGCACGTCGATGCCGAAGCTGCGTGCCCGCTCCTCGCCCAGGCGCAGCGCGGTCATCGCATGGGCCGCGCGGAAGGAGAAGGGCAACACCATCGCGACCACCGCCGCCAGCAGGCCGAGATTGCCCCATGTCGCCCGGCCCAGTGACCCCATGCTCCAGAAGACGAGTTGCGACAGGGCCTCCTGCGAGGCGACGAACTGGATCAGCGCGACCAGTGCGTTGAATGTGAAGACCAGGGCGATGCCGAACAGCACCACCCCCTCCGTCCCTGCCGCGCGGCTGCGCGCCAGGAACTCCAGCAGGAGCACGGAGGCGAAGGCGCAGAGAAAGGCATTGATCGGGACCACCCAGTCCATCGGGAGGAAGGGCAGCCCCACGCCCAGCACGATGCCGAGCGCCGCGCCGAAGGATGCCGCCGACGACACGCCCAGGGTGAATGGGCTGGCGAGAGGATTGTTGAGAATGGTCTGCATCTCCGCCCCGGCCAGCGACAGCGCCGCCCCGACGAGCAGCGCCATCAGCGCATAGGGCAGGCGCACGTCGCGGATGATAGTCAGTTGCGGCGCCGTCAGCCGGCCGGGATCGAACAAGCCCGCCCACACGTCGCGCAGCGGCAGGGCGGACGGTCCTGTCGAGATGTCGAGCGCGAAAGCCATGATGCAGAGCAGCCCGATGGCCGCGACGATGAGCATCCGGCGCACCACCTTGCGGTGATAGGCCGCGATGGTCGCATGCCGCTCGGCGCCCGGCTCCCCTTCCCCTGACGACAGCGCATCCATGGTCATACCGTCCGCCGCCACATCCCGTCCTTCCGCCCGAAACCTTGCCGCCATCGCCCATAGCCGCCATCGGCATCCGGGCCAGCTATATTGATTATGCGCGGAATGCATGTGCCTCGCACGCCCATCCATGTCCTATAGGCCATGGGGCATGATCCCTTTCCCTTGGCAATGGAAGCGTCCGTGAACATCCTCGCCCCCCTGAACGCCCTTGCCCCCGCAATGACGGAATGGCGCCGCGACCTGCATCGCCATCCGGAACTGGCCTTTGGCGAGAACCGTACCGCCACGCTGGTCGCGGATCGCCTGCGCGAATGGGGCCTTCGCCCCGTGACCGGTCTCGGCGGCACGGGAGTGGTGGCGGTGATCGAGGGCAGGAAAGCCGGTCCTGCCATCGCCCTGCGCGCCGATATGGACGCGCTGCCCATGCGGGACGAGAGCGGACGGGACTGGCATTCGCGGGCGGAGGGCGTCGCCCATGCCTGCGGCCATGACGGGCATACCGCCGCTCTGCTGGGCGTGGCGCGGCACCTGGCGCAGCATCCACCCGCGCGAGGGCGCGTCATCCTGATCTTCCAGCCCGCCGAGGAGAATGGCCTCGGCGCGCGAGCGATGATCGCGGACGGCTTGCTGGACCGCTTCCCATTCAACGAAGTCTATGCCTTCCACAACATGCCCCTGCTCGACAGCGGCACGGCGGGCGTCAGGACGGGACCCACGCTGAACGGCTATATCGTCTGGGATGTGAATGTGGCGGGTGTCGGCGGCCATGGCGCGGCTTTCTTCAAGGCGACTGACCCGTTGCAGGCGGCCGCGCGCCTCGCGACCGAGATTTCCTCGATCACGGGACGCTATCTCGATCCGGCCGAAAGCGGCCTCATTACCACCTGCTCGCTCCAGGCGGGAAGCTCGCATAATATCATCCCCGCCAGCGCGACGTTGAGCGGCACGCTGCGCGCGCTGAAGCCGGAGGTGCAGGCGCTGCTCTATGATCGACTGGAGGCGGCATGCGCGGGCATCGCGACGTTGACCGACTGCACCATCGAGGCGCGTCGCCTGGCGGAGGTGCCGCCCTGCGTCAACGCTCCCGAGGGCGCGGACCGGGCCGCGGCAGCCTGCGCGGCCGTGCTGGGCGACGGCAATGTGATACGCGATCACGCCCCCTTTCCCTTTACCGACGATTTCGCGCTGCTGCTGGATGCTGCGCCCGGCGCCTATCTCTTCCTCGGTCAGGACAGCGCCATGTGCCATCATCCGGAATATGATTTCGACGATGCGCTGCTGCCCGTCGCGGCCAGCATATTCGTGACGCTGGTGCGGCAGCGGCTGGGCTGAGGCCGAGCCGATCATCCGCGCAGGGTCGCCCCGCCATCGACATAGAGATCGGTCATGGTGATATGGCCGGCCCGGTCGGAGAGGAGGAACAGCACCGCCTCCGCTACATCCTCCGGCGTGGCGAGCTTGCCGAGGGGAATGCCGGACTTGAAGGTTTCGGGCTGACCCGCGATGACGCGCACCGCGCCGTCCGCATCGGTCCACATGCCCGTCTGCATCGGCGTCAGCGTCGATCCCGGCGCGACGATGTTGCATCGTATGCCATGTGGCGCCAGTTCCAGGCCCAGGCAGCGCGTGAACATGGTCGCCGCCGCCTTGGATGCGGCATAGGCAGCCATGGCATGACGGGGAATGCCCGCCGCGTTGGAACCGACGGTGACGATGCTGCCACGGCCGCGCGGCACCATGTAGCGGCCAAGGGCGCGACCGACATGGAAGACGCCATGGGCGTTGACATCGAACACGCGCCGCCAAGTCTCATCGCTCGTCTCCAGCACCGTGCCGGTGGATAATATGCCCGCCACATTGACGCCGAGATCTATCGGTCCCCAGTCGCGCTCCACCTCCGACACCAGCGCATCCACCGCCGCGCTGTCCGCCACGTCCAGCCGCGCCGCGCGGATCGCCTCGCCGCCAATGTCCGGCGCGGCGAGGTCCGTGGCAACCACCCGCGCGCCCTCTTGCCCCAGCAGGCGCACGACCGCCCCGCCGATGCCGCCACCCGCGCCGGTCACGAGAGCGATTCGTCCGCCCAGACCGCTCCCCGCCCGGCTCATGCAGGCACCGTCGAGACGGCGAGCATGCGTTCCGACAAGGCGGGCGCGATCAGGGCGCTCGCCTCCGGCCCGGTAAGCTGGCCATGGAGGAAGGGGACGGCGATGCAATCGAGCGATGCAGCATGCGCCGCCCAGAGGTCCGGTGTCAGATGCGGCTTGTCCTTATGGTCGGCGGCAGCGCGAACATGGGTCAGCATGCCGTCATAACGGCGATGCCGATGGCCGCGCACCAGCCTGTTGGTGTCGAGCACGGCGCGAACCACCCCATCCAATGCGCGGGATGGCAGGGCGCCGAGCGGGCTGTCGCCCGCACTCAGAAATTCGACGATCTGCGCCCGCGTGGAGAGGTGAGAATGGGCGTCGGAATCATATCCGGCCATGGCGAGCAGCGCGCGGAGGGCCTGAGCCTGAGTGGGTTCCGGCTCCGCGCGCCA
This sequence comes from Sphingobium sp., assembly GCA_047602685.1. Lineage (GTDB taxonomy): Bacteria > Pseudomonadota > Alphaproteobacteria > Sphingomonadales > Sphingomonadaceae > Sphingobium. The sequence goes on from JASGGS010000021.1 coordinate 32,003, forward strand.
GCATTCGGCGGGATAGGCGTCGAGCAGCGCGACCAGTCCCACCTCTCGCCCCATGGCCCGCAACTGCTCCGCCACCGCCTGCGCGATGATGCCGCCCACGGACCAGCCAGCGACATGGAGCGGGCCGTCGGGGCAAGTCCCGGCCATGCGCCGCGCATAATCCGCCGCCAGCGCGTCTATACTGGCGGGCGGGGGCGCCTGCCTATCGATGGCGGGCGATTGCAGGCCATAGACGGTGCGGCGCGGGCTGAGCGCATTGGCCAGCGTGCGATAGCCCCAGCAAAGCCCCCCCGCTGGATGGATGAGGAACAGCGGTGGCAACGCCTCCCCGCCCCGCGCCAGCAGGATGAGGGGACCGAGACCATCCCCGCCCTCCTGTGGCGCGCCCGCGTCGATGCGCGCGGCGAGACCCGCGACATCGGGCTGCTCGAACAGGGCAGCGAGGCCGGGATCATGGCCCCATATCTCCCGAATCCGCAGCAGGAGGCGCACGGCGGACAGCGAATCCCCGCCCAGTGCGAAGAAATCGTCCCGCGCGCCGACCGCATCCGGCAGGCCGAGATGCTCGGCATAGAGGGCGGCGAGACGGCGCTCCGTCTCCGTCGCGGGCGCTCCGCCCATGCTCTCGAAACACGGATCGGGCAGG
>JASGGS010000201.1:0-7795 GCA_047602685.1 Sphingobium sp.
TCATCCAGTTGGCGATGTCGCCATTCTCCGCCACTTCCATCGCGCCCAGCACGGTCAGGTCGATATGGCCGCCCCGGATCATCGCGAAGCTGTCCGCGGAGCCGAAATAGCTGCTCGAAGGAAGCTCGCTGATCGTCTGCTTGCCCGCGTTGATGAGGTCGGCATCCTCCTCGCCCTCATAAGGAAAGGGACCGATGCCGAGCATGCCGTTCTCCGACTGGAGCGTCACCTCGACGCCCGCCGGGATATAATTGGCCACCAGCGTCGGAATGCCGATGCCGAGATTGACGTAGAAGCCGTCCTGAAGCTCGCGCGCCGCGCGCGCCGCCATTTCATCGCGCGTCCATGCCATCACGCGGCCTCCTTCTGCCGCACGGTGCGGAATTCGATCTTCTTGTCATAGGGCGCGCCCAGGATCAGGCGCTTCACATAAATGCCCGGCAGATGGATCGCGTCCGGATCGAGGGCGCCCACGGGCACGATCTCCTCCACCTCCGCGACGCAGATCCTCGCGGCGGTCGCCATGGGCTGGTTGAAGTTGCGCGCGGTCTTGCGGAAGACGAGGTTGCCCGCCTCATCGGCCTTCCACCCCTTGATGATCGAAAGGTCCGCGAAGATGCCGCGCTCCAGGATATAATCCTGGCCGTCGAAACGCTTCACCTCCTTGCCCTCGGCCACCAGCGTGCCGACGCCGGTCCTGGTATAGAAGCCGGGAATGCCCGCGCCCCCCGCGCGGCAGCGCTCCGCCAGCGTGCCCTGGGGGCAGAATTCCACCTCCAGCTCCCCCGACAGATATTGCCGCTCGAACTCCTTGTTCTCCCCCACATAGGAAGAGATCATCTTCCTGATCTGCCGCGAGCGAAGCAGCTTGCCCAGACCCTCATTGTCAATGCCCGCATTGTTCGAGACAGCAACGATGTCCTTCACGCCGCTCGCAAGGATCGCGTCGATCAAACGCTCGGGTATCCCGCACAACCCGAAGCCGCCAGAGCATATCTGCATGCCGTCGAACAACAGCCCCTCCAGCGCGGACGCCGCATCGGGATAGATTTTCTTCATGAGATATGGTCCCTCCCGGCCCATGTTGCAGTGCGAATTGTTGGAGCCGGGATAGGCGCAAGAGTGGCGCATAGGCAAGGAAAAAGGGCCGCTCCGCACTGCGGAACGGCCCCATCTGCGACCCGAATGACCGGGGAATTGGTCAGATATTGTCGCCAAGCGCTCCCTTGATCGAGCCTTTGAGCTTCTGTCCGGCGCCCTTGGCCTGCTGGACCTTACCCTCGGCGACCAGCGCGTCGTCCCCGGTCTTGCGGCCCCGGGCTTCCTTGCCCTTGCCGATAGCATCGTTGACGGCACCCTTGGCCTTGTCGATGAGTTCGCCCATGACACTTCCTCCAATCCGTAGTCACCCGAATGGAAAACTCGGGAATATCGGACCAACGGACGATTCGCGGAGACGTTCCGGAATATGCGGCGAACCGAGCGCTCCCGCCGCTGAATCCATGGGAACGCCCGTCGAAGCGGGAAATAGGCGGGCGTTCAGATGAGGCCGGCAAGCGGGCTGGACGGATCGGCATAGAGGCGGCGGCCCATGCGGCCCGCGCGATAGGACAGGCGCCCGGCCTCCACCGCCGCCCGCATCGCCGCGGCCATCAGCAACGGGTCCCGCGCTTCCGCTATGGCGGTGTTCATGAGAACGCCGTCGCAGCCCAGCTCCATGGCGACGGCGGCGTCGGATGCCGTGCCGACGCCCGCATCGACCAGAACCGGCACCTTCGCGCCTTCCACGATCAGGCGGATGGTCACCTTGTTCTGGATGCCGAGGCCCGATCCGATCGGCGCGCCCAGCGGCATGATCGCCACCGCGCCCGCCTCCTCCAGCTGCCGCGCGGCGATGGGATCGTCCACGCAATAGACCATCGGCTTGAAGCCCTCCTGCACCAGGACTTCGGTCGCCTTCAGCGTTTCGCGCATGTCCGGGTAGAGCGTGCGCGCCTCGCCCAGCACCTCCAGCTTCACCAGGTCCCAGCCGCCCGCTTCCCGTGCGAGACGCAGCGTGCGAATCGCCTCGTCCGCCGTGAAGCAGCCCGCCGTGTTCGGAAGATAGGTATATTTCTTCGGATCGATGAAGTCGGTCAGCATCGGCGCCTTCGGGTCCGACACGTTGACGCGCCGGACCGCCACTGTGACGATCTCCGCGCCGGAGGCTTCGACCGCCGCTGCATTCTGGGCGAAATCCCTGTATTTGCCGGTCCCGACGATCAATCGCGATCGGAAGGTCTTGCCCGCCACCGTCCAGCTATCGTCCGTCACGGCGGGAACATGATCGCCGCCCCCCACGAAATGGACGATCTCGATCTCGTCGCCATCCTCCAGCACCACGGATGCGATGGTCGAACGGGGCACGATCTCCAGATTGCGCTCGACCGCCACCTTTTCCGGGACAAGGCCCAGCTCATTGGCGAGATCGGCAATGGTCCTGCCCTGACGGATACGCCTGTGCTCGCCATTGACCCTGATTCCAATGGTCCCGTCGATGGTCATGGCGGACACTCGCTTCCTTTCGTTTTTGCAACATCGGCCCGGGGGCCATATAGGAGCGGGCAGGACACGCAATCAACCGCCAGCACTTAATCAAAGGATCGACCGGGCGATGGCCGATACGCCGACTATCTACGTTCTCAACGGTCCGAATCTCAACCTGCTCGGCCTGCGCCAGCCCGAAATCTACGGGCACGACACGCTGGACGACATAGCGGGCCGTGTCGAGGACGCGGCGCGGGAAGCGGGCGTGGACGTGGATTTCCGCCAGTCCAACCATGAAGGGCATCTTGTCGACTGGCTGCACGAGGCGAACGCGCTGGGCGCGAAGGCGGTGCTGCTCAATGCGGGCGCCTTCACCCACACCTCGCTCGCGCTCTACGACGCGATCAAGTCGGTCAGCGTGCCGGTGATCGAGGTTCATCTTTCCAATCCGCATGCCCGCGAGGAATTCCGCCGCCACAGCTATGTCGGCATGGCCGCGAAGGGCAGCATCGCGGGTTTTGGCGCCAACTCCTATCTGCTCGCGCTGAGGGCCGCTCTGGACCTCGCGGGGCTTTAATTGGTTGCGCTTGGCCCCCAACCGCAATAGGCGCCAGCGCACTTTCGCAGAAATATATACAGGGAACGAACGGGAAGCTCATGGGCGACAAGCACGAAGAGGGCGCGATGCAGGTTGATGTCGGTCTGGTTCGCCAGCTCGCGGAACTGCTCGACGAAACCAGCCTGACCGAGATCGAGGTCGAGCATGGCGACCGCAAGATCCGCGTGGCGCGCAAGGTGGGCGGCGGCCAGGCCGCTCCGCAATATTTCGCGCCCGCGCCCCAGGCGGCGCCCGTCGCCGCCGCGCCCGCCGCCGCCCCTGCGGAGGCTCCGGCCGCCGCACCGGCCAATGCCGTGACCTCGCCCATGGTCGGCACCGTCTATCTGGCGCCGGAACCGGGCGCTGCCGCCTTCATCAGCGTGGGCAAGGCCGTGAAAGCCGGGGAGACCCTGCTGATCGTAGAGGCGATGAAGGTCATGAACCCGATCACCGCGCCGGCTGCCGGCACGGTCAAGGCGGTGCTGGTCGAGAATGGCCAGCCGGTCGAGTATGACCAGCCGCTGGTCGTGATCGAATAAGGCGGGCCTTCTTCACAATGACCATCGAGAAGCTCCTCATCGCCAATCGCGGCGAGATCGCCCTGCGTATCCACCGCGCCTGCCATGAGATGGGCATCAAGACGGTGGCGGTCCATTCGACCGCCGACGCCGATGCCATGCATGTGCGTCTCGCCGACGAGGCCGTTTGCATCGGCCCGCCCGCCGCGAAGGACAGCTATCTCAACATACCGGCGATCATCTCCGCCGCCGAGATCACCGGCGCGGACGCGATCCATCCCGGCTACGGCTTCCTGTCCGAGAACGCCCGGTTCGCGGAAATCGTGGAGGCGCACGGCATCATCTTCGTCGGTCCCAAGCCGGAGCATATCCGCACCATGGGCGACAAGGTGGAGGCGAAGCGCACCGCGGGCGCGCTCGGCCTGCCGCTCGTCCCCGGCACGGACGGCGCGATCGGCGATGTCGAGGAGGCGAAGGTGATCGCCGGCCGCATCGGCTACCCCGTGCTCGTCAAGGCGGCATCGGGCGGCGGCGGGCGCGGCATGAAGGTCGTGCCGGACGAGAGCCAGTTCGAGACGCTGATGAAGCAGGCCGGGTCGGAGGCAAAGGCGGCTTTTGGCGACGATACCGTCTATCTCGAAAAATATCTCGGCAATCCGCGCCATATCGAATTCCAGGTCTTCGGCGACGGCAAGGGTAACGCCATCCATCTGGGCGAGCGCGACTGCTCCCTCCAGCGCCGCCACCAGAAGGTGTTCGAGGAAGCCCCCTCGCCCATCATCTCCGCGGCGGAGCGCGAGCGGATGGGCGGCATCGTGTCGAAGGCGATGGCGGACATGGGTTATCGCGGTGCGGGCACCATCGAATTTCTCTACGAGAATGGCGAATTCTACTTCATCGAGATGAACACCCGCCTTCAGGTGGAGCATCCGGTGACGGAGATGATCACCGGTTTCGACCTGGTGCGCGAGCAGATCCGCATCGCGGAAGGCAAGCCCCTTTCCGTCGAGCAGAAGGATCTCGAATTTCAAGGCCACGCCATCGAATGCCGCATCAACGCGGAGGACCCGCGCACCTTCGCCCCCTCTCCCGGCAAAGTCACGCAATATCACGTGCCGGGCGGCATGCATGTGCGCGTGGATAGCGGCCTGTACCAGGGCTATTCCGTGCCGCCCTATTATGACAGCATGATCGGCAAGCTGATCGTCTACGGCCGTACCCGCGAGGGTTGCCTCATGCGCCTGCGCCGCGCGCTGGAGGAATATGTGATCGAGGGGATGAAGACCACCATTCCCCTCCATCAGGCCCTGGTCGAGGACCCCGACATCCAGAATGGCGACTATACGATCAAGTGGCTGGAGGAATGGCTGGCCCGCCAGGAGGGATAGGCGGAAGCGAAGGACGCTCCTGCGCCCGTGACCGTTTCGGCATGGAACCGGCAACCGAACTTGTCCTGGGAGGACGATATGAAGGCAACCATCTGGCACAATCCGGCCTGCGGCACCTCGCGCAAGACGCTCGCGATCCTTCAGGAGACGCCGGGCGTGGACGTTACGGTGATCGAATATCTGAAGCAGCCCTATGAGCGCGCGAAGCTCGCCCAGATCATCCGCGATTCCGGCCTCGGCGTGAAGGACGCGATCCGCACGCGCGGCACGGATGCGGAGGAAAAGGGGCTGCCCGGTCTGAGCGACGAGGCGATACTCGACGCCATGGTCGCCAATCCCGCCTATGTGAACCGGCCCTTCGTGGAGACCGACAAGGGGGTGCGCTATTGCCGTCCGCAGGACTTGGTTCGCGAAATCCTGTAGGCTATTCCTCTTTTCGAATCATTATTCGGGAGAGGCGACATGCTCAATATTGGCCGCTACGGCACACGCGATCTGGACAAGGCCAGGACCTTCTACGATGCCATAGCCGAGATATTGGGCGCCCGGCGCGTGACCGACACGCCGAAGGTGGCGGGCTATAAGGGGCCGGAGGGCGGCATGTTCCTGATCGGCATCCCTTTCGAGGGGGAGGCGACGGCGGGCAACGGCACGCAGCTCGGTTTCCAGGTCGCCAGCCGGGATATTGTCGATGCCCTCCATGCCAAGGCGCTGGAACTGGGCGGCAAGAGCGAGGGCGCGCCCGGCGAGCGGGGACCGGAAGGCCATAAATTCTATGCCTGCTATTTCCGCGATCTGGACGGCAACAAGCTGAACGCCATCACCACCGCGAAATAGAGGGCTTGGCGGAGGCGAGCGGCGCAATGCCCCCCCGGCCCGCCCGTCACGCCACCTCGTGATCCTGCCGCGCGGTCGCGAGGATGACGCGATTTCGCCCCGCCGCCTTCGCGCGATACAGCGCGGCATCCGCCGCCTTCACCAGCCGGTCGCCGGAACAATGCTCCGGCACGCTCGCAAGGCCGATGGAGGCCGTCACCGGACCGAGCGTGCGCCCCTCATGCACGATCCGCAGCGCCGCGATGCGCGCACGGATCTCCTCGCATCGTTCCGTCGCCTGCGCCGCGCCGAAACCGTTCATCAGCAGCAGGAACTCTTCGCCGCCGAAGCGGAACGCCTTGCCCTTTTCCCGCAACGCGCCCTTCAGCACCTGCCCCACTTCGCGCAGCACGGCATCGCCTGCCTGATGGCCGAAGCTGTCGTTGAACCGCTTGAAATGATCGATATCCAGCATCATGCAACTGATCGGCCGGCCCAGTCGCTCCGCCTCCGCCAGTTCCAGGTCGATGATCTCGTCCAGATGACGGCGATTGGCGAGGCCGGTGAGCGGATCGGCCATGGCCATCCCGCGCAGCGCCTCGCGCAGGTGCAGATTGGCGAGGGCCAGCGCGATATTCTCCGCCAGCATGTGGAGATAGACTTCCGGCGTCTCCCCATCCGCCGCCTCGCCACCGCCGCGCGGCTCGAAATACAGAAGGCCCAGCGTCTTGCGCTGCGCCGTCAGCGGCAGGCATAAGGTATCGGGCAATGCGCGCCCCTCATGCCCGGTCCCGTCCTGGTCCAGATGGTCGCACGGCACATCGACCGTATCGCCCGCCGGACGATGCGCCAGCCCGCGCCGCAGCGCCCAGCAAGCGATGGGAGAGAACTCCGCGCGCGAATGCACGGGCTCCAGCCAGTTGCATGCCTCCACCACCGCATGCCGCTCCTGATCGAGCAAATAGAGGCGTCCGGCAAGGTCCGGCGCGATCTTCGGCAGGAAGCGGCGCACCACCTCCTTGAGGTCGAGCAGCGTATCGCAGCCCTGCATGCGCTGCGTCATGCGGGACAGGAGGTCGCGCATCGCCAGTTCGGCCTCCCGCTCACGCTCCAGCCTCTGGCGCTCCAGGCCGTTTTCACGGAAAATGCGGATGGCCTGCGTCATGTCCCCGATCTCGTCCACCTCGTCATAATCGGGCGGCTCGGCGGCATAATCCTGCGCGGCGAGGCGGCTGACGACATCGCTCAGCTTCACCACCGGGCGAAGGACGCGGCGCTTGAAGACGAATGACAGCACGCCCAGGAACAACAGGCCGGTGATGCTGAGCACGATCTCGGATGTCGTGCGCCACAGCCTGGCGCGCTGGGTCGCGGTTGCGATTTCCGCTTCGGTGCGCTGCTCCAGTTGCGACTGGAACCGCTCGACCAGGGCCTCGACGCGATCCAGCTCACGCTCATATTCGGCACCGAAGAGAAGCTGGCGCGCCCGCGCCTCGGCGCCGCGCCGGTGCGCGTCCAGCGCCGCGCGCTGCGCGTCCTGCAACGTGTCGGCCCAACGCACCGCTTGTTTGAGCGACTCCAGTTCGCTCGGCGTGGCGCCTGCATCCCGGATATGGGCAATGCGCGCTTCCACTTCGCCCAGCGCCTTGGCCTCGCGCTGATAGAGGATATGATAGGCCGGATCGCCCGTGTTGAGGAACTGGCGGGCGCGGTCGGTAAGGCCGTACACCTCCAGGCCCAGCTTTTCCGTCGCCTGGTCGAGGCTATAGCGCTGCGCCACGGCATCGCGTTCCCGCTCCTGAGCGCCGGACGCCAGCAGCATGGTTGCTCCGGAAGCCAGGGTCAGGGCGACCGTGACGCCATAAGCCCAATTGGTGATCGTTGCCAAACGCATGGCGGCCATCATAGGAAGCAAGCTATTCCAAATGCTTAACGGTTTTGCAGGCAGG
>JASGGS010000202.1:0-7735 GCA_047602685.1 Sphingobium sp.
AGGGTGAGGACCAGGAGGCTGCTCAGGCCCGCCGCGCCCGCGCCGGCGGCGAGGGCGGTGCCCGCGATCTGCGTGATCCGTTCGGCGGAGAGGCGGCGGCGGAGCTGTCCGCTGAGCAGCGCGCCGCCGACCGCGCCCACGCCGAAGGCGCCGGACAACAGGCCGAAGGTGACGGGGCCGCCGCCGATGACGTCGCGCGCCACCAGCGGCATCATGGCGGGGACGGCGGCCGCGGCGACGCCGAAGAGGGCGGCGCGGAACATCACCCGGCGTATGGGCGGCGACATGGCGACATAGCGAAGCCCCGCGCCCATCGCGACGCCCAGCCGCTCGCGCGGGAGCTTGCGCGGCGGATAGGCCGGGCGCCAGCGTGTCAGCACGCCGATGAGGCCGACATAGCTGACCGCATTGGCGAGGAAGGCCGTGGCGGCGCCGCCGATGGCGACGATGGTGCCGCCCAGCGCCGGGCCGACGCTGCGCGCGATGTTGAAGCCCATGGAGTTGAGCGCGACGGCGCTCGGCAGCAGCGCGCGGGGCACCATGTCGCCCACGGACGCCTGCCAGGCGGGGCCGTTCAGCGCCGTGCCGCAGCCGATGAGGAAGGTGAGGACGAGCAGCAGCCAGGGCGTCAGCAGTCCCATATAGGCGCCCACCGCCAGCAGGAAGGAGACGGCGAGCATGAAGCTCTGCGCGCCCAGCATCACCTTGCGCCGGTCCAGATTGTCCGCGATCGCCCCGGCCCAGAGCGACAGCAGCATGATCGGCAGGGTGGTCGATGTCTGCACCAGCGCGATCATCTGCGGCGAGGCGCCGAGCGACGTCATCATCCACGATGCGCCGACGGACTGGATGAGACCGCCGAAATTCGACGCCAGGCTGGATATCCAGATGGCGCGGAAGACCGGCAGCGCCAGCGGCGACGGGTCGGGCGGGGAGGAGGGATGGACGGGACTGGTCATGGCGGTCGAACGCCCCATTGTGCAGAAGGTGGCGCGGCCAGGCAATGGAAGGATGCGCGTGGCCCGTCCGCGCGCCCGCATCGTCAGGGCGGCGATGATTTCGGGGCGATTCATCATCGCCATGCTTCGCCCGCCGCGCGTGTCGGGCTGAACCACCGCATCGGGGCGCGACCGGCAAGGCGATGCGCGATTTGCGGGCAGGCAGGAGCCCTTTCTGAAAGCCGAAGGGCGCGGCGGAACGCCTCAGGCCGCCACGAGCGGGACGAGGGCCACCGCGAGCAGGCAGGGCAAGGCGAGGGCCAGGGCGGTTTCCTTCCAGCGGGAGGCGATGAGCACCATCGCCGCGCCGGACAGGCAGAGAAGGCCGGTCCATGCCACCGGCCCCTGATAGGGGCCGAAATGCGCCACCGCCCGCCAGAATGCCGCGAGCAGGATGAGCGCGCCCACGATCTTCATCAACAGCGCGTCGGGCAGCTTCCAGCGCAGGTTGCTCCTGATGCGCGGCGTCGAGGCGGCGAAGCTGGCCAATCCGGCATAGCTGAGCAGGAAGGGGTCAAGCGGCATCGACAAGCTCGTTCGTGGCGGGGGCGGCGGCCGGCGCCGCGCGGGACCGGCGCGCCCGCTTCGGCTCCGGCGGTTTGATGGAGGCGCGCCACGAGGCAAAGCCGAGCAGCGCCGCCAGCACGATCATCGCGCCGTCAAAAGCGGTGAACAGCAGGTCGCCCGTGGCGATCGAGCGGAACAGGCCGCGATCGGTGGTGAGGGCGTTGACCACGGGAATGGCCGCGAAGGCGAGCGCCGCCAGCGCCAGCGTCTCCGTCCAGGCGCGGCGCACCGGCCGCAGGCAGGCGAGGGCCGCAAGGCCGAACCATGTCCAGAACATCGCGGACACTTCCATCGCCGCCCGGCCGGGCAGGGCGGGGGGAAGGAGCCGGTTGGCGAGAAGATAGGCGGCCATGCCGGCGGGCAGGCAGGCCATGGCGCCGATGTTCAGCCGCTCGACCAGCTTCATCCCGAAAAAGGGCTTCGCGCCCGGCTTCTTGCGTTTCGCGGTCCACAGGACAAGGCCGGTCCCCACCATCGCCGCGCCGGTCAGGCCCAGCAGGAAATAGGTCCAGCGCAGCACCGGCCCGGCATATTGGCCGATATGGAGGCCGAGGAGGATACCGGCGGTGCGGATGGCGGGGCCGGGTTCGGGCGAGGCGGACAGCAGGGCGCCGTCCTTGCCGGAAAAGGTCATGGAACCGGTGCGGGCATTGAGCGATCCGGCATTGCCGCGCATCAGGGTGACGGTCGCGGCGGCGTCATTGGGATTGCGGATGATGATCGAGGCGGGCGGAGCGCCTTGCCAGGCATGGGATGCACGGGCGATCAAGGGCGCGACGGGGGTGAGGGGAGTGGCCTGCCCGGTCGGCTCCGCCTCGCTTTCCCGGCCGAAAGCTTCCGCCGTGAAGGCGGCGGGCTTGGCATAATTGGCGGTGATCGGCCATGGCATGTACATGGCGACCAGCGTGATGAGGCCGGTATAGGTGATCATCGCGTGGAAAGGCAGGGCAAGGACCGCGCTGGCATTATGCGCGTCGAGCCAGCTACGCTGTCCCTTGCTCCAGCGCAGCGTGAAGAAGTCGGCGAAGATGCGCTTGTGCGTGATGACGCCGGAGATGATGGCGGCCAGCATCGCGATGGCGCACAGCCCGGCCAGCCATCGGCCCCAGGGATGGGGGAGCTGAAGCTGGAAGTGGAAGCGGTAGAAATGCTCGCCGCCCCTCGTCTCGCGCGCGGCGATCGCCTCGCCGGTCGCGGGGTTCAGGCGGATTTCCGGCTGCGGCTTGGGCCGGGGGGCCTTCGGGTCCGGATTGGGGCGGGCCTGCACGAAGATGCGCGTGATCGGCGTGCGCTCGTCAGGCAGGGAGATGAACCACTGCTTCGCATCGGGCGCCGCCTCTTGCAGATGGGCGATGGCGGTGGCGGCCGCCTTTTCCGGCGTCACATGGGGCAGGCGCAGTTCCGGCTGCATCCATCGGGTGATCTCCGGCCGGAAATAGCTGGCCGTCCCGGTCAGGAACATGGCGAACAATATCCAGCCCGCGATCAGGCCCAGCCAGCCGTGAATCCAGGCCATGGACTGGCGCAGTCCGGACGCTTTCATGGACGCGTCCCCAGCAGCCAGGCAGCCCCCGCCGACAGGGCCGCCACGCCCCAGATGAGCGCGGCGACACGGACCAGGCGCCGTTCATGGAAAGCCCAGAGCAGCAGGCCGGCATAGAGCAGGAAGGACAGGGACATGGCCCAGGCCGTTGCCTCCACCCGCGAAATGGGGAGGATGCGCGCGGTAAGGGCCGCCACGCCGGAGGTCGCTGCATAGCCTCCCGCAAAGGCCGTCAGGATGCGTGCGGCCATCCGGCTGGCATATCGGCCCGACAAAGCGGTCATTCGTCCTCGGCAACATTGGAAAAGGGCAAGCCCGCCTGCCCGGCAAGTCCGGCCTATAACAGCAATTGCGAATCGATATCAATATTCAGGGGCTGTTTTCCGCCTTCGCTCAGGGAGATGGCCGGGGGAGGGGGAAAGGTGCGGAATGAAGAGCGCCCCGCCATGCCGTCCGGCGGCGACCCCGCGCATGGCGTCTTCGCAAGGAGCGAAAAAAAGGCCCGCTCGGCCTTGCCGGGCGGGCCTAGTCAATAAGAACTCTTCCCGGAAACGGGATGGAGCCCTTCGGGTCGCAAGCGCGACATAGCCTGTGCAGCGCAAAATGCTTGGATATTTTCGTCATGAATGAAATTATTTCGGGCAAGGAATGCTCCGTTATGGAGGAGCCTGCCGCTGAAATATGGGCGTTTTCCGCGGTCATGCCAACCGGACGATGCGCGCGGCCGATCATTGTGCGGGCGCGGAATTTCGGATCACCGCGCCGCATAAGCCTTTACGAGATCGGTCAGGAAGTCCCGTCCCGTATAGACCGCATTGACGATGGCGCGTTCGTTGAGGCCGTGCGTGCCATTGCCGTCGGGATCGCCATAAAGGCCGGGCGGACCATAGGAGGGGATGCCGACCGCCTCCAGGAAAATGCCGTCCGTCGCGCCCGTCGACATGACCGGCACCAGCGGCACGCCGGGATAGTAGCGGGCGACCAGCGCTTCCGCAGGCGCCAGTATCTCCCGCGTCAGGGGCGGCGATTTGGCGAGCGGTCCACGGTCGTCGGTCAGCTTCACCGTGATACGGGGATCGGCGATCTGCTTCTCCAGCGCCAGCCGCACGTCCTCGACCGTCACGCCGGGAAAGATGCGGCAGTTGATATTGGCGCCCGCGCGCTGCGGCAGGGCGTTATTGGCATGGCCGCCGTCAAGGATGGTCGCGACGCATGTCGTGCGCAGCATCGAGTGATAGCTTTTGTCCCTGTTCAGGATCGCCTCGGCATCCTTGTCCTGCGGATTGGCGGCGATGGCGCGCATCGCCTTGCCGATATCATCGTCGCGCGAGGCGCCGACCCGCGAGAAGAAGGCGCGTGTCGTGTCGTTGAGCATCAGCGGGAATTCGAGGTCGCGAATCCGGACCAGCGCATCCGACAGTTCGTAGATGGCATTGTCGCGCACCGGCGCGGAGCTGTGCCCCCCTTCGTTGGTGGCCTCCATGCGATAATTGACCGCCGCCTTCTCCCCGACATGAAGGCGCATCTGCGTGACCTTGCCCTGCCCGTCCGTTCGTCCGCCGCCGCCTTCGTTCAGGGCGAAGGCGGCATCGATCAGGTCCCGCTTGTTCTCCGCGAGCCACTTGGCGCCGTTGAACGCCCAGCTGGTCTCCTCGCCGCAGGTCAGGGCGAGCTTGAGCGTGCGCTTGGGACGATAGCCTTCCTTCCTGAAGCGGATGAGCATGTCGACCCAGATGGCGTCCATCGCCTTCATGTCGGCCGTGCCGCGGCCGTAGAAATAGCCGTTTTCCTCGATCAGCTTATACGGATCGCGCGTCCAATCCTCGCGCTTGGCGGCCACGACGTCGATATGACCGAGCAGGAGGATGGGCTTGAGGGTCCGGGACGTGCCGGGCAGGATGGCGACGAGGCCCCCCTCCTTTGGATGGTCGGGCACGGCGAAGCGGGTGATATCCTTGTCCGTGAAGCCCGCCGCTTTCAGATGCACCTCGATCTTGTCGGCCAGGGCGGTGCAACTGCCGGTCGTGATGCTGGTGTCCGTCTCCACCATCTCCTGATAGAGCGCGCGGAAAGCCTGCTGGTCGGGGCGCAGCGGCGCATCGGCTGCATGGGCCGCGCCCGCCAGCATGGACGCGGCCGCGAGCAGAGCGAATTTCATCCCCTTCATCCCCAAACCCCCTTCATTCCAAGGCACCCGGAAGATTAGGCATGATCGCGCCGCCGGGAAAAGCGCATTGTCGCGCCGGTCATGCAGGCGTCATACCGGCTGCCCCCGCAAAAGCGCCATTGCATTGGAGAGTCGATATATTTGCATCGCTCATAGATTAAGGCTGGAAAAGCCCATTCATTGGCAAAGTCAAATAACAATCCGCGCCGAATGAACTAGGATGCGGGGTCAACAGATCAGAAGGGCTGGCCTTGCATCCGAACCACGGTTTTTCGCGTCGTCTCGTTCTTTCGGGCATGGGGGCCGGCCTGTCCTCCCTGATCCTCGCTTCGTGCGGAGGGGCGCGGCGAAAGGAGGGGGAGGAGGTCCTGCGCGCCGCGACGGTGAGCAAGGGCGATAGCGATGCCGAGCTTCTGCTGCGCACGGCGGGGCTGACGCCCAAGGATTTCAAGGTGAGCTATAGCCGTTTCACCTCCGGCCATCTCGTCATAGAGGCGTTCAACGCCGGGTCGCTCGACTATGGCGGGTTCAGCGAGATTCCTCCGGCCTTCGCCGCGGCCTCGGCGGTGCAGAGCTTTCGGCAGATCGCGGTCCTGCACGGGGATGTGAACAACCAGGTCGTGCTGGTCCCGCGCGGATCGAGGATACAGGAGCTGAGCGACCTGAAGGGCAAGCGCGTCGGCTATGTCCGGGCAACGACATCCCAATATTTCCTCATCCGCATGCTGGAATCCGTGGGGCTGGGCTGGGACGACATCAAGCCCATGGCGATGACCGTCCCCGACGGAGCGGCCGCCTTCTCCGCCGGGTCGCTGGATGCGTGGGCCATATATGGCTTCCCTATCCAGCGGGCCATCGCGACGGAAGGGGCGCGGATATTGAAAACCGCCCTCGGCTTCCTGTCCGGCAACTATCTCGTCGCCGCCCATGTCGACGCGCTGGCCGATCCCGCCAAGTCCGAGATCATCGGCAGATATCTGGCGCAGGTGCGAAAGGCCTATGGCTGGGTCGCCGCGCATCAGGAGCAATGGGCGGAAGTCGTGGCCAAGGAGATCGGCGTGCCGCTGGTCTATGTGCAGGACCAGTTCCGCCGCAAGAGCGCCATCTATTCGCTGCGTCCCGTGACGGAGGAGGCCATCCGCTCCCAGCAGAGCGTGGCGGACCTGTTCGCCGAGCAGAAGATGATCCCGCGCAAGGTCGATGTCCGTCCCCTGTGGGACGACCGGTTCAACGCGATATTGGAGACGGCATGAGCCTGGTCATCGCAAGCCAGATGGAAGAGGCCTTCAACGAGGGCCTGCGCGCGCATGGGTCCCGCCCGACGGTCATCCCCGCGCCGGAGACGGCGCCCTGGCAGGTGGCGGGCGAGGCCGACGTGATCCTGGTGCGTCCCTCGCCCATATGGCGCAGCCGCCGCGACGCCCAGCGGCCGCAGGAATGGCCCGGCCGCATACGCTGGGTCTATAGCGCCTCGGCGGGCGTGGATGCCTATCCGCGTTGGCTGCTCGATGCGCCGCTGGTCAGTTGCGGCCGGGGTGTCTCCTCGGAAGAGATTGCCGATTATGTGCTGGCCGCGATCTACCTCCAGGAAAAGAATTTGGATGCCCTGCGCGTGACCGGGCCGGATCAGTGGCGGTCGGTGCCGCTGGGCCGGGTGGCGGGATCGACCGTGGGCATTGTCGGCCTGGGCGCGATAGGCGCGGCGGTCGCGCGGCGCGCGCTGGCGGCGGGGGCGAGGGTGACGGCGATCCGCCGTCGGACCCTGCCCAGCCCGGTGCCGGGCGTGGACCTGCTGGATGACATACATGCCGTCGCGGCGTCGGCGGATCATCTCGTCCTCGCGCTGCCGGGGACGGAGGCGACCCGGCATCTGGTCGGGCGGTCCGTGCTGGCCCATGCGCGCCCGACCGCCCATCTCATCAATGTCGGGCGCGGCTCCGTGCTGGATCAGGAGGCGTTGATCGAGGCGTTGGACGAGGGGCGGCTGGGCCAGGCGACGCTCGACGTCACGGAACCCGAACCGCTGCCCCCCGGCCATCCGCTCTGGACGCATCCGCGCGTCCGCCTGACGCCGCATGTCTCGTCCAACCACCAGCGCGTGCGCGACCTGCTGTTCGAGAGGGTGTCCCGGAACCTGACCCGCTTCCTGTCCGGCGAGGGGCCGGGCGATCTGGTCGATCCGGTGGCCGGATATTGACCCGTGCGATCGGACAGGAGGGCCGGGCGGCCCATTCGATCGCCATTCCATGGTCGCGGGCAGTCCGCGGCATGGGGATGGCGTCCCTTTCGTCTATCCTGCCCGCGGCATTGCCGCCGCGCGCTCATCGGGACACGCTGCCATGACATTTCCTGACCTGTCCGCGCTCGACCGCATCGTCGCGGATTTCGCCGCCGCGGCGGCCGATTACGACCGCCGGGCGGAATTTCCCGTCGAGCATGCCGCGCGGCTTCACAAGGCGG
>JASGGS010000203.1:0-7733 GCA_047602685.1 Sphingobium sp.
AGCGGCAGCATCAGGCTTTCGAACTGCGCCGCCAGCACCAGGAAGACGAACAGGGTGGCCGCCGCGAACACGAGGATCGCCGCATTGCCCGCCATCTTCTGCTGATAGGCGACCTCCGTCCATTCGGTGGTGACACCGGCGGGGAGGTTCCGCGTCAGCCGCTCCATCGCCGCGATCGCCTGCCCGGAGGAATGGCCGGGGGCGGTGTCGCCCTCGATATCGATCGCCGGATAGAGATTGTAGCGCGTGGCGCGATAGGGACCCGTCTTGTTCTGCAAGGTCGCGACCGCGCCGACGGGCACCATCTCGCCGGAGTTGGAGCGCGTCTTGAGGAGGGAGATGTCGCCCTCGTCATCGCGGAACGGCAGGTCGGCCTGCGCGATCACGCGATAGGTGCGGCCGAGCAGGTTGAAGTCGTTCACATAGGACGAGCCGAGATAGACCTGGAGCGCCTCGAACACCCGTGACGGGGGCACGCCGATCATGTCCGCCTTGGCGCGGTCGACATCCGCATAGATGCGGGGGGCCGTCGCCTCGAACTTCGTATGGACGAAGAAGAGGTTCGGGTCCTTGTTCGCCTCCGCCGCTATGCCCCAGACGATCTTGTTCAGTTCGTCATAGCCACGGCCCGAACGGTCCTGCACCTCCAGCTTGAAGCCGCCGCCCGTGCCGATGCCGCGGATGAGCGGCGGCGGGATGACGAAGATGCGGCCCTCGTCATTGGCCCCGGCGATCCGGTTCGCGGCCGCGAGGATCGATGCCTCGGTATAGCCATGCCTCGCGCGCTCCTCGAAACTGTCGAAAACGAGGAAGGCGGCCGCCGCATTGGGGGCCATGGTGCCGGTCGGGCCATGATAGCCCGCCAGCATCACCGCGCCCTTGACGCCGGGGATCTTCAGCATCTCCTTCGTGGTCTTGCGCATCAGCGCGTCCGTCCTGGCGAGCGAGGTGCCGGGAGGGGCGAAGGTCGCCGCCAGCACATAGCCCTGGTCCTGGCTGGGGATGAAGCCCGCGGGGGTCGCCGTGAAGACGAGACCGGTCAGGACGATGAGGCCGCCATAGAGCCACAGCATCAGGCCGCGCACCGCCAGCAGGCGCCGCGTGGTGGCGGCATACCAGCCCGACAGGCGGTCGAAGCCCGCATTGAAGCGCTTGCCGCCCCAATAGGCCATGCGCGCCCAGCGGCCCTCCGGCTCCTCCTCCTGCCGGGGCTTGAGGAGGAGCGCGGCGAGCGCGGGCGACAAGGTGAGCGAGAGGATGAGGGAGATGATCGTCGCGGCCGAGATGGTCACGGCGAACTGGCGGTAGAATTCGCCGGTAAGCCCGGTCAGGAACATGGTCGGCACGAACACCGCGCACAGCACGAGGACGATGGCGACGAGCGCCGTCGACACCTCGTCCATGGACCGGTGCGACGCCTCCCGCGGGGAAAGGCCATGTTCGAGGTTGCGCTCCACATTCTCGACCACGACGATGGCGTCGTCGACGACGATGCCGATGGCGAGGACGAGGCCGAAGAGGGAGAGGTTGTTGAGGGAATAGCCCGCCGCCGCGAGGACGGCGAAGGTGCCGACCAGCGAGACCGGGATGGCCAGCACCGGGATGATCGCGGCGCGCCAGCTTTGCAGGAAGACGAGGATGACGATCACCACCAGCACCACCGCCTCCAGCAGGGTGTGCTGCACGGCCTTGATGGATTCCGCGATGAACTCCGTCGGATTGTAGATGACCCTGGCTTCCAGCCCCTTGGGGAAGCTGGCCTCCATCGTCTTCAGCTCCGCCAGCACGGCATCGGCGGTGGCGAGCGCGTTGCTGCCCGGCCGCTGGAAGATGCCAATGCCGAGCGAGGGCTGGCCCGACAGGTACATGTTGATGCCGTAATCGTCGGCGCCCAGCTCCACGCGGGCGACGTCGGACAGGCGCGTCAGGCGGCCCTGCCCGTCGCTCTTGATGACGATGCTGGAGAATTCGTCGGCGGTCCTGAACCGGCCCTGCGCCTCCAGATTGAGTTCATAGGCGGAGCCGGTGGCCTCCGGCGGCTTGCCGATGGAGCCGGCCGCGACCTGGACATTCTGGGAGCGGAGCGCCTCGACGATCTCGCCCGCCGTCATGTTGCGCGCGGCGGCGCGGCCGGGATCGATCCACACGCGCATCGCATAGTCGCGCGCGCCGAAGATGCGCACCTCGCCCACGCCGTCGATGCGGGCGAGCCGGTCCTTCATCTGCGTCAGCGCATAGTTGGACATATAGGCGGTGCTGAGCGCGTTGCCCGGCGAGACGAGATTGGCGACGAGGATGAAGTCCGGCGTCGTCTTCTGCGTCACCACGCCCTGCCTGCGCACCTCCTCCGGCAGGCGCGGCTCGGCGAGGCCGACGCGGTTCTGCACCAGCACCTGCGCCTCGTCGAGGTTCGTGCCCAGCTTGAAGGTGACGGTGATGACGAGCTTGCCGTCGCCCGTCGCCTGGCTGGACATGTAGAGCATGTTGTCGACGCCGTTTATCTCCTGCTCCAGCGGCGCGGCGACCGTATCGGCCAGCGTTTCCGAGGAGGCGCCGGGATAGGTGGCGCTGACCGTGACGGTCGGCGGCACCACGTCCGGATATTGCGCGACGGGCAGGCCGAAGAACGCCAGCGCGCCGACGATGGTGATGACGACCGCGATCACGCCCGCGAAGATCGGCCGTTCGATGAAGACATGGCTGAGACGCATGATCCCTTAACCTTCCTGTTTCCGGGCAAAGGGGGCCGTGGCGCTTTCCGTCAGCGCGGCGGCCCTCCCCTTTGCGGGCATGTTAGTCGGCCAGCGTGGCCTGCGAGGACAAGGGCGCGGCGACCGGCTGGCCGGGCGCGGCCTTCGCGACCTCGATGCGGCCCGCCACCGTCCTGACCGGGACGCCCGGCATGACGAGCTGCGTGCCCTGGATGATGACCCGGTCGTCCGGATCGAGGCCGGAGCGGATGACGCGCAGGCCGTTGGCGAGCGCACCCACCTCGACCGGCTTCATCGACGCGCTGCCGTCCTTGGCCACCACATAGACGACCTTGCGCGCCTGATCCGTGATGACGGCGCTATCGGGCACCAGCAGCGCCCGATGGGGCGTGCCGCCGCCCAGGCGCATGTTGCCGAACATGCCGGGGACGAGGAAATAGCCGGGATTGGCGATGACCGCGCGGCCCCGGATCGTGCCCGACCCGTTGTCGATGGCATTGTCGGTGAAGTCGACGCGGCCCTTCCACTTATAGTCGGCCTCGTCCTGCAAGCGGACCTCCGCCTGATCGGCGGCGGCCTTCTCCCGCCGATGCTTGAGGTAGAGCGCCTCCGACCCGTTGAAGGAGAAATAAATGGGGTCGAGCGCGTTGATCGTGGTCAGGATGGTGGCGCTGGACGCGGCATCGCCCGCGACCAGATTGCCGACATCCACGCGCCGGTCGGACACGCGGCCGGTGATCGGGGCGCGCACCTGCGCGAATTCGACGTCGAGCCGCCGGGCGCGGACCGCCGCCTGCGCGGAGGCAAGCTGGGCCTGGGCCGACTGGACGCGGGCGCGCAAGCTGTCGATCTCCTCCGCGCTGACCGCCTGGTCGGCGATGAGGCGGCTGGCGCGCGCCAGTTCGGCCCGTGCGAGGTTGAGCGCGGTGGAGGCGCTCGCCACCTGTGCCTGCGCCTGATCGAGCTGCGCGGCGAAGGGGCGCGGATCGATGGTGAAGAGGAGCTGGCCCTGGCGAACCACGTCGCCGTCCTTGAAATGGATGCCGACAAGCTGGCCGGAGACGCGCGGGCGCACCTCCACCGCCTTCGACGCCTCGAACCGGCCGACATAATCGTCCCAGTCCGTCACCATGCGCGACAGCGGGCGGGACACGGTGACAGTCGCCGGTGGCGGCGCGGGGGGAGCGCCCGCGCCGGTCCACCAGCGAAAGCCCAGCCAAAGGACCAACAGGCCCGCCAGGGGAAGAATGAGATAGGCAGGCTTCCACCGCCGCCGTGGGGATGTACCCTGCTCCGTGTTCGAATCGGCTTTGACCTTGGAGAGATACATGAGTCGCCCGCCTCTTTGCCTGATATATGACTGCTGATTTTTACCGGAATGTTACTAACCGGTACGTATCTTGCGATCCACGTACCGATCTGTTACATCGCTGTCAAGCGGTGAGGATGTGGATGTCCTGACTATGGTGAGATTGACTGGCTCCTGCGGCGATTGCGACGACGGAACCCCAAGGAAAACAGCGGCTTCGAAGATTTTCGATACCGCGAAAGACCTTTTCTACAGGCGCGGCGTAAGGGCCGTGGGCGTGGACGAGATCGTGTGCGAGGCCGGCGTGACCAAGCCCAGCCTGTATCGCGCCTACAAGTCCAAGGACGATCTGGTCGCCGCCTGCCTCAAGGAAAGCGTCGAGGAAAGCCGCACGGCCATGCTGGCCGCCGTCGATGCGGCCGGACCCCGCCCGCGCGACAGGCTGCGCGCGCTGGTCGCCCATTATGCCGACCGGATAAGCTGCCCCGAATTTCGCGGATGCGCCCTCAGCAACGTGGCGGTCGAACTGCCCGAGCCGGGCCATCCCGGCCGTGCCATCGTGGAAGAGTGCAAGACGGAATTCCGCGCCATCGTCGGCGCGCTGACCCGCGACCTGGGCATTGGCGAGCCGGAGTCGCTGGCCGACGGGCTGGTGCTGGTGATCGAGGGCGCGATGGCGACCCATCATGTCTTCGGCAGCCAGGGACCGGCCCTGTCCCTCTCCGCGACATGCGACGCGCTGATCGAGGCGCATATGGAGAAGGCGAAGATTTAATCCCGTCTGCCCCCCTCACCCGCATCCGATCAAAAAGCGGGACCCCGGATCAGGTCCGGGGTGACGGCAGGGCAAGGGCGGTGAAGCCTTCCCATGAACCATGCGGGTCCATGGGAAGGCGTCGCGGGTCAATAAGCCGAAGGCGCCAGCTTGGTGTTCAGCACCCAGCCCACATTGTCATTCTCGTCGGCGACTTCCCACCACAGGCCGTTTTTCGGGCCGGTGGGATAGAGGATGCTGCCCGCCGGGACGGTGCGGATGACCTTGCCGGAGGCCGCGGCGGTGGCGCGCATCGCGACCGGTCCCTGCGCCGTATAGGTCTTCTTCGGCGCGGCCTCCGCCGTGCCCACCGCGCCCGGCTGGACCAGGCCGAGCTCCGTGACCATCTTGGTATAGGCCTGGATGAAGGCCATCGTCACGATCCGGCCGATATCCGTATTGTCATAGCCGCCGCCGACCGCGCCGACCGCGCCGGTTCCGAAGAAGCCGCCGCCGCCCGCGCCGAAGCTGAGGCTGTTCTTCGCCGCATAGCCGTCGACGGTCGAGATGGTCTCCGTCGTGCGGACATTGGTGAGCGAAAGGACGGTGTTCGCCTCCATCTTCCGGCTGCCGACGCCGCCCAGGAGGCCGCCGACCGCGCGCCCGCCCAAAAGGCCGCCAATGCCGCCCGCGACGGAGCTGCCGCCGGAATTGCGGTTGGATGCCTGAACCTCCGCCACCAGCACATAGTCGGCGGCCTTGATCTGGCCCTGCCCGACATTGGAGCCGCGCTGCATGCCGAGACCCGCGCCGATATTGCGCTCCCGCTGCGCGGCGCTCAGCCCGGAACCGCGGTCAACGAGATTGAAGCATCCCGAACGCTGGACCAGAACCTTGATGAGCTTTTGCGGCCCGGTGAGCTGGAACTGCGTCCAGCCCGACGGATCGTCGCCGTCCATGACGGAGACGGTGCCCAGCTTGCGCGAGCAGCGGGGCACGTCGTTCATCATCGCTTCCTGCGTACGCTGCGTGCCCGACGGCTTTGCCTGCCTTTGCGCCAGCACGGGCTGGGCGAGCGCGAGAGAGGTGGTGGCGGCGATCGCCGCGCGCGAAATGCCAGTTTTCAGCATAGTTCCCCAACAACGAATCACGGAAAAACCTTTGAGAAGACCGCCTTACTGGCGTTCGGCCCGACATAATCAAGAAATATTGTGATGAATGTGCTTCAAAGCACATCCTTTCTCGTTATGATATCATTCCGTTTACGTTATATTGCCCGGTAACGGGCGGTAATCCGCGAGTCTTGCGTCCGGCCGGGCTGGCGGGTCCGCCGTCCCGCGACGCGGAGGCCCCCGGCCCGGGCAGGAACCAGCCCCGTTCCGCCGGGTTCTGATGCGGTGACCGACCGAAACAATCCCGCCGCGCCCGCGCTGATCGCCACGGACATACCGGCCCGGCTCGACCGGCTGCGATGGGGACGGTTCCACTGGCTGGTCGTCATCGCCCTGGGCATCACATGGATATTGGACGGGCTGGAGGTGACGCTGGCGGGGTCGATCGCCGGGGCGCTGAGGACCAGTCCCACGCTCGCCTTCTCCGCCGCCGATGTGGGGCTTGCCAACAGCGCCTATCTGGCGGGGGCGGTGACCGGCGCGCTGTTCTTCGGATGGCTGACCGACCGGCTGGGGCGCAAGAAGCTCTTTTCCATCACCCTCCTCCTCTATCTCGCGGCGACGGCGGGGACGGCCTTCACCTGGGACCTGCCGAGCTTCGCGCTGATGCGCTTCCTGACCGGCGCGGGCATTGGCGGCGAATATAGCGCGATCAATTCCGCCATACAGGAACTGATCCCCGCCCGGCGGCGAGGCTGGACCGACCTCGTTATCAACGGCAGTTTCTGGGTCGGGGCGGCGATGGCCGGCGGCGTGGCGGTGATCTTCCTCGATCCCGCATGGTTCGCGGCGGATATCGGCTGGCGCGCGGCCTTCTTCTCCGGCGCGGTCATCGGCCTCGTCATACTCGTCCTGCGCCGCCTGATCCCCGAAAGCCCGCGCTGGCTGATCGTCCATGGCCGGGCGGAGGATGCGGAGCGGATCGTGGCCGACATCGAGGCGCGCACGGGCCGGATGGCGGAAGACGGCGGGGAAGAGGCGCCCAAGGCCCTGCTCCGCGCGCGCAGCCATACGCCGTTGCGGGAGGTGTTCGGCACGATATTGCGCACCTATCCCGACCGCGCCTTTCTGGGCCTCGTGCTGATGGCGGCGCAGGCCTTCTTCTACAATGCCATATTCTTCACCTACGGCATGATGCTGACCGATTTTTACGCCGTGCCCGCGGAGCGGGTGGGCTGGTATGTGCTGCCCTTCGCGGCGGGCAATGTGCTGGGGCCGCTGCTGCTCGGCCGGCTGTTCGACACATGGGGGCGCAAGCCGATGATCGTGGGCACCTATCTCGCCTCCGGCCTGCTGCTGGCGGTGACGGGCCTGCTGTTCCGGGCGGGCGTGCTGGATGCGACGACGCAGACCTTGTGCTGGAGCGCGACATTCTTCTTCGCGTCGGCGGCGGCATCCTCCTCCTATCTGACCGTCGCGGAGAGCTTCCCGCTGGAGATCCGCGCGCTGACCATCGCCCTCTTCTATGCGCTGGGCACGGGCCTGGGCGGGGTCGCGGCGCCCTGGCTGTTCGGCATGCTGATCGAGAGCGGATCGCGCGGGCAGGTGCTGGCGGGCTATCTGCTCGCCTCCGCCCTCATGGCGCTTGCCGCGCTGGTCGCCGCGCGGTTCGGGCTGCGGAGCGAAAGGCAGCCGCTGGAAACGGTCGCCCGGCCGTTGTCATGGCATGAGCCGTGACACGCCCCTATATGGGCGGGACGATACCGCCCCGATGGAACCCGATGGAGAAAGTCATGTCCGAGACGCGCGAGGAGAGTGACAGCCTTGGTCTTATTGCGGTTCCGGCG
>JASGGS010000204.1:0-7678 GCA_047602685.1 Sphingobium sp.
GGCTCGATGCAGGCGGAGGTGCCGCCGCAGATGATCGAGATGGATGCGGTTGGCGCGATCGCCATCTTGCAGGAGAAACGCTCCATCACGCCCTGATCGGCGGCATCCGGGCAGGGGCCGCGTTCCTGCGCCAGCATCATCGACGCCTCGTTCGCCTTGGCATTGATATGCTTGAACATCCTGAGGTTCCATGACTTGGCCATGGCGCCTTCGAAGCTGATGCCGCGCTGCTGGAGGAAGCTGTGGAAACCCATCACGCCCATGCCGACCGAACGCTCGCGCGTGGCGGAATAGACGGCGCGCGCCATTTCCGGCGGGGCGCGGTCGATGAAGTCCTGAAGCACATTGTCGAGGAAGCGCATCACGTCCTCGATGAACAGCTTGTCCGTGTTCCACTCGTCCCAGGTTTCCAGGTTGAGCGAGGACAGGCAGCAGACGGCGGTGCGGTCATTGCCTAGATGGTCGCGGCCGGTGGGCAGGGTGATCTCCGAACAGAGGTTGGAGGTCGACACCTTCAGCCCGACCTCGCGATGATGCTTGGGCATCATGCGATTCACCGTGTCGCCGAACACGATATAAGGCTCGCCCGTGGCCAGGCGCACCTCGACGATCTTCTGGAACAGGCTGCGCGCGTCGACCGTGGCGCGCACGCTCTGGTCCTTGGGGCTGCGCAGCTTGAATTCGGTGCCGTCGCGCACCGCCTCCATGAACTCGTCCGTGATCAATATGCCGTGATGGAGATTGAGCGCCTTGCGGTTGAAGTCGCCCGAGGTCTTGCGGATCTCCAGAAACTCCTCGATCTCCGGATGGGAGATGTCGAGATAGCAGGCGGCGGAGCCACGGCGCAGCGAACCTTGCGAAATGGCGAGCGTCAGCGAATCCATCACCCGCACGAAGGGGATGATGCCGCTGGTCTTGCCGTTCAGGCCGACCGGCTCGCCAATGCCGCGCACCGCGCCCCAATAGGTGCCGATTCCGCCGCCGCGCGAAGCCAGCCAGACATTCTCGTTCCAGGTCTCGACAATGCCTTGCAGGCTGTCGTCCACCTGGTTGAGGAAGCAGGAAATGGGCAGGCCGCGGCCGGTGCCGCCATTGGACAGCACGGGCGTCGCGGGCATGAACCACAGGCGCGAGATATAGTCGTAGATACGCTGCGCATGCGCCTGGTCGTCGGAATAGGCGGAGGCGACGCGGGCGAAGAGGTCCTGATAGCTTTCGCCGGGCAGCAGATAGCGGTCGCGCAGCGTCTCCTTGCCGAATTCGGTCAGCAGGTCGTCGCGCGACGGATCGGTCGTGACGTCGAAACGACGCTCCGCGACCGCGTTGGACGCCAGCGGCCTGGCGGCCGGCGCCGCGTCCTGGGCGTCGGGGACGCGGTTCTCCAGAAGTGCTTCGTCCGTTGCTGTCTGCATATCACGAAAGTCCACTGTAGCGGCCCCCAATTTGTTCACTGTACGTTCGATTCGGTCAAGCCGCGTTCTACCCCTATATGGGGTGGCGAATACAGCGCGAAAGGCCCCATGGCGGAAAGCATGTCTCCACCCTGTGACACAATCTGTTGAGTTGACCCCCTGTCTCGAACACTACTGATTGTGCCACAGCCGAGTCACGAAACAAGAGGATAAACGACGGATTAATGACTCGGTTCACCGCTGAAAAGACTCGGTTCACAGGCCGTTAATCGAGGGGGACGGGCCGCGACGCGCGGTCTTCCGGCTGGTTTGCGGTGGCGCAAGTGGAAAAATGGGCCGTTGGGCAGGAAAATTAAATCTGTGGATAAGGCAGCCGCGTGTCCGTGGCGGCCATGCCATTCATCTGGTGCGGAGCAGGCGGCGCGGCACAACATCTTGCGGGCGGAGGGGGAAGCATGGCGCAAAGGACGGCCGGGCCATGGCCTTTCCCGCCACGGTCCCGACCGGCCCTGCGCCCGAAGGTTTCCCCCTCCATTTGTTCCAGATGTGCGATGGAGCGCCTAAGAATGCGTTTACATGCCCCAATATACGTATTTTTGTAATCCGGACGAGCGGGTTGGCGGCCCGGACGCAACAAAAAGGCCGGTTCCCACAGGAACCGGCCCTCCCTGTTTCCCGATGAAGAGGCGTCAGGCGCCGACCGCTTCCTGGCCCGCGATGGACGTGCGGTGCATCATGCGTCCCGATTCCCAGTCATAGGGGATGACGCGGTGCATCGCGCCGCAATTGTCCCAGACCACGAAGTCGCCCTCCGACCATTGGTGGCGATAGGTGAAGTCGGGCTGCACCGCCCATTCGAGGAGGCGGGTGAGGAGCGCGCGGCCATGCACGATCTCCATGCCCGCCACGCGGTCCGTGGTGGTGCCGATGACCAGAGAGGCGCGGCCATCGGGACGGCGCCACACGATCGGGTGATCCTTGATGATGCCGATCTCCAGCTTCGCCTCGTCCTCCGGCGGGATGATGTCGGCGATGGGACGCAGCGAGGCGCGCACGCTGTGCGTGGCCTTGAGATTCTCGATCAGCGTCTTGTCGTCCTCCGGCAGATGCTCATAGGCGGCGAAGGTGCTGGAAAACTCAGTCTGGCCGCCATCGGCCGAGGCGCGGCGGCAGGACAGCAGGGTCGCCTTCGGCGGCGGCATGTCGACCGTCAGGCCGTCCATGTGCCAGAAGAAGGTGCCCAGCACATATTCCGGCGCGGAATTGATCCTGCGGTCGAGCGTCACCTGGTAGACATCGACCTCGGTCGGCTTGTCCGTCACGCTGTTGCTGGTGAGATTGACGCGCGCGCCGAGCATGTCGGTGAAGCGGAGCTGCTCCTCATCGGTGAAGTTGACCTTCGGGAACACGATGACGGTGCGGTTGTCGATGGCCTCGCGGAACTGGGCCATGGCTTCCTCGGTGAAGATTTCGTCCCGATTGTCGAAATGGACGACCGAGCCGATCAGCGGCTTTACGTTTTCGAACCTGATAGTCACTTTCTGCCTCTCTTCATGCCTCTGTCTGCCCTGCGAGCGCATATCCGCCTTTCCGGGAACAGCTTTGCATTCGTATACGCCAGATGGCGGCGATTTGCACGAAGCCTGTTTCCATCACAGTTATCGGCTGTCCGCTTGTTCAAATCGGACAAAAATATCGAGGAAGGGCCGTTGGACGGCCGCTCCCGCTAATTCAGCGTCGCCAGGGCCTCCACCGCCAGCCCCAGTTCCAGCTCGTCCCGCAGCCGCCGCCGCAATTCGCGCACCAGGACGCGGCGGGTGTGGCGCAGCTGCTTGACGGGGAGCCGCGCGAGATTCGCGGCCAGTTCGCGCGCACGGGGCATCAGCGCCTCGCGCGGCAGCACCTCTCCGACCACGCCCAGCCGCTTTGCCTCCGCAGCGCCGATGCGCTCATTGGTGAGCAGGAAATAGCGGCCGCGATTGGGGCCGAGCAGCATCAGCCAGACCGCCTGGACGCCATCGCCCGGCACGGCATGGGGCATGTGCGCCGCGTCGGCGAACTCGGCATGCTCGGCGGCCAGCACGATGTCGGCCAGCAGCGCGATCTCCGCATGGATGAGGGCAGGGCCGTTGACCGCAGCGACGACCGGCACGGGGATGGCGAGCAGATTCTCGATCAGCGCCACGCCTTCTTCGAAAATCCGGTCCCACATGGCGGCGAGGGAGGGTTCGGCGGCGCGCTCCTGCGGGTCGGAACCGGCGCAGAAATTCTCGCCCGTGCCGGTCAGCAGCAGCACCTTGTTGGCGGGATCGCGGGCGATGTCGGCAAAGGCGAGGCCGAGCTCGCGGTGCAGGCTGTTCTCGCTCGTACCCCATAGGGCCTCGCCGCCACGGCTGTGGAGCGTCATTTCCAGAACGCCGTCCTCGCTCCGGGCAAGGCGGATCGTCTTGTAACGCGTGGCATAATCGTCGAACGGCATGATGGCCTCTTCCGATTGGGGGATGCCATGATGCGGGCCTGCCCCTGCTCTTGCAACGCCCGGCCGTCCGAAAGTGGCCGCCCGGCTTGCTTGTGTCCCGAGGGCGCGGGCGGGCGCCATTCAACGCGAACAGGTCCTAGACGACCTCGGCCGGTTCCAGCGCGCAGGCGGCGGCATCCCGCTCCACTTGTATGGTCGTATGGCCGATGCCGAAATGGCGCCGCATCTCCTCCGCGACATGATGGAGGAAGGCGTCGCTGGCATTGCCGCCGGGCATGACGAGATGGGCGGTCATGGCCGTCTCGCTGGTGCTCATCGGCCAGATATGGAGGTCATGGACCGCCTTCACCCCGTCCAGCCCGGCCAGATAGCGCTCGACCCGGTGCGGCTCGATCCCGGCGGGCACGGCGCCGAGCGACAGAGCGACCGCCTCCTTGAGCAGGCCCCAGCTCGACCAGATGATGACCGCCACGATGAGGAGGCTCGTCACGGGGTCCAGCCATGTCCAGCCGGTGAGCCTGATGCCCAGCCCCGCCAGCACAACACCTGCGGACACGCCCGCATCCGCCGCCATGTGGAGGAAGGCGCCGCGTATGTTGATGTCCCCCTTCGCGCCGGAGAGGAAGAGGAGGGCGGTGCCGCCATTGATCACTATGCCGATGGCCGCGACGATCATCATGGTCGTTCCCAGCACCGGCTGGGGTTCCGCGAAGCGCTGCACGGCGGCAAGCGCGATGGCGCCCGCCGCCAGCATGAGGAGCAGGCCGTTCAGCAGCGCCG
This sequence comes from Sphingobium sp., assembly GCA_047602685.1. GTDB lineage: Bacteria > Pseudomonadota > Alphaproteobacteria > Sphingomonadales > Sphingomonadaceae > Sphingobium. The sequence goes on from JASGGS010000204.1 coordinate 4,672, forward strand.
CCAATATGGACGATCCCTGAAGGCCATAGGTGAAGCGCCGGCTCGGCCGCACCTTGCCCAGCGCCACCGCGCCCCAGGCGACGAGCAGGCCGAAGACGTCGCTCAGATTATGGCCCGCATCCGCGACCAGCGCGAGCGAACCGCTGAACAGGCCGAACCCGCTCTCGACCAGGACGAAGACTACGTTCAGCGTCACCCCTATGGCGAAGGCGCGGCCGAAGCTGGCGGGGGCGTGATGATGTCCGCCATGTCCGTGGTTGTGGCCATGCCCGTGGGCGTGACCGTGGTCATGATCGTGATGATGTCCCGCGCCCATCGCCTCTCCTCATGCCTTCAGCAGGAAGACGGCGTGCTCGGCCAGCAGGTTGGCATTGCCGCCGCCCGTCTCATGGTCGCCCTTCAGGAACCACTGATCCTCTATGGTCCAGCCGCGATCCTTCACCAGCGCGCGGAAATCGTCGACGGTGAGGTGGTGGATATTGGGCGTGTCGAACCAGCGTTCCGGCAGCAGCCGCGTGACCGGCATGCGCCCGCCCCACAACAGCGCCAGGCGTCCGCGCCAGTGCGCGAAATTGGGGAAGGAGACGAAGGCCCGCCCGCCTATGCGCAGCAGCGATTCTACCACCCGGTCGGGACGCCGCGTCGTCTGGAGCGTCTGGGAGAGGATCGCATAGTCGAAACTGCGGTCGGGATAATAGCCGAGGTCGGTGTCTGCATCCCCCTGCACCACCGGCAGGCCCCGCTCGACGCAGGCGGCGACATTATCCGCGTCCAGCTCCAGTCCCCGCGCGTCCACCTGCCGCTCGTCGCGCAGCGCGGCGAGCAGCTGGCCGTCGCCGCATCCCACGTCCAGCACGCGCGCGCCGGGGCGGACATTGCGGGCGATGATGGCGAGGTCGGGGCGCAGGCTCATGGCCGGTTGGCCTTGAGGAAGCCGTCTATCACCCGGTTCATGTCCGGCGCGTCGAGCAGGAAGGCGTCATGGCCGAAGGGGCTGGACAGCTCCACGAAGCTCACCTCCCGCCCCGCCGCGTTGAGGGCATGGACGATCCGGCGCGATTCCGACGTGGGATAGAGCCAGTCCGTGTCGAAGCTGATGAGGCAGAAGCGCGCCTGCGTGGCGGCGAAGGCGGCGGCGAGGGAACCGCCATGATCCTCCGCTATGTCATAATAGTCCATGGCGCGGGTGATGTAGAGATAGGAGTTGGCGTCGAACCGCTCCACGAAGCTGAGGCCCTGATGGCGCAAATAGCTTTCCACCTGGAAATCCGCGTCGAAGCCGAATGTCTTCGCGTCGCGCGCCTGCAGGCGGCGGCCGAATTTCTCGGTCAGGCCCGCCTCGGAGATATAGGTGATGTGCGCCGCCATGCGCGCGACCGCCAGGCCCGATGACGGGGCCTGCCCGTCGCCATAATAGGCGCCGCCACGCCAGCGGGGATCGGCCATGATCGCCTGCCGCCCCACTTCATGAAAGGCGATGTTCTGGGCGCTGTGGCGGGAGGTGGAGGCGATGACGATGGCGCTTTCCACCCGGTCCGGAAAGAGGGTGGGCCAGCTCAGCGCCTGCATGCCGCCCATGGACCCGCCGATCACCGCGAACAGCCGCCCGATGCCGAGATGGTCGAGGAGCAGCGCCTGCGCCCGCACCATATCGGCGATGGTGATGACGGGAAAGCGCATGGCGAAGGGGGAGCCGGTCCCATCCGCGCCCATGGTCGCCGGGTCGATGCTGGCGGGGCCGGACGAGCCCATGCAGCTTCCCAGAACATTGGCGCAGATGATGAAATGGCGCGCCGGATCGATCGGCAGGCCCGCCCCGACCGCCCGCGTCCACCATCCGGGCTTGCCGGTCACGGGATGGGTGGAGGCGACATATTGGTCGCCGGTCAGGGCATGGCAGATCAGGATCGCGTTGGAGCCATCCGGCGCGAGCGTTCCATAGGTTTCGTAGGCGATCTCGACGGGGCCGAGGATCGCGCCGCTGTCCAGGCGCAGCGGCCCCGGCAGGACCACGTGCCGCCGGGTTCCAAATCGCTCGTCCGTCTCGTGCAGGATATGCGCCATTGCCCAAGGTCATAATCGGTCGGGCGGGAAATGGAATGGGAGTTGATGCGCGTCCCTCTCCTCCTCCCGCGGGGCGGGAGGGGAATATGCGCCTATTTCTTCTCCCTGGGTTCCGGCGCCACGGTGACCTTCACGTCCTCGCCCGAATTGCCGGGGAAATTGGTGAAGATGGCGTCGATCAGGTTCGGCACCAGATAGGTCAGCTTGTTGGACAGCGACTGCGCGCTCGCCTTGCCCTCGAACAGGGCGCGGCCGGTGCCTGCCTTGTCGATGCGCAGCGTCAGGCGGCTGCCATAGACGGTATAGCTGTCGACCTGCGGATAGCCGCCATAGAGGAACGGGTCGTTGAAGCCGTACATGTAGCGGCCGCGCCAGCCCCAGCCCGGTCCCCAGCCGGGACCCCAGGCCGGGCCGTAGAAGAAGGGATCGATGCCGACGCCGGTGGTGCGCACGCGCTCGCGGCCCTGGTCCACGCCATAATCGAGGCGGACGATGAGTTGCGCCGACCCGGCGTCCGATGCCGGGCGATAGCCGTATCGCGCCATTTGCTGCGACACGAGTTCGGCATAATGACCGAATTCCAGCCCGCCCGCCTTGCGGCTGTCCTCGGCGACCACGGCGAACGTCTCCCCCTGGGCGGGCGGAAGCTGCTGGAAGCGGGAAACCTGCGCGTTGAAACCCGTCTGGCAGCCGCTGAGCGCCATGAGCGCGACCGCGGGCGCCGCGATCATCCTGAGGAAAGTCTTGCCGGTCATCGATCTTGTCCGTCTGTTCGCCACGCGGGACACGGGGCGCATGGGTGGCATTTCAGTCCCTGTGTAAGCCCGGTTGCGTGAATGGCAATTGAACGATGAACCGTCACGGCTCGCCGATGGTTCCGCCAACGCTGCCGGTCGACCCGTCCCGGCGGCGCGCGCCCCCCGGGCGGGGTGCGGTCCGGCGG
>JASGGS010000205.1:0-7563 GCA_047602685.1 Sphingobium sp.
GAAGGTCACCGGCTTCGCCCTCACCGCCGCCACGGACGGCAAGGCCGCCCTCGCCGTCACGGGCCAGCGTCTCGACACGCCCCGCGCGTCCGCCGTCTCCCTCCTCATCCCCTTCTCCGCCTGAAAGGATCGCTCATGGCCGATTTCCATGGAATACAGACTGTCGAGGTGAACGATGGCGTCCGCTCGATGACGCTCGCCGCCACCGCCATCATCGGCCTGGTCGCGACCGGCCCCGCCGCCGACGCGGACGCCTTCCCCCTCAACAAGCCCGTTCTCGTCACGGACGTGGAAACCGCCATCGGCAAGGCGGGGGTGACCGGCACCCTCCAGCTTGCCCTGCGCGCCATCGCCAACCAGGCGCGGCCCGTCATCGTCGTCGTGCGCGTCGAACCCGGCGCCGACGCCTCCGCGACCAACGCCAATGTCATCGGCACCACCACGGCGCTGGGGCAGAAGACCGGCATGCAAGCCCTGCTGGCGGCCGAGGCGCAGATCGGCGTGAAGCCGCGCATCATCGGCGCACCCGGCCTCGATACGCAGGCCGTCACCACCGCCCTGATCGTGGTCGCGCAAAAGCTGCGCGCCATGGCCTATGCCGCCGCCATCGGCGCGACGGTGGCGGACGCCATCACCTATGCCGCCAATTTCAGCGCGCGCGAGCTGATGCTGCTCTATCCCAATGCGAAGGTGACGAACGAAGCGGGTGCCACCGTCTCCTGCCCCGCCGCCGCCCTCGCCATGGGCCAGCGCGCCGCCATCGACCGCGACACGGGTTTCTGGAAAACCCTCTCCAACGTCGCGCTTCAGGGCATTGTCGGGCTGGAAAAGGATATCCAGTGGGACATCACCAATCTGGATACGGAGGCGGGCCTGCTCAACGCGGCGGGCATCACCGCCCTGGTCCGCGCCAATGGCGGCTATCGCTTCTGGGGCAACCGCACCCGCTCCGACGATCCCCTCTTCATCTTCGAAAGCACGGTGCGCACCGCCCATGTCCTGATGGACACCATCGGCAACGGCCTGCTCTGGGCCATCGACAAGCCGCTGAGGCCCAGCTTGGTCAAGGATATCGTCGAAAGCATCAACGCCACGTTCCGCCAGCTCAAGTCTCAGGGCGCGCTGATCGGCGCCAACGCCTGGTACGATGCCGACCGCAACACCAGCGCCACCCTGTCGGCGGGCAAGCTGTGGATCGACTATGACTACACGCCGGTCCCGCCGCTCGAACAGCTCACCCTGACCCAGCGCATCACCGACAGCTATTTCGCCGATTTCGCGGCGGGCCTCCAATAAGGCCCGCCCGCCCCCGCTTGCCCTCTCACCATCGGAGTTGACCCATGGCACTACCCCGCGTCCTCAAGGACATGATGATCTTCAACGAAGCGCAAGCCTATGTGGGCGAATGCGCCAGCGTCACCGTGCCCAAGCTTGCCCGAAAGCTGGAGTCCTGGCGCGGCGCGGGCATGCATCGCGGCCTCAAGTTGGACATGGGCGGCGAAGATGATTTCGACATCGAGCATAGCTATGGCGGTCCGATCCGGCAGATTTTCGAGCAATATGGCGTTCTGGACGTTGCGGGCGTCGGCCTCCGATTCGTCGGCGCCTATCAGAACGACGAGACCGGCGCGTATGACGCCGTCGAAATCACCGTGCGCGGTCGGCATGCCGAAATCGACATGGGCGAAGGGAAGCCCGGCGAACCCGGCGAATTCAAGGTCAAGACGGCCTGCGCCTATTACAAGTTGGAATGGAACGGCGCGACCCTGATCGAGGATGATCCGCTCAACATGGTGCTGATCGTCAACGGGGTCGACCTCTACGCCGAACGCCGCGCCATCTTCGGCATCTGACCGGCGGCGCCGCGCGCGCCGTCCCCTTTCTCCGCTCCAACCCAAGGATAGACCCCATGGCCGAAGACGCCAAGATCAAGACCGTCGCCCTCGACACGCCCATCCGGCGCGGCGAACAGGAAATCGCCTCCCTCCAGCTCCGCAAGCCCGGCGCGGGCGAATTGCGGGGCCTGTCGCTGGTGGACCTCGGACAGCTCAAGGTGAACACCCTCATCAAGGTGCTGCCCCGCATCACGATTCCCAATCTTTCCGAGGCGGAGGTTGCGACTATGGACCCGGCGGACCTCCTCGCCATCGGTGCGGAGATCGGGGATTTTTTGCTTCAGAAGTCCGCGAGGGCGGCTGTACACGAACAGTAGACGACGCGATGGCGGACGTGGCGGTCATCTTCCATTGGCCGCCCGCCGCCATGGACCCCATGACCCTTTCCGAGCTGATGGGCTGGCGCGACCAGGCCGCTCGTCGCTCCCAGCCTGAGAAGACCCGGAAATGAGCGACCGCAATCTTCGACTTCGCATCACCCTTGAGGCCCTCGACCGGCTGACCAAGCCGCTTCAGTCCATCAGCGGCGCATCGGCCAGGGCGCGCAAGGGACTGGCGGACACGCAAAAGGAACTGAAGGCGGTCGGCGCCGCGCAGCAGCAGCTTGGCAAGTTCAAGGGGCTGGAGGGAAACTGGCAGGCCACCCGGCGCGATCTGACCGCCACGGAAGAACGCCTCGCCGGGTTGCGCCGCCAGCTTGAGGCGACGGAAGCGCCGTCGAAGAAGCTGCGCACGGAATTCGCACAGGCCGAACGCCAGTCGGCCGCGCTGCGCACCCGTCTGGATCAGCAGGGCAATGAGTTGCAGCAGCTCAGCGCGAAACTCACCGCCGCCGGGGTCGATACGAAAGACCTCGCCGCCCATGAGGATCGCCTTGCCCACCGCGCCTATGCGGCGAACCAGCGCCTGAAACAGCAGGAGGCCGCGCTTGAAAAGCTGTCGCGCGCGAAGAGGAACAGCGACCGCCTGAAAGATATCAGCGGCAAGGCGGCGGTGGCCGGCGCCTCCATGACCGGCGCCGGTGTCGCGATGGCGACCCCTGTCGTGATGGGCGTGAAGCAGGCGATGACGCTCGAAAGCGCCATGGCGGACGTGTCGAAGGTCACGAACATGACCGATGCGCAGATTGCCCGCCTGTCGAACGACTTTCTCGATCTTAGCGAGAATATTCCCATGGCCTCGAACGAGCTGGCGCAGATCGCGGCGGCGGCGGGCGCGGCGGGTATCGGCATGGACAAATTCGGAAAGCCGATGGCCGACCAGCGGCAACAGCTTCTCGAATTCACCAATGACGCGGCGGAAATGGGCGTCGCCTTCGATATGACGGCCGAAACGGCGGGCGAGACCATGGCAAAATGGCGCACGGCCTTCGAACTGCCGCAGGCGGGCGTCCGCGCCCTGGGCGACAGTGTGAACGCGCTCACCAACACCTTCGGCGGCAAGGCCGCCAATGTGAGTGATATCGTCACCCGCATCGGGCCGCTGGGCAAGGTGGCGGGCCTCGCCGCGCCGGAGATCGCCGCGCTCGGCTCCACGCTGGACAGCATCGGCATCCCCAGCGAGGTTGCCGCCACCGGCATCAAGAACACCATGCTCGCCCTCACCAAGGGCGAGGCGGCGACCAAGACGCAAATCGCCGCCTTCACGGCGCTCGGCCTGTCCGCGACGGACGTCGCCAAGCGCATGCAGACGGACGCGGCGGGCGCCATTGTCGATGTCATGACGCGCATCGGCAAGCTGGACGCGGACAAGCAGTCCGGCCTCCTGACCCGGCTTTTCGGTTCGGAGAGCGTGGCGGCCATCGCGCCCATGCTGACGAACCTTGACGGTTTGCAGCAGCGCCTGGCGCTGGTCGGGAACGTCAGCAAGACGGCCGGGTCCATGCACGGCGAATTTCTCAACAGGATCGCCACAACCGAGGGCGCGACCGGCCTCGCCACCAATGCGCTGTCCAATCTGAACATCAAATTGGGGCAGGCCCTTCTGCCGACTGTGGTGGCGGTTGCCGAAAAGGTTAAGGGTCTGGCGTCCGGCATGCGGGGCTGGGCGCAGGAGCATCCGCTCCTCGCCAAGGGGATCATGCTGTTTCTGGCAGGCGGCGCCGCCCTGCTCGTGCTGTTGGGCGGGCTGGGGCTGGCGTTCGCGGCCCTCACCGCCGCCGCGGCGCCATTGGGAATCGCCCTGGGGCCGCTGCTGCTGATCGTTGCCGCCGTCGCCGCAATCGCTGCGGCCGCTTTCCTGATCTATGCCAATTGGGGCGCGATTACCGCATGGTTCGCCGGTCTGTGGGAGACGGTGAAAGGCATCTTCTCCAGCGCGCTCAACGTCATGATACAAGGCTTCCTGAACTTCACGCCCCTTGGCCTGATCGTGAAGGCTATGCTGCCTGCCTTGGCCTATCTGCGCTCCCTCAACCTCATGGAGATCGGGCGCAACCTGATACAGGGCCTTATCCGGGGCATTTCCTCCATGCTCTCGGCCCTGAAGGCGACCATCGTCGACGCCGCCAGCGCGGCCAGCAACTGGTTCAAGCAAAAGCTGGGAATTCGCAGCCCCAGCCGCGTCTTCGCGCAGTTTGGCGGTTTCATGATGGACGGCCTTCAGGGCGGCATCGCCGCCAACCAGGCGGCGCCCATCGAACAGGTGAAGCGATTGGCCGACCACATCGCTCAGGCTGGCGCGACGACGCGCACGGCGCCCGCTACGCCCATCGGCCAGCGCGTCACGGCCATGGCATCGAAGCTGGCGACCGCCGCCGCCATCGGGGCCGCCCTGCCCGCCTTCGCCGCCAGTCCCGCGCCGCCGCTCGAACGCATGGGGAGCAATGCCGCCGATATCGTCAAGGCCGTGGCGCGCGGATCTGCATCGGCGCCGGTCCAGCCCGCTTCGCCCACGGGCGGCGGACCGGCCGGGGCGCCCGCGCCGCCGGGCGGCGACACCTATCACATCGCCCTGCATGCCGCCCCGGGGATGAGCGAGGAGCGCCTGATGGAGCTGCTCGAACAGAAACTGCGCGACATCGAGCGGCGCAAGGAAGCCGCCCGCCGCTCCAGCTTCTCCGACGATCAGGATTATGGGGGCCTCGCATGAGCGCGATCATGAGTTTCGGCATGTTCGTCTTCTCCATCCCGACCCTTCTCCATGAGGAGATGCAGCGCAGCGCCGATTATCGCTTCGCGCGCAACGCCCGCATCGGCGCGCGCGATGCCGCCCAATTTATCGGGCCGGGGGATGAGACCGTCTCCCTCTCCGGCACCGCCTATTCCGAAATGGGCGATATCGAGGGGTCGATGCAGGACCTCGCCGCCATCGCGAACGAAGGGACCGCCCTGCCCCTCGTCTGCGCCAACGGCACCGTATACGGCACCTTCGTCCTCACCCGGATAGACCAGCGCGGCAAGGCGTTCTGGCCCGATGGATCGCCCCGCGCCCTGTCCTTCACCCTCGACCTGCTGCGCGTCGATGACACGGAAACGGGCACGAAAACCGCCGCCGCCGATGCGGGGCAATGGGTATGAGCTATGAGACGCCCGTGCCCGACTGGCGCATCACGCTGGACGGCAAGGATTTGACCTCGACCATGAAGCCGCGCCTGATGGAACTGTCCCTGACGGAAAAGCGCGGGGGCGAGGCGGACCAGCTCGACATCACCCTCAACGACAGCCGGGGCGACCTTGCGATTCCTCGCCCCGGCGTCCGCCTCCATGTCCGATTGGGCTGGGCCAGCGGATCGGACGTCGCCATCGGCCTGGTCGACAAGGGCGATTTCATCGTCGATGCCGTCGAGCATAGCGGCCCGCCCGACGCCATCACCATCCGCGCCCGCGCGGCAGACCTGTCCGGCGACATGCGCAGCCGCCGGGAAAAGAGTTGGCATGACAGCACAATCGGCCAGATCGTGGCGGACGTCGCCGCGCGGCACAAGCTCACGCCCCGCGTGGCGCCCGCCCTGGCCGGGAAGGCGGTGAAGACCGCGACGCAGAGCCGGGAGAGCGATCTTGCCTTCCTGAAGCGGCTCGGCCGCGAACATGACGCCGTGGCGACCATCAAGGCCGGATCGCTGATCTTCTCGCCCATCGGCGCCGCGATCACCGCGACCGGCAAGGCGATCCCTTCCGCCACCGTCCGCCGCCGCGACGGCGACCGGCACCGCTTCTCCATCGAAAAACAGGAGGAAGTGACGGGGGTCGAGGCCAGCTATCACGATCTGGGCGCGGGCAGGAAGAAGACCGTCACGGCGGGCAAGTCGGGCAAGACCCGCAAGCTGTCCCGCACCTATGCCAGCGAGGCGGAGGCGAAGGCCGCCGCCTCGGCCGAGCAGAGCCGCGCGGGCCGCCTCCCCCTGAAACTGTCCTTCGACCTCGCCCTTGGCAGGCCGGACCTCTACCCCGAACGGCGCATCACCGCGCAGGGCTTCAAGAAGGAGATCGACGCGCAGGGCTGGCTGATCGCGCAGGTCACCCACCGCCTGGGCGGCGGCGGCTTCACCACGGCGCTGGAGATGGAGGGGGTTTAGCCCACCGCCCTGCGCAGCATCTCGTTCACCCGCGTCTGCCACCCCGCGCCGCTGGCGCGCAGCTTCTCGACAATATCCTTGTCCAGGCGCAGCGTGACCTGTTGCTTGGCGGCGCCCTTCGGCCGTCCGCCCCGGTTGACGCGGCGCGCCTCGCGCTCCGCCAGCGCATGCTGGACGGCGGCGGCGCTCACATCCCGGTCCTCCGGGTCGTTCGGATCAGCCGGCAGGCCAATCATATAGTCTTTGCTCGCTTGCATTGCTCTTCCTCACGGATATGAACCGGAACTTCTCGCCCCGAACGACATAGATCGCGGTCCAGAGGCGTTCGCCCACCATGGCGATGGCCTTGAACCGGGCCTCCTCGTCTTCGATCCGGATCGTCGGCAGGACCAACATATCCTCATCGTCCCAGAGCATCCTGCCGAACGCCAGCGAAACGCCATGCTGCTTGCGGTTAAGAGCGTCTTTCGCCGGGCCGAACTCGATTTCCATGAGGGTTTTTATAACTACAAAAACCGACCAAGGCAAGGGTTTTTGTATTTACATATTCGTCAATCGCTCGGTAAGCTGGGAGCGGAGGACCGAACATGGCTATGGAAACGACGCCGCTGAACGTGAGCCGCCCCATACGATGCGGGAAATGTGGCCACGTCAATCATGATGTGGCTGTGCCGGTGATGCCCTCAGGCATCAGGGGGGTGGCAGTTTGTGCCCGCTGCTTGAGGCCGCTTTCCCCACATAGTGCCTTCCCAAGCACCGAGATATGAACGGCGTCCGTCGTGAATGCCGACGCCAATCCCACACTAGACACCCTGCTGAAGGTGACGAAGGCGCTGGGCGTCCGCCTGTCATTGCAGCGTGATGGGCGCCCTCTCCTATCCGTTCGAATGACCCGTCTGCCGACAGTCGATAATTACCGCTTATCAGCAATTACTCTACCGGTTCGACGGTGAAGACGTTGCCCATCATTTCGTTTCGGGTATAACTGAAACGAACATTGTTGACGATCATTTCGCTTGACTTGCCGCCATCTTCAAATTTGCGCATCAGCTTCAAGATAGGATCGCCACATTGCTTCAAGTCTGAAACTTCTATGATCGCGCAGTAGGTGATTGCCATCCCCATGAAAACCTCCACACCGCTGGATACCGA
>JASGGS010000206.1:0-7485 GCA_047602685.1 Sphingobium sp.
TGCTGGGCACGGAGCGGCATGAAAGCCGCCGCATCGACAACCAGCTTCGCGGCCGGTCGGGCCGTCAGGGCGATCCGGGCCTCAGCCGCTTCTACCTCAGCCTGGACGACGACCTGCTGCGCATCTTCGGCCCCGACACGCTGTTCGCGCGCATGATGCGCTCCAGCCTGGAGGATGGCGAGGCGCTGCCCCCCTCCAAATGGATGTCCAAGGCGATAGAGACCGCGCAGAAGAAGGTCGAGGCGCGCAATTACGACATCCGCAAGCAGGTCGTCGAATATGACGACGTGATGAACGACCAGCGCAAGGTCATATATGAGCAGCGCAGCGACATCATGGACGCCGAGACGGTGGACGATGTTGTCACGGACATGCGGCAGGAGACCGTCAACGCGCTGGTCGGCACCGCATGCCCGCCGGGCACCTATCCCGAACAGTGGGACATTGCGGGCCTCAAGACCCGCGTGGCGGAGGTGCTGAACCTCGAACCCGATATCGACGGCTGGTTGCAGGAAGATGCGGTCGAGCCGGAAATGCTGGAGGAGCGCCTGGCGCGGCTGGCCGACGCGGCGGTGGCCGAGAAGGTTGCGCCGATAGGCGAGGAGAGCTGGCATCAGGTGGAGAAGAACATACTGCTCCAGAATCTCGACCATCACTGGAAGGAGCATCTCTCCACGCTCGACGCGTTGCGGCAGGTCGTCCATCTGCGCGCCTATGCGCAGAAGACGCCGATCAACGAATATAAGCAGGAGGCGTTCGCGCTGTTCGAGCGGATGCTGGACAATATCCGCGAGGACGTCACCCGCACCGTCGCCCATGCCCAGTTCCGCACGGAGCCGCTGCCGGAACTGCCGGTGCTGCCGGACTTCATCACCACCCATATCGACCCGCTGACCGGAGAGGATAATAGCGGGGACGTGGATGCGGGCAGCCAGGGCTTCATCACGACGGCGATCCCGCGCTTCGTCCCGCTGTCGGCGGCGGAGGATGGCCAGGATTACCGCAATCTCGATATCAGCCGCAACGCGCCATGCCCCTGCGGCTCGGGCGAGAAATACAAGCATTGCCACGGGGCGCTGGCCTGAAGCCTTCCCGTGGCCCCGGCTTGCGCGGGGCGGCATATAGGGAGGCCGCCGGGCCTTTACCCGCCATTAACGCTCTTTGCGTAAGGTCTCCCCGATCAAAAGTTTTCGGAGAGCGCGCATGAGCCGCCAGATCATCACTTTCCGCATCGGCGAACAATATCTGGGCGTCGATATCATGGCGATCCGCGAGATCCGCGCCTGGTCGCCGACCACCCGCCTGCCGCATGTGCCGGAATATGTGCATGGCGTCGTCAACCTGCGCGGTTCCGTGCTGCCGGTGTTCGACCTGTCCGCCCGCCTGGGCTGGGGTGTGACCGATCCGACCGCGCGCCATGTCATCATCGTCGTGCAGCTCGGCAACCAGCTTCAGGGCCTGATCGTCGATGCGGTGAACGACATCGTGACGCTGGGCGAAGGCGCCCTCCAGCCGCCGCCGAATGTGGGCGACGATGAAGCCGCCGATTTCCTCGAGGGGCTTGCCTCGGTCGATGACCGCATGGTCATGGTCCTGTCGCTGGCGCGCCTGACCGACGGCACGGGCGATCTGGAACAGCTCGCGGCCTGATCCGCTTTTCCATTCCCATGGCATGAACGCCCGGTGATCCCCGATCGCCGGGCGTTTTGCCTTATTCCCTCGGCGAGAGCCAGAGGCCGACGATGCTGAAGAGGGACGCGGCGGTCAGGAACAGGCCCACCGATCCCGTGCCATAGGTGGAGGCGAGGCCCGCCGCCGCCATGGGAGCGAGGCCGCCGCCGATGATGCCGCCGACGTTGAACGCCATGGAGGCGCCGGTATAGCGCACGCGCGTCGGGAAGCGGTCGCTCAGCCAGCCGCCCAGCGGACCATAGGCGAGGCCCATGAGGTAGAGCGCGATGGCCAGCGCCAGGAAGATCATGGGGAGCGATGCCGTCGCCAGCAGCGGGCCGAAGGCGAGGCCCAGCGGAACCGTGCCGATGCATCCGGCGATCAGGACGGCGCGCGGGCTGGTCCGGTCCGCCCACCAGCCCGCATGAACGATGCCGAGCGCCAGGAACAGGATGGAGCCGAGCTGCACGCCCAGCACCGCCTCGCGTTTCAGGCCCAGCACCTGCGTCGCATGGGCGAGGGTGAAGGCGGTGGTGATGTAGAAGATGGCAAAGCAGGTCACGACCGCCAGCGTCGCGGTGATCGTCGCGCCCAGATGGGAGCGGAACAGGTCGACGAGGGGAATGCCCTCCGGCGGGCCTTCCTCCAGCGCGGCGGCGAATTCCGGCGTCTCCGTCAGCTTGAGCCGGACCCAGAGGCCGAGGATGACGAGGGCGGCGCTGCCGATGAACGGCACGCGCCAGCCCCAGGCGAGGAAGTCGGCATCGCTGAGGACCGCGCCCAGGATCAGGAACAGGCCGTTGGCGGCGATATAGCCCACCGGCGCGCCGAGCTGCGGCATCATGCCGAAGCGGGCCTTCCATCCTGGCGGGGCATTTTCCGTGGCGAGCAGCGTGGCGCCGCCCCATTCCCCGCCAAGGCCGAAGCCCTGGCCGAGGCGGAAGAGGCACAGGAGGAGGGGGGCGGCGACGCCCGCCGTCTGGAAGGTCGGCAGGAAGCCGATGGCGACCGTCGATCCGCCCATCAGCAGCAGCGAGGCGACAAGGGTGGACTTGCGGCCCACACGGTCGCCGAAATGGCCGAATATGCTGGCGCCCAGCGGCCGCGCGAAGAAGGCGAGGGCGAAGCTGCCGAAGGACAGCATGGTGCGGGCCGTATCGGATTCGGCGGGAAAGAAGAGGAGGCCGAAGACCAGCGACGCGGCGGTCGCGTAGATATAGAAATCGTAGAATTCGACCGCCGTGCCGATCAGGCTGGCGAGCAGGATGCGCTTGTTGCGCCACATCACCGCCAGGCCCCGTTCCCCGCCCGCATCCGCCATGCTTATTCCCCCCGGCCCCCCCGGGCCTTGCGCTGGTTCACCACTTCATAGGCCATGACCGCCGCCGCGACCGAGGCGTTCAGGCTGTCCGCCCGGCCCAGCATCGGTATCTTCACGCGCACGTCGCAGGCATCCTCATAGTCCGCGGGCAACCCGCGCGCCTCATTGCCGATGAGGAGGAAGGTGGGCGCGGCATAGGCGGGCTGCTGATAGTCGAGATCGGTATTGAGGCTGGTGCCGACAAGCTGTCCTTCCCCGCCGCGCAGCCAGGAGAGGAAGGCGGTCCAGTCGGTCGGCACGATGGCCTGGGTGAAGAGGGCGCCCATGCTGGCGCGCACCGTCTCCACGGAAAAGGGATCGACGCAATCGTCCACCAGGATGATGCCGCCCGCGCCCACCGCGTCGCCGATCCGCATCAGCGTGCCGAGATTGCCGGGGTCGCGCATGGCCTGCGCCACGAACCAGATGGGAGCGCTCGCCCGGTCGACTTCGGACAGGGGCGTGGGCCGGTCGCGATAGACGCCGGCCAGCGCCTGCGCATTGTCCTTGGCCGTGATCTTGCCGAGTATCTCCGCGCTGGTCCGCACCACGTCGCCGCCTGCCGCCAGCACGTCTCCGACCAGCGCCTCGGCCAGCGGATGGGGCCGGGCATCGTCGGACATGACGAGGATTTCGGGCAGCACGCCGACATCACGCGCCTCGGTGAGGATGCGCAGCCCCTCGGCCAGGAACAGCCCCTCGCGCTTGCGGTGCTTCTTCTCGCGCAGCGAGCGCAGCCGCTTGACCAGCGGGTTGGAGAAGCCGGTAATGTCGCGGATCAAGGCGTGGCGCTTCCTCGGATGACGGAAGGAGGACGCTTAGGGCGGGGGGAGGATCAGGGCAAGGGGCGGATGGCAAAGCTCACTGGCTTCCCTACCCCATGGAGGGCGGGGATGTAAGGAAGCGCGCGTATAATTACGTAAACGAAATGAAATAGGAGGCGCGGCCGAACAGGGAGCAAATATGGCGATGCGGCGGCATGGAAGGGCCAGGGCCCATTATCTGACGGCGGAGGAGGATGCCGCCGTGCGGAGCGGGCCGGTCTCCCTGCCCAGGTCGGCCAGATGGCGTCCTGGCGCGGAGGGCAAGGCGTTTGGCTGGAGCCGGACGGCATAAGCTCGACCCGCGTCGCAATGACGATTCAAACTCCTCTCATCCCGCTCTATCGCATCGATGACGACGATGATGCGATGGCGACGGCTCGCGGGACCATTTCGTGGAAGAGGGACGGCCCCGCCCTCATTCTTCCCCGAACTTGTCCTCCACCAGCGTGCAGAGCTGGTCGAGCGCGGACTGGGCGTCCGTGCCGGTGGCGCTGATCGTGATCGAGTCGCCCATGGCGGCGCCGAGCATCATGAGGCCCATGATGGACGTGCCGACGACCGCCGGGCCGTCCTTGGCCACGCGCACATCGGCACTCAGCCTGCTCGCCATGGTGACGAACTTGGCGCTGGCGCGCGCATGAAGGCCGCGCCGGTTGGTGATCTGGACCGTCCTCGTCAGCGCTTCGCCGCTCATCGCCTCCCTCTCATTCCTTCTTGTCGTTCCGCCCGGATGTTCAGGGCCGTATTCGGGGCCATATTCAGGGCCATATTCAGGGATTGTCCCCCAGCAGTTCCGAGGCGACGCTGATATATTTCGTGCCCGCCTCGCGGGCGGCCGCGACGGCTTCCTTCACGCTCAACGCCTTGCGCGCGCTTTCCAGGCGGATGAGCATGGGCAGGTTGACGCCCGCGATCACCTCCACATGGCCCGCGCGCAGCAGCGATATGGCGAGATTCGAGGGCGTGCCGCCGAACAGGTCGGTCAGCAGGATCACGCCCGACCCGTCATCGACGCGCGCCACGGCGGCGGCGATGTCGGCGCGGCGCGCCTCCATATCGTCGTCGGGTCCGATGCAGATGGCTTCGACGGCCTGCTGCGGACCCACTACATGCTCCATCGCGATACGGAATTCGGTCGCAAGGCGCCCGTGCGTCACCAAGACGAGACCAATCATTGCGCCCCTGTACCCCGTGCCATTTCCGGTCCTGTCATTTCGCCTCTGGTCGCCCCCCGGCGGCGGTCCTCATAGGCTTCCAATGGTTGCGATTCCAGATTTCTATGCGAAATGGTGGGAGAAAATCCCGCCTTGCGCAAGCGCCGGCCCATGTCCTCCGCCACGCAGACCGAGCGATGCTTGCCGCCGGTGCAGCCGAACGCGACGGTCACATAGGATTTCCCCTCCGCGATATAGCGGGGCAGGACGGTGAGCAGCAGCGTCTCGATCTGCCCGGCCACGGAGGCGTAGCAGGGGTCCGCCGTCACATAGTCCGCGACGTCGGCATCCAGCCCGGTATGGGGTTTCAGGTCCGGCACCCAATGCGGGTTGCGCAGGAAGCGCATGTCGAAGACGAGATCGGCATTGCGGGGCACGCCGCGCGAATAGCCGAAGGAGAGAATGGTCAGCGTCGCTGCCATGTCCTGGCCGAAGCGCGCCCGGATCTCCTGCTGGAGGGCGTTCACGTTGAGGTCGGTCGTGTCGACGACATGGTCGGCATGGCGGCGCAGCGGCTCCAGCAATTCCCGCTCCCGCGCGATGCCGTCGGAGGCGGGCCGGTCCAGCGCCAGCGGGTGGCGCCGCCGCGTCTCCGCGAAGCGCCGTTCGAGGACGGAGCCGGAGCAGTCGAGGAACAGCATCTCCACCGTGCCGCCCTCCGCCCGCAGGGCATTGGCGCGATCGACGACATTGGCGGCGTCGAAGCCGCGCGTGCGGCTGTCTATGCCGATGGCGAGCGGGCGCTCCTCCGCCGGATCATGCCCCTCCGCCACCGGCGCGGCGATCAGCCGGTCGATCAGCAGCAGCGGGAAATTGTCGACGACCTCCCACCCGATATCCTCCAGCGTGCGCAGGCTGGTCGACTTGCCCGCGCCGGACAGGCCTGTGACGACAAGGATCGACTTGGGCAGGATCGACTTGGGCCGGGCGGCCGGGGCAGGGAGGCGATTCGTCATCAGTCCGCCGCCTCGCCCAGCGTCCGCAGGGCCAGCTCCACCTTGATCGGCGCCGACGCCTCGCGCGCGTCGAGCCGGATCAGCGGCACGGCGACTCCATGGAACAGGATACGGATTTTCCGATCTGGCATACGCTGAGGCTTATCATCCAGCCGAATCGCCAGTGCAACCGGAAGATTGTGCAAGTGCGGCATGGCGACGATGCCGACATGGCGAACCTCCATCTTTCCGGCGATGGAGGCGGGCGGCGACGCGTGGAGGCGGCCGTCCCGGACCGCAAGGTCGGTATAGTCGTCGCTGACCAGCGTGGCGCCCCGGTCTATGAGGCGCAGGGCCAGATCCGACTTGCCGCTGCCGCTGGCGCCGATCAGCAGGACGGCCTGCCCGCCGATGGCGACGCTGGTGGCGTGGACGGGCGAATCGGACGCGCCGGTCATTCGTCCC
Source organism: Sphingobium sp. (assembly GCA_047602685.1). Taxonomy (GTDB): domain Bacteria; phylum Pseudomonadota; class Alphaproteobacteria; order Sphingomonadales; family Sphingomonadaceae; genus Sphingobium. The sequence continues at coordinate 6,470 of JASGGS010000206.1, forward strand.
GCTCCTCCGCCCCGTGATGGTCCTCCGCCAGCGGCAGGCGCACGACGAAGCGCGCGCCGGACCGGCCGTCCGGCCTGTCCTCTATCGTGATGGTGCCGTTATGGCCGTCGAGAATGGAACGGGCGATGGCGAGGCCGAGGCCGCTATGCGTGCCGAAATCCTCCCCGTCCGGGCGGTGCGAGTGGAAGCGGCGGAACACCGCCTCCCGCTCCTCCGCCGGTACGCCCGGCCCCTCATCCTCCACGGTGACGACGGCCCAGTCGCTGTCGGCGTCCAGCGCTATGCGCACCGTGCCGCCCAGGGGCGAGAAGGAGATGCCGTTGGCGATCAGATTCTCGATGACCCGCGCCAGCCGCTGCTCCTCGCCCGCGATGGGCGGTATGGGCACGGGCGCGGGGTCGAAGCGCAGGCGCACCTCATTGTCCACCCCGCGCATCTCGTGCGCGCGCACCAGGCGGGAGATCAGCTTGCGCAGGTCGATCGGGCGGAAGGTCGCGCGGGAAAGCTGCGCGTCCATGCGGCTCGCCTCCGCGATATCGGTGACGAGGCGGTCGAGGCGCAGCACGTCGTCCTCCGCAATGGCCATGAGGCGGGCGCGCAGGTCCGGGTCCTCGATATGGCGCAGCCCCTCCAGCGCGGAGCGGAGGGAGGCGATGGGGTTCTTCAGCTCGTGCGAGACGTCGGCGGCGAAGCTGTCGGTCGCGTCGATGCGCTTCCTGAGCGCCTGCGTCATGTCGGACACGGCGCGGGCGAGCAGGCCGATCTCGTCGCGCCGGTCGGGCAGGCGGGGCACGATCACCTCCCGCGCGCGGCCCAGGCGCACGCGCACGGCGGCGCGCGCCAGGCGTTGCAGCGGGCGTACGATGGTGCGGGCGAGGAACAGCGACAGGAGGATGGAGATGATGATGCCCGCGGCAAGGACGAGGCTGATGCGCAGGCGCTCGGCGCGAACGGTCATGGTGATGTCGCGCGCATTCTCCGTCGCGAGTAGGACCGCGCCGCCGCGCCGGCCCGGC
>JASGGS010000207.1:0-7437 GCA_047602685.1 Sphingobium sp.
GACGCGGCCCTTTCACGGCTGAAACACGGGTTCGATTCCCGTAGGGGTCACCATCGGCGAGCGATTATCAGGGCAAGGCATCAAGGCCCCTTCGTCTAGCGGTCAGGACGCGGCCCTCTCACGGCTGAAACACGGGTTCGATTCCCGTAGGGGTCACCACCGGCGCGGGCCGAAGGCAGCAATTTTGGCCCCATCGTCTAGCGGTCAGGACGTCGCCCTCTCACGGCGAAAACGCGGGTTCGATTCCCGCTGGGGTCACCATAACAGCCTGAAATGGATATATAATATTCAGGCGGCATCGGGACGCCCCACCCTTCGAGATTCGCCGGACAAGCAGGCTGGAGCATCATCCCTACGGGTTTTTTTGGCGCGCCAAGCCAGGCCGAAATTCGTAAAGGTGGCCCAATAGGTGGCCCAGTTGAGAAATCGCGCCTCGCTGTCGCACACGTTCCGGACGTCTCCACGGCCGTCCGGCACGCGAATGCCGCCATTGCCAAATCTAGTGTTATCCACTAGAATGAGTGAATGGACAGAGCGATCAGCGCCAGTGAGGCCAATCAGCACTTTTCGGAACTCCTCCGCGACGTCGCCGAGGGTGAGAGCTTCACCGTGATGTCTCGAGGGCGCCCGGTCGCGCGCGTGATGCCGGTTGATCGTCAACAGGAAAAGCGCTCCATCCATCGGCTGCTGACCTTTGTCTCGGCCCTGCCCTTACGGCATTCTGGAAACTGGACGCGCGACGATCTCTACGAATGACGCGGGTCGCGCTGGACAGCAACATCCTCGCCTATCTGGCCGGCGTCAGCCGTAGCGCTGAGGATGAAGCAAAAATCACGCGGATACGCGACCTGATCGGACGCCTCGGCGATGCCGCCAGTCTGATCGCACCGGCACAGACGCTGGGTGAACTTTTTGTCGTCCTGTGCCGTGCCGGAGCCAGCGCGGACGATGCGCGCGCCATCCTGCTGGAGTTTTCCGAAGCCTTCGGGACATCGGCATCGGAAATGCGGACGGCTTTGGCGGCAGCCGATCTCGTGGTCGACCATAAGCTGCAGTTCTGGGACGCGCTCATCGTCACAGCCGCCGCCGAAGCCGGCTGTACCCTGCTCCTGTCGGAGGACATGCAGAACGGTTTCGTGACGCGCGGACTCACCATCGTGAATCCGCTCGGCGCCGATACACACCCAAAACTCTCCGCCTTGCTTGACCCCTCAGGGCCGGCGCTCAGCCGTGAATCCGGCTGAGCTTCGCCGCCTCGCGGCCGAAGTCCCCCTGGTCGATCCATTTTGAGTAATGTTTGAATAGCATCGCTGCGCTCTTGTGACCGAGTTGCCGGGAAATATAGGCCGGATTGACCCCGCCCATCAGCGCCGTCGTCGCATAGGTATGGCGCGTCTGATAGGCATCGCGGCTACGGATGCCGAGCGCGCGTAGCGCGGGATGGAAATAGAGCTTCCGCTGATCCTGCACGTCGGGCCAGGGCGTTTTGGTGACCGGGTTGATGAAGATCGGCGAATCGAGACCCCGCATGAAGCTGTGCGCCTTCTGGCGTTGCAGCACCGCCATCATCCGCGGCGTGAGATCGATGTTGCGCACGGTCCTGGTCTTGGTCGATTTCTCGACCGCGCGAACGCGAGCGCGCTCGATCCGGATCGTCTGGCGTTTCCAGTCGACATCACGCCATTGAACGACAATCTGCTCGCTGGGGCGCATGCCTGTGCCAAAGGCGAATTCATACCAGTTCCAGACCTGCTCGTCATAGTGGTCATGCATGTAGGCGAGGATGCGCTCGGTCTCTTCGCGGTCGAAAGGATCGGGATCCCGCTTCTGGTGCTTGAGGCTCCTGATCCGCTCCATCGGCGAGCGTTCGATCAGCATATCGTCGATCGCGAGTTCGAAAATGCCTCTCAGGGGGATCAGGTTGTTGTTGACCGTCTTGCCGCTGACGCGCTTCGATCGCTCGACGATGACCGTCTTGATCTCGCTCGGCTTGATGCTCCTGAGTTGCCGTTCGCCAAAGGCCGGCGACCAGACCTTGTTGATCGCCGAAACATAGTCGGACATGGTCGATTTCTCGACCACGAGCGTTCCCAGCCATTGTTTCGCAAAGGTGGTGAAACCGGCCGATATGTTCCTCTCAGAGGTTCGACCCGACTTGGGGAACGTGCTTTCATAGTCGAAGATTCCGAGATCGATCTCCTGATGAACCCGCGCCATCATCCGCTCTGTCGCCTTGATGTTGGCGCGCGTGGGTTCGAGTTTGAGGGTCTCGCGATAGCGTTTCCCATTCCAGCGGAAGCGGACGCGTATTGAATGCGTCAGCGGCTCGACACCGGAGCCTGACCGTTTTCTACCCATTTCTGGAAGCCTTCGAGGTCGATGCAGATGCGGCCATCGGGCGCGCGGCGATAGAGTTCCTGCGTCCATTCCGAGGTGGTGACGGGTTTGCGCGTGAAGAGGAACTGTCGGGCGACTGCGATCCTCGAACAATCTGCGGTCCATCATCACCCAGTTCGCGTGCATTTGCACAGACCTGTCGTGCGATCGGCGCGCGTTCACTATCAAGTCGGCGCATCAAAGGCGGGCAATCTCAGGCATTTCATGCTAGGGGCGGGCGCTATAAAACCCTTCACTATGTGAGTTTACGAGTTGAGCGCTGCTACTCTCTATCGTCAGAACGCCGCTGCGCAGCGCGCCGCAGCGGGCAAGGAAAGCCTCCCTCGCCGCCGTCAGCAGCATGAGCGCTCCGCGGAGCGATGGGAAGAAATGGCGCGCGCGGCGGAGGAAACCGAACGCCGTACCGCGATCAACGATGTCCAGAAGCGGGCGAGGAACGCAGCATGAGCGGCGCGCATGTCGATCTTCCGATCGGCTATCGTCCGTCCGAGGACGAGGCGTTCATGAGCCCGCTTCAACTGGAATATTTCCGCCAGCGCCTGCTGGACTGGAAGAAGCAGATCCTGAGCGAAGCCGAAACAACGCTGAACGTGCTCCAGATGGAGCAGCTGCGGGAGCCGGACCTGAACGATCGCGCGTCGAACGAGAGCGACTGGTCGATCGAGTTGCGCACCCGCGACCGGCAGCGCAAGCTGATCGCCAAGATTCACGCCGCCTTGCGCCGGATCGACGAGGGCGAATATGGCTATTGCGAGGTGTCGGGCGAGCCCATCTCGCTCCAGCGACTGGAAGCGCGGCCGATCGCGACGATGACGATCGAGGCGCAGGAACGGCATGAACGGCGGGAAAAAATCTCTCGCGACGGCTGATCGACCAGACCGCGGGAACCTGTATCCTCGCGTTCCACCGATCCCGTGCACTGCTTCGTCATCCGTGTATTGTCGTGACAGGGGAGTGCGTGCGCGCTTAAAACTACCGCCGCCAGACCAACATAAGGAAAGTCGAAGAAGACGATGACCTATAATGATCTCGTAGAAAATATTGCCGCCGCTGGCGGCCTGACCAAGGTGGACGCGAAGAAGACCGTCGATGCGGTATTCGGTGCGATCGGCGAGGCAGCGGTCAAGGGCGAGGAGGTTTCGCTCCCCGGCTTCGGCAAGTTCAAGGTGAAGGCGACGCCTGCCCGCGAGGGACGTAACCCGGCGACCGGCGAGGCCATGACGATCAAGGCGTCCAAGAAGCTCAGCTTCACGCCCGCCAAGGCGATCAAGGACAAGTTGAACAGCTGAACCTCCGGGGCAGCGCGTTGGCTGTCAGCGCTGCCCCCGTACTTCAGGGGGAAAGAACAGCAAAGATGAAACGAGCCATTGATCTTGAGGCGCTGTGCGTCAGCAAGGGACTGCGGATCACCGATCAGCGGCGGATCATCGCCCGTGTCCTGTCGGAGGCCGACGACCACCCCAATGTCGACCAGGTCCACGGGCGCACGGTTCTCATCGATCCCAGCATTTCGATCGCCACCGTCTATCGGACGGTTCGTCTCTTCGAGGAAGCCGGTGTGGTCGATCGCCATGAGTTCGGTGACGGTCGTTCGCGCTACGAAGCTGCCGATGACATCCATCATGATCACTTGATCGATGTCGAAACCGGACAGGTGATCGAGTTCGTCGACCCGGAACTGGAACAGTTGCAACGGCAGATCGCCGCAAGGCTGGGCTTTCGTCTGGTCGATCACCGGCTCGAGCTCTATGGTGTGAAGTCGAAGTGACACGGCCCCGGCGAGAGCGCACCATCGTGCATGGCCGTGCAGGACGGAGGGAACGTTTTCGGGCGAGATTCCTTCAACCAGGCAAGTAAACGAGGCAAGCTGTAGATTAGAAGGAGACGGATATGGCCAGAACACCCAAGCCAAAGGCAGCGGCGCGCAAAGTCGAGAGCGACGGCAAGACGCTCCACACGAGCGTGGATAGCAGCGCGCGCGAAACCGTTGCCGAGGCCCTGACGAAAGCGGTGGCCGACAGCTACACGCTCTACGCCAAGACGCTGGGCGTGCACTGGAACGTCCAGGGCGCCAACTTCTTCGGCCTGCACAAGCTCACCGATGCCCAATATAATGAACTGCACCAGGCGGCCGACGCACTGGCGGAGCGTATCCGTGCGCTTGGCAAGCTGGCCCCGACCGGCAGCGAGGCATTCCGTGCTTTGACGGTCATCCAGAACGAGGCGCCGCACAAGCCGACCGGCGACATGATCGCCGAGCTGGTGCAGGACAACGAGGCCGTTGCCCGGCGGATGAGCGAGTTCGCCAAACTTGCCGACGAGGCCGGTGACCTGTTCACCCATGACATGCTCGTGGCCCGCATCGGCGTTCACGAGGAGAATGCCTGGATGCTGCGATCGAGCCTTGGTGGATAACGCCGCCGCCGCAGCCTTTTCGAAATTCTCGCGGGTGGCACGGCTGTCGCCGGCCACCCGGTTGCTCGCCAGGAAGCGACCCAATGTCTTCGCTTGCGTGAAAGGCGGCAAGCTATGAGCGGTAGCGCCCAGACCGGGAGCAGGCTGACACGCTGGTCCGGCAGCTTTACCGACCTGAGCGTTGCCGACCAGCGTGCGGTCGCCGAACTCGTCAAGGCAGGGGGCGCGATTCAAGGCAGCGTCGAGGACATCCTGCCGAGGCTTCGTCGCACCAGAATGGTGGCCCTGCTGCGCGAGGGCGAGAGGCGCGAAGTCCTCCACCCCGGTGAGCCGCCAGACAGGGCCGTCGTCGATCTCGAGGAGGAAACCGCGCTCGTTCCGGCGCAGACGGCCCCGGAGGCGCAAGGGTGCGACCGCCCCGGTCACGGCGCGGTACGATGGCTATTTGGGGCGGCCCCTGCGGAGAAGACCATCATGGCCCTGATATGTCGATGATCCGGCATAGGCTCAGTCCGGGATCTGGGTTCGCCACACCACGCGCCAGCCGTCGCCGAGGCGCGAGAGCACGAGCACCTCGCGGCCGCTTGCCTCAAGGACCGTGCCCGCATCGTTCCATGCCATGTCCCAGCGATACTCGACGACGGCAGTGATCCCGCGCTCGGTGCAGATGAAATCCCGAGCCTCGAACCGTCTGATGGTGGCGCGCGCCATGAAGTCGCGATAGCTCTTCACCGCCGCGGCCAGCCCGTCGAGACGCGCCATGCCTCCCGGCGCGACCATAACGACATCGGGCGCGAGAAAATCGCCAAGATCGGTGAAGCGCCGTTCGACCCAGCAACGATCCAGAGCCTCGACGAAGGTGACCAGTTCCGCGGACATGAAGGGACAATGCCCGTGCGAACCGGATTCGGGCAAATATTTTGGACCGCGGCCGCAAGAGTGCGATGTTTCCTCGCTGCAGCTCGGGCGGCATAACAAGCGATGGGACTAGGATGACGATCCCGGTCCTGCCTTATCGCCCTTGAGATCGTGTTCAATTTATGTTCTAGTCAGGAAGAAAGGATATCCGCCATGATTGCGAACTATCTCACCGGGTTTGATTTCAACCTTCCGCTGGTCGATGCGGTCAACGATCCCGATCTGGCGGACGTGCGCAGCGAGCTGGCGGCCCTCGCGCTCGGTGAAGATCTCGATGGCGGATATTACGAAAGCCAGGAACTGGCCGAGGCCTTTCTGGAGGCGGCCCGCGAAGCCAATGCCGGGGTCACCGATGCCCACAGTCCCGCGCGCGAGCGGCTGACGGATGTGCTTGAGCGCAATTCTCCCTATCAGCGCTGCTTGTTCGATGCCGTGGCATCGCTGCCGCTGGCGGATGCGGCGAGCCATCTTGTCTGGCTGACGGGCGTGATGCGCGAACGTGCCGACATGTATCGCCCGGTCGAAAAGGCGCGCCTGTCCACGCGCTAAGGATGCGCTGACTTCACGAACATTGCCGCATTGCGAAAACCGTCTGGCAAGCCTTGTCTGATCGGGCTAGGGAGGGATGTCCGCTGGTGGCGGGCCGGAGAGTAGAAACTCCGAACAATAGAGTCGGCGCATGCCTTGCGGCCGGATTGCCTGTTTGTGTCCAGGCTCCGGCTAAAGATCAGGCACGCGTTCTATTGTTCGCGTCTTTCTACCGTCCGGCTCAGGGGCCGGCATCCTCCTTCAAGGAGGGTGCCCGCCGACTGGGTGCGGTTTGGTGGGAGAAGCGATTATGACCAACGAAGTGCCGGGCTTGAAGAAGGCCATCGAGTTGATGGAGGCGGCCCTCGCCTGTCTCGTCGATCCGAAAGACGGGGTGGTGGCGATGCGGCTGTCGCATGCGCTCGACCTTGCGCGGGAGCGTCTGCTCGAAGCGTCCTGAACTGGATTCCGCACCATTTGCACTGACGGGATCAGGCCGGTCTGATCCATTCGCGAGCTGGCGCCCATCCGAGGATATCGCCGCCGCTGTCGCTGACGGCTTCTTGGGAGATATCGCGCCAGGGCGAACGAGGCCGATAAGCAGGCATGTAGCGGGCAGTGAGCAGCTCGAAGGTCGCACAGATATAGCCGCTGAGACGGATGGCGAGGACAGGCCGATCGTCGTTCGGAAGACCTGTGAAAACCGAGATGAAGCCGGCCGGGATTGGAAAAAGCGTAGTTTCGATCATGGCGCGGGCAAGCCGGGTCTCAAGCTCGCCGGCGTCGGAGCCCCAGGGGTGCGCATCGATGTCGAAGCGATCGGCTGCGTCGGTAGACGGGACGATCGAGAACTCGCCCGACCAGCAGGAGCTGCCCGGGTTCAATGCGGCGACCTCTGCCTTGGCGTGGACATCGCCTGTGTCGGTGCGGAACCAGTCCGCCATCGCCGGCGTAAGCCCGCCGGTGAGCGGCCACGCCTTGGCCGGGTTCGTATCGCATTCGGGAAACTCGACCAGCCACCATTGGGAGCGGTGCTGGAGGATCACGCCATAGCAGTGGCGCGCGGGCGAGCATGGTTCGTCACGCTGGATCATGAAGACCTCCTCCTGGGGTAGGGAACGCGATCCGCACTTGGGCAAGCAGACAACCCGACTGAACGGGGGTGGCGGCCCCGGGCGG
>JASGGS010000208.1:0-7344 GCA_047602685.1 Sphingobium sp.
GCCCGGCGGCCATCACCACGATCATCGTCTCGCCGATGGCGCGGCTGACGGCCAGGAGGACGCCACCCACCACGCCCGGCAGGGCGGCGGGAATGAGCACCTTCTTGATCGTCTCGCTGGTCGTCGCGCCCATGGCCAGACTGCCGTCGCGCATCGCCTGCGGCACGGAGTTGATGCTGTCGTCGGCCATGGAGGAGACGAAGGGGATGATCATCACGCCCATGACCAGGCCTGCGGCCAGCGCGCTTTCGGACGAGGCGCCGCTGATGCCCACCGCCACGGCAAGGTCGCGCAGGGCAGGCGCCACGGTCAGGGCGGCGAAATAGCCGTAGACCACCGTCGGTACGCCGGCCAGCACCTCCAGGATCGGCTTCATCCACATCCGGACCTGGGGCCTTGCATATTGGGTGAGGTAGATGGCGCACATCAGGCCCAGCGGTATGGCCACGGCCATGGCGATGATCGCGCCGATAAAGATCGTGCCCCAGAAAAGCGGCACCGCGCCGAAGGCATGCTCGCTGCCATAGCCGAGCGCGGCGGATTGCGGGCTCCACTTCGTGCCGAACAGGAAGTTGACCGGGTTCACCATGGAGAAGAAGCGTGCGCTTTCGAACAGCAGCGACGCGACGATGCCGATGGTGGTGATGATCGCTATGAGCGAGGCGAGGAGGAGCGTCCCCATGATCAGCCGCTCGACCTTCGTCCGCGCCTTGAAATCGGGGCGGACCCGCGTGAAGGCATAGGCGCCGCCCGCAAAGGCGAGGATGATGGTCAGCACCGCGCCGATGATCTCATAATGGAAGATCGCGTCGCGATAGGGGGTGACCAGCGACTGGCTCTGCTCGTTGAAACCGCTTTGCTGGCGCCCGGTCGCGATATTGCGCGCCTCCGCCAGGATCGTGCTGCGCGAGAAGCTGTCGGCGGGCAGGCTCTGCGCCTCCGGCGTGTCCAGCACGGTGTTGGTGACCAGCGCGGGGGATATGTTCTGCCAGGCGATCAGGAACAGCGCGGCGGGCAGGATGGTCCACAGGCCCACATACCAGCCATGATAATGGGGGCGGCTATGGGTCCCGAGGCGGCCCGCCGACTTTTCGAGGAGCGTGGCGCGCGCGCGCGCGCTGATCCACGCGATCGCGGCGAGACCGATGATGAGGAGCCAGACGGACGCGGCGTTCAATTGCGTTACCCCAGACAGAGACGTGGCCACGGAACGGCCATATGGCGACTTGCGGCGCGCGGGCGGCGACGGGGGGCGGGGGGGGGGCTCGGGCCCCCCCGCGCGCCGGACATTATTTCAGGCCGTCGGCGCCCAGCGTCGGCAGGTTGGCGGCCGCGTCGGCGTTTTTCGCGCGAACCTCGTCGGTTGCCGCGACCATGCCGCGCTTGGCCAGAGGGCCTTCGGGATTCCAGTTCTTGGCAAAGGTGTCGACATAGGCCTTCAGACCCGGAACGGCATTCAGATGGGCTTTCTTCACATAGATGAAGAGGGGGCGCGCGCCCGGATATTTGCCGGTGGCGACGGTATCATAGGTCGCCTCGACATCGTTCAGCGGCACATCCTTCAGCTTGTCGCGGTTTTCCTCGAAATAGCTGAAGCCGAAAATGCCGATGCTGTTCGGATTGGCGACCAGCTTCTGCACGATCAGATTGTCATTCTCGCCCGCATCGACATAGGCGCCGTCCTCGCGTACCTGCTGGCAGACCTGCTTGTGCTTCTTCTCGTCGCTCTTCTTCAGCGTTTCCATGGCCGGATCGGTGTCGCAGCCCTTGTCCAGGATCAACTCGGCCAGCGAATCGCGCGTGCCGGACGTGGAGGGCGGACCGAAAACGGAAATGGCGACGGCGGGCAGGGCGGGATCGACATCCTTCCAGGTCTTGGCCGTGTTGGGACCCTTGCCATAGGGATTGGCGGCCAGCGCCTCATAGACGGTTTTGGGGGTCAGCTTGTAGCCGGGCCCGTTCTTCGCTTCGGCGAAGGCCAGGCCGTCCACGCCGATCTGGATTTCCGCGATCTCCTTCACGCCATTGGCGGCGCACTGCTCGAACTCGGCCTTCTTGATGCGGCGGGAGGCGTTGGCGATGTCCGGATGCTGCGCACCGACGCCCGCGCAGAACAGCTTCATGCCCGCGCCCGTGCCGGTCGATTCGATGATCGGCGACTTCATGCCCGGATTGCCCTTGACGTACAACTCGGCGACGGCGGTCGCGAAGGGGAAGACCGTGGATGAGCCGACCGCGCGAATCTGGTCCCGCGCACCGGAGGCGCCGCCGCCGGCCTGATCCTGGCAAGCGGACAGTGCGAGCGTGGATACGGCGGCAAGTGCCAGGATTCTGATCATGAAGGCTCCCGAATGCTGTGCGATCCCGCTGATCGCTGTCCGGCGCGATAAGCGCCAATGATCGCGCCAATGTGACATTTATATTGCAGTTATATGACAGCGGCAGCGGAGGCCGGTCCATTGTCCCTTGCAGGGGCGCTTTCGGGCTTCTCCGTCACGGGCAGGACGACGCCGACGGTCGTGCCCCGTCCCACCACGCTGTCGATCTGGAGGCGCCCGCGGTGACGCTCGACGATATGCTTGACGATGGCGAGGCCCAGCCCCGTTCCGCCCATGGCACGGCTTCGGCTGGAATCGACGCGGTAGAAACGTTCGGTGAGACGCGGCAGATGCTCGGGGGCGATGCCTTCGCCTTCATCCGTCACGGCGATACGGACGGCATCCGCCCCGTCATGCTGGAGCGTCACCGTCACCGGCGTACCGGGACGGCCATATTTGAGCGCGTTGCTGACCAGATTGTGGACGAGCTGGCTCATTTGCGCGCTGTCGCCGCGAATCGCGGGCACGCCCATGTCGAGGTCCAGCGCAATGTCGGCCGCGCGCGGATTGCCCGCCGCATGGAACACCGCCGCCGTCTCCTGGACCAGCGTACCGAGGTCGACCGTCTGTTCCGGCAGGCGGAATTTCTCCGCCTCGATGCGGGAGAGAGACATGAGGTCGTCGACCAGCCGCTGCATGCGCCGTGCCTCGCCTTCCATGATCGACAGGAAGCGTTCGCGCGTCGTCACGTCCGATCCGGCCTCCCGGTCGCTCAGCGTCTCGATGAAGCCCAATATGCCTGCCAGCGGCGTGCGCAGCTCGTGGCTGGCATTGGCGACGAAATCGACGCGCATCTTCTCGGCGGCCTGCCTTGCGCTCTGGTCCGTCAGGAGGACGAGCTGGCGGTCGGGCGACAGGGGGGAGATGCGCAACTCCCAGCTCTGTTTCGCCGCGCCGATGCCGACCACTTCCATCTGCACGCTGTCATGGCTCGCGCGATCGCCCACCAGATGCCGCGTCACGGCCGGGTGACGGATGGCGAGGCGGACATCCTGCCCCCGCACATGATGGCCGAGCAGCGCCAGCGCCGCCCGGTTGGCGCGCGCGATCCGGCCGGAGGAGACGATCAGCGCCGGTTGCGGCAATGCCTCGATCAGCGCATCGATTTCCGGCCGGTCGAGCAGGTCCACAGGGTCGGCGGGCGGCGTGGATGCGGACGGCTCCTGCGGCATGTCGTGGCGGATCACGCCATGGACCGCGCTGTCGTACATGAAGGCGGTCGCGAACAGGCCGACCAGCCCGCAGGCCACGCCCGCATAGGTGGAGCCTGTCGCGATCAGCACGAACAGCGCGCCGACCAGGGTCGCGACGATGCACAGGGTCACAGGGCCGAGAATGCGGACCGACATGGTTAGCTCGCCTAGATTATTTTGCGATCCTCTGCGATGGGAATATTACGGCCCGCCGACGCGGGCGCGTTTTGTTACGATTATTTGAAGGGCAGGGCATGGACGAGCAGCAGGATCAGCGGCCCGCGACCGGCGGTGAAGGCGCGTCCCGCCGCCGCGTGCTGATGCTGGGCGCCGCCACCGCCACCACGGTGCTGAGCGTGCGTCCCGCTCTGGCCCAGACCGCCGCCTCCGTCCTCAATTGCGAGATCCCGGTGCCCGACGCGCCCAATGCGGGCAAGGCGGTCGCGGCGGACGGATCGCTGGTCGCCGCCGGCACGCAGGGCAGCTTTCCCGGCGGCAAGGTCTTCAAGGGCGAGGATGTGAGGAGCGCGCTCAAGGGACGCAGCCTGCCGGGCACCAGCTATTCGCAGAGCCAGGCCTACATCAACTATATCCGCCGCCTGCAATATGGCCGCAGCGGTTTCACCTGCTACGCCTCGCTCCAGATGCCGCGCTGAGGGAAGGGCGGCGGTCCCCGGCCATGGCGGCAGGCACCACCCGTTACCGTGCCGAGCCGGGGCAGGCCCGGCTGGTCCATGCCATGGGGCCGATGACCGTGATCTATCATCGCCGTTCCGGCATGACCCATATGATGAGCGAGCCGGTGCCGCAGATATTGGACGCGCTGGACGCGATGGGAAGCGCCGATGCGGCGGCGCTGACGGCCCATCTCTCCACCCGCTTCGACTTGGAGGCGGAAGAAGGGGGCGCGGCGGAGCCGGTCATCGCGGCGCGGCTGGAGGAACTGGCGGCGCTGGGCCTCGTCCTGCGGGAGACGGCGTGAGGCACGCCGTCCATCTCCGCGTCGGTCCCGCCATTTTCCGCGTGGGATCGGTCTGGCCGTCCCCCGTGGACGCGTTGCGGCATCTCTATCGCGATTATCCCGATGCGGGCGGGGAGGCGGCCGACTTCACCGTGCGTCTCCAGCCCGTCAGGCCGTGGCGGCGCCATATCCGCCCGTCCATCTTCATCGCGGGCGATCACTGGCTGGCGGATGCCGCGCCCATGGCCCTGCGCCATGGCCTGCTGGCGGCGGAAATGGGGATGAACCTGCAAATGGCGATGGGCTGGCGCCGCCACCTGCTGCTGCACGCCGCCACGGTGGAGAAGGAGGGGTGCGCGATCATCCTCAGCGGCGAATCCGGCAGCGGCAAGTCGACCCTCGCGGCGCTGCTCGGCGAGCGGGGCTGGCGGCTGATGGGCGACGAATTCGCGCTGGTCGATCTGGCCAGCGGTGCGCTGGCACCGTTCCCGCGCCTCGTCAGCCTCAAGAATGGGGCGATCGAGGCCGTGCGGCGGGAGGCAGGGGAGGGGCGCCTCGGCCCTCTCATGGCGGCGACGCCCAAGGGCGATATACGCCACCTCGTTCCCCGGACGGATGCCGTCGCGCGGATGGAGGAACCCGCGACGCCCGCCCTCATCCTCTTTCCCCGCTTCGGGGCGGAAGGCACGGCCCGGCCGGTCGGGGAGGCGGAATGCTTCGTCCGGCTGACGCAGGCATCGACAAATTATGTCGCATTGGGCGAAGCCGGATACAGGGCGTTGACCCGGCTCGTCTCCACCATTCCCGCCGTCGGCATCGATTATGCGGGCGGTGCGGAGGGGATCGCCATGGTCGAGGCGCTGTGGGAGGAAAGCCGGGACATGGTGCCCCAGGGCGCCCCGTCATGAGTGCGCGGCTCCTCGTCGCCACGCTTCGCGACCCGGCATCCGCTTCGGCACTGGCGCCGGAGGCGTGGACGCGGCTGATCGCCGCCGCCCGGGCCGAACGGCTTGCCGGCACCCTTGCCCACCGGCTCGGCGGCCTGGTCTTGCCCCCCCGTGTCGCCCGCATATTGGACGACGCCCGCTTCGACGCGGCGGCGGAGCGGCGGCAGGCGTTATGGGAGGCCGACCGCGCCGCCGCCGCGCTTTCGCCTTTCGGCCTGCCCGTCATCCTGCTCAAGGGCACGGCCTATGTCGCGGCGGGCCTGTCGGCGGGCACGGGGCGGTCGATCGGCGATCTCGACATATTGGTGCCCCGCGCGCGCATAGCGGAGGCGGAGGCCGCGCTGCTTGGCGCGGGCTGGGAATGGGTGAAGCCCGATCCCTATGACGACGCCTATTATCGCCGCTGGATGCATGAATTGCCGCCGCTCATCCACAGGGAGCGGGACCGGATGATCGACGTGCATCACACGGTGCTTCCCCTGACGGCGCGGCGCAGGCCCGATGCGGACGCGATGATCGCGGATGCGCTGCCGCTGGCGGGCGGCCTCGTCATATTGTCGCCGGAGGACATGGTGTGCCACGCCGCCGCCCATATGCTGGCCGATGGCGGCCTTGAGGGCGGGCTGCGCAATCTGTGGGACCTGCACTGCCTGTTCGGCGAGTTCGGCGAGGATGGCGATTTCTGGTCCCGGCTCGATGCCCGCGCCCGCCGCCATCAATTGCGGAAGACGGTGCGGCAGGCGGCGCGCCTCTCCCATCTCCTCTATGACACCCCCATGCCGCTGGACTGGCAAGGCCGGGCCCTGTGGGACCGCATGTGCATCGCCCGCCTCCTCTCCCGCGACGGCTGGGGACGGGAAAGGCGCTGGCTGCTGGGACAGGGCTTCTATATCCGCTCCCACCTGCTGCGCATGCCGCCGTCCCTGCTCGCGCGGCACCTGTGGACCAAATGGCGCAAGGGCTATCGGCCGGTCGGCTGAATCAAATCAGCCCTAATTGCCCTTCACGACGCTCAACCCCTCGGTCGGCCAGCGGGCCTCCACATCGGGCGCCTTGGGACGGCCCATGGTCCAGTTGGATTGCATGCGCACCATCGGATTGGGCGCGCACCAGATTTCGCCGCTGGCGTCCAGCGCGGTCACCCATATCAGATTATGCTCCGGTCCATAGTCGATCAGGCCGATGGCCTGCCCCTTGCCCTTGTCGAGGACTTCGAGAGGGATGGGCGGATTGAGCTGGACAAAGGACATGGCGCGGTCTCCTGAGAGATCGGGGAACGCGCGCAAACCGTCACAGTTGCGGGACCACAGGCAAAAATGGCGGCCTTTAACCCAGATTGGGCAAAAAAAGCCGCCATTGACGTTTTATGACCTCGCGGGGATGCGCTCAGGCGAGCAGATGCTCCCTGGCGATCTTCTCCTTCCACTCGGCGGGGGCGAGCGTGTGGACGTTCAGGCCCTCGCTGTCCACCGCGACGGTCACGGGCATGTCCTGCACCTCGAACTCGTAGATCGCTTCCATGCCGAGGTCCTCGAAGCCGACGACCTTCGCGCCCTTGATCGCGCGGGCGACCAGATAGGCCGCGCCGCCGACCGCCATCAGATAGGCGCTCTTGTGCTTCGCGATGCTCTGCGTGGCGGCGGGGCCGCGTTCCGCCTTGCCGACGCAGGCGGCCAGGCCCTGCTCCAGCATCATGTCCATGAACTTGTCCATGCGCGTCGCGGTGGTGGGACCGGCCGGGCCGACCACCTCGTCGCGGACCGGATCGACCGGGCCGACATAATAGATGACGCGGCCCCTGAAATCGACGGGCAGTTCCTCGCCCTTGGCCAGCATGTCCTGGATGCGCTTGTGCGCGGCGTCGC
>JASGGS010000209.1:0-7332 GCA_047602685.1 Sphingobium sp.
GGCGGCCATCATAGGAAGCAAGCTATTCCAAATGCTTAACGGTTTTGCAGGCAGGCCACCTCCTTTCCTGCGGGCCTTTCTCCCGGCAATGCGGAAAATCCGTACGCCGCCGCGCCATGAATCGCGTTTTCCGCGTGACAAAGGCTTGTCCATCGCCTATGGGCCGCACCGATCCCCTTGACGGGGTTCGCCGTCCGAGACAGCTGGTGGGGCATCGCCCCTTAATCATCCAGCCTAGACGGGGAAGACAGTTCTCGCCGGCCGGGCTTCATGCCTCGCCGGGTCTGCCCGTTCCGCTTCGATGCGCCGACGGGTTCAGTCAACCATTTCCCCCGGACATTCGCGCTCGCATGCGGGCGGCAGCGATGCCGCGCGCCTCGGGCAGTCTAGCAACCGCATCGGGGCTTGCCCCGGTGCAATGGGAGTAATGGCATGGATCGCAATCAAAAGACCGAGCTGGTCTCTGCGCTCAATGCATCCCTGCAAGAGGTTGGCGCGGTCATCGTGACCCGCAATCTCGGCCTGACGGTGGCCCAGTCCACCGACTTGCGGCAGAAGATGCGTGCGGCGGGCGCGTCCTACAAGGTCACGAAGAATCGCCTGACCAGGATCGCCATCGAGGGCACGGACTATGCGGGCATTTCCGACCTGCTGACCGGACCCGTCGGCCTCGCCACCTCGATCGATCCGGTCGCGGCTGCGAAGATCGCGGTGGAGTTCGCCAAGACCAACGACAAGCTGGAGATCGTTGGCGGCGGCATGGGCACGCAGGTCCTGAACGCCGAAGGCGTCAAGGCCCTGGCGTCGCTGCCGTCGCTCGACGAACTGCGCGGCAAGATCGTCGGTCTGCTTGTCGCCCCGGCGACCAAGCTGGCGACGGTCACGCAGGCGCCGGCGGCTCAGCTTGCCCGCGTCTTCAACGCCTATGCGGAGAAGGACGCGGCCTGATCATATCGCGCGGAGAAGCCGAAACCGGTTTTTCCGCACCCGGCGATATGACGGCCAAGCCCGTCTTTGTTCGAATATTTGAACTGAACCCTATCCGGGCCTGATGCGCCCGCACAGAAATGGAGTGATATAATGGCTGATATCAATGCTCTCGTCGACCAGCTGTCGGCTCTGACCGTCCTCGAAGCCGCTGAGCTGTCCAAGGCTCTCGAAGAGAAGTGGGGCGTTTCCGCCGCCGCCGCCGTCGCGGTTGCCGCTCCCGCCGGTGGCGCCGCTGGCGGCGCTCCGGCTGCTGAAGAGCAGAGCGAGTTCGACGTGATCCTGACCGGCGACGGCGGCAAGAAGATCAACGTCATCAAGGAAGTCCGCGCCATCACCGGCCTGGGCCTGACCGAAGCCAAGTCTCTCGTCGAGGGCGCGCCGAAGGCCGTCAAGGAAGGCGTTTCCAAGGCCGAGGCCGAAGAGCTGAAGAAGAAGCTGGAAGAAGCCGGCGCGACCGTCGAGCTGAAATAAGCTTCTCGTCCTCCGGAACGGCAGGATATGGGAAAGGGCGTCCCCGCGCGGGGACGCCCTTTTTTTTGTGCGGCGGGAAGGGGAATCAGCGGCGCGCAGGCTTCCAGTTCACGCTCGTCTTCTGGCGCCCCTGGAAACGCATTTCCGACCAGCGGTCGGCTTGGGCGCCCGCCATTTCGGGCTGGCGCTCCTCACGGACGACATATTCGCCGTGGCGCGGCTCGGCCTGGCCCGTGCGCAGCAGGAAGTCCGCGCGGCGGAGGCGATTGCGGCGCGAGTGGAACGGATTGGCCTCGGACGGCGCCTCCGCGACCATCGCCTCCAGCACGGCCTTTCGCTGATCCGGGGCAAGCTCGCCATGACCGGCCGTTTGCGCGATCCGGTGCGGGGCCATGACGGCCCGGCGCGGCGGCACGGGGTCATGGACCGGCGCGCGCGTGACAGTCTGCGCGGGCGCGGCGGCGGCGCTTGCCGTTCCAGCCGCGACAGGCGAGGGCGCCATCGACGCCCACGCCGCTACATGGCCGTCTGCCTCTTCACGACGCTTAGGCCGGCGGCTGAGCGCGAAGGCGGCACCGCCGGCGACCAGCAGCAGGCCGCCGCCCAGCAGCATCCAGCCTGCATAGCCCATATCCTCCGAGGAAGCCCGCGTTTCGGCGGGCGGGGCGGCCACGGCGGGGGACGGCGCCTCTGTCGCGGCGCTTTCCGCCGGGGCCATGGCTGGAGCGGCAGCCGGGGCAGGCGCCGCCTGCCGTTCCGCCATGGGAGCCGGAGTCGCCGCGCGCGGCGATGCTTCGGCGGAGCGGGCCGGGGACCGCGTAGGTTCGGCCAGTGCGGATTCGGCAGCGCGCGCCGTCGTCCGGGCAGCGGTCGCGGCGCGCGGAGCGTTCGTCTCCGGTACGGCGATGTCGGGCAGCTTGGGCGTGACCGGCACGCTCTGCACCGTCTGTATCGGCGCCGCGGGAGCAGGCGCGGCCGCCGCCGGAGCGGGCACCGATGGCGCCGCGGGCGATGCGGCGACCGGGCTGGCCGGAGCCGGATCGGCCGGAAGCGTGACCTGTGCGATCACGGGGGTTGCGGACAGGGCCAGGACCGCGGCAATCGCGGCGAGGCCGGGGTGATAAGGGGCGTTTTTCTCGATCATAGCGTGACTGCAACGCCCCGCGCCCCGCGCCCGTATCCCGTTGCACCGCAACATTCACGACGGGCGGTTTGCCTGATCCGGCCAGCCGACCGCCCCGGCCCGTTCATCCCATGCTTGACAGCACGGCCGCCGCATGCCCAAGGCGTCCCGTTATCGCCGCTCCGGGAGCCGCCATGGAAAGCGCCTTTTCCTCCGTCGCCAATGCGGACATCGCCGCTCGCATCCGCACCATATCCGATTATCCGAAACCCGGCATCCAGTTCCGCGATGTCTCGACGCTGCTGCTCGACGGCCCGGCATTCCGGACGACGATCGATCGGCTCGCGGCGCTGGCGGATGCCGACGCCATCGACCTGATCGCGGGGATAGAGGCGCGCGGCTTCATCGTCGCCTCCGCCCTCTCCTATGCGCTGGGCAAGGGAAAGCTGATGCTGCGCAAGCCCGGCAAGCTGCCCGGCGAAGCGGTCGGCATCGACTATGCCCTCGAATATGGCACCGACCGGATCGAGATGCATGTCGGCCATGTCCTGCCGGGCCAGCGCGTGCTGGTGGTGGACGACCTGATCGCGACCGGCGGCACCGCCGTCGCCGCCATCACCCTGCTGCGCGCGGCCGGCGCGGTGGTGGAGGAAGCCTTGTTCATCGTGGACCTTCCCGATCTCAAGGGCGCGGACAGGCTTCGCGCCGAGGGCGTGACGCCCCTCTCCCTCTGCGCGTTCGAAGGGGATTGAAAGCGATGAGGATCATCCTTCTCGCCGCCCTGCCGGAGGAAGCCGACGCCTTCCTTCCCGGCGCGGGCGCCCTCGCCGGCGGCTGGCCCGCCGCCCGCCATGTCGATGCGCTGGGCCATGAGATCGTCGTCGCGGTCACCGGCATCGGCAAGGTGAACCTCACCTCCGTCGCCGCGACGCTCCATGCCCGCCACGGGGCGGACCTGCTCGCCATCACCGGCACGGCGGGGAAGATCAGCCGGATAGAGGGGAACTGCTTCTTCCTCTCCCACGCGCTCCAGCATGATTACGGCGCGGACCGGCCCGGCCTGTTCGTCAATTTCAAGCCGGGCCTCGTCCCCATCGGTCCCTCCATCATCGACGATTATCTGAGCCTGCCCGACCCCGGCACGGGCCTTCCCGCCGCGCGCATCGCCAGTGGGGACAGCTTCGTGGAATGCCCCGATCAGGCCCGCATCCTGTGCGACGTGCTGAGGGCGGACGTGGTGGACATGGAGACGGGCGCGCTGGCGCAGTTCGCGGAACTGGCGGGCCTGCCCTGGGCCGGGATCAAGGCGACGACCGACGACGCCAATCAGGACAGCGCCAGCGATTTCCGGACGAACCTCCTCGCCGCGTCCGCCCGCGCGGCTGCGGGCATGGAAGCGCTGATCGCCCGGCTCTGAAACAGGGAAGGCCCGCGCGACCGGATCACGCGGGCCTTCCCGTTCCGCCGGGGATCTCGCCGTCAGGCGGCCGCCCGGCCAAGGGAGAAGCGCGCGACGAGGGAGGAGAGCGCATCCGCCTCCTGCTCCAGATTGCGCGCCGCGGCGGAGCTTTGCTCGACCATGGCCGCATTCTGCTGCGTCACCCGGTCCATGCTGCCCATGATCCGGTTGGTCTCGCCCAGCCGCGCGGACTGCTCGTTGGACGATCCGGAAATGCCGTCGACCAGCTCGGTCACGCCGTCGATGCGCTCGCTGATCTTCTGGAGGGCCACGCCCGCCTTGCGCACCATGTCGGCGCCGGACGTGACATCCACGGCACTGGATTCGATCAGTTCCTTGATATCCTTGGCCGCGTCGGCCGAACGCTGCGCCAGCGCCCGGACCTCGCTGGCGACGACGGCGAAGCCGCTGCCCGCTTCCCCCGCGCGCGCCGCTTCGACACCGGCGTTGAGGGCGAGGAGGTTGGTCTGGAAGGTGATGCTGTCGATCACGCCGATGATCTGGCCGATCTGTGCGGTCGACCCCTCGATGCTCGCCATGGCGGCGACGGCGCGGCGCACGATCTCGCCGCCCTCGCCCGCCTCGCTCACGGCCTCGCGCACCCCGCGATTGGCCTCCAGGGCGCTGGCGGCCGTGGTGCCTATGGCATGCGTGATCGCGTCCACCGCTTCGGCCGCGCTGGCCAGTTCGGAGGCATGCAGCTCGGTGCGTTGGGCAAGGTCGGTCGATGCCTGGCTGATCTCGCTGGAGCCGCAGCGTATGTTGTTCGCGGTCTGGGAGACGGACAGCATGGCGTCATGCAGGCGGCGAATGGCGGCGTTGAAATCGGCGCGGACAGAGGCATAGCCTTGCCCCAGGTCCGGGAGCTGCACGGTCAGGTCGCCGTCGGCGAGACGGCGCAGCGCCTGGCCGACCTGCTCCACCATATGCGCCATCTCCGCGTCGGAACGCAGCTTCGCCCGGCTCGTCTCGCGCAGGCGCTCGGCCGAACGGGCCAGCTCGCCCATTTCATCGCTGCGGTCGGAATGGCCGATCTCCACGTCGAAATCGCTGTTGGCGATGCGGGAGATGGCCGTGCTCAGCGCGCCGATCTCCCCGCTGATCGCGCGCTTGATGATCCGCGCCAGCACGAAGGAGGCGATGCCCGCGAGCAGCGCGATGGCGACCGTGATCGCCATGGTCAGCATGGCCATGCGCTCCTGTTCGCGCGAAATCGCCTCGGCCCGCTTGATGACGGGCTCGCGTATCTTTTCGATGCTGGCATCGACCACATCGCCCGCGGCCATGATCGCCGCCACGCTCGTCGCGTCGGTCGGGCCGGCCGCGATCACGCGGTCCACCGTCGCCTTATAGGCCGCCGCGCTGGTCTCCACCTCGTCCAGCAGGGGCTGGTCGGCGGCGTCCAGCGTCCCGCGCGCTTCCGCGACGGAGGCGTTCAGGTCGCGGACATTGCCCTCATAGGAGGTGCGCGTATCGGCGTTGCGCAGCAAGGCGTAGCGGAACACGTCGCGCTCCAGCGAGGCGAAATCCTTTTCGAGCAGCGCGGATTTCAGCGCCTGCCCGGAAATGCTGTTATCCTCGCGGATCATGCGGAAACTGAACGTCGACCCGGCGACCACCGTCGCGATGAGGCATCCGCTCAGCCCCAGCGCCGCCACGACCTGAATATTCAAACGCTGGCCGATCGACTTGCGACATAGCCAACCCGCCAGCAACGAACGGGATTCCTGCATGATGCGCCCTTACTTATCCTGTGGGCCGGCCGTCCCGGCACCCTGCCGCCTGCTCTAGCGCAACAGGGTTAACGGCGCGTAACGCCGGTTTCACGGCGTTCCGGGCAGGCCGCCGGCCATTCCAGCCGCATGGAACTCTTCACCAATAATCGCATTTTTCGGTTTCCCCTCCCGCTTCCGGCAGGGGATAGGATGCCCACCGGGCTGGAAAACCGGTCAATCTTCGAAAAGGGACCATGCCAATGCCGACGCATCGCCTTCTCCCCCTCCTGTCCTTGGGCGCGCTCGTCGCGCTCGGCGGCGGCGCAGCGCTCCAGGCCCAGGGCGCTTCCCAGCATGCAGGCCATGGCGGCGCCCCTGGCAAGCCTCCCCTCGCCTGGGCGAAGCTGCTGGACGCGCAGGGGCGGGAGGCGGGGCGGGTCCGCCTCGCGGCGGGCGAGCATGGCCTTGACGGCGTTGTCGACGTGACCGGCATCGCCCCCGGCGCGCATGGCATCCATCTGCACACCACCGGCAAGTGCGAGGCGCCCGACTTCGCCTCCGCGGGCGGCCATCTCAATCCCGACGCCAGGCAGCATGGCCTGCAAAATCCGCAAGGCTCGCATCAGGGCGACCTGCCCGACCTCATCGTCGGCGCGGACGGCAAGGGGCATGGCATGTTCACCGCCCACACGACGGAAGCGACGATCTTCGACGCGGACGGCACGGCCTTCGTCGTCCATGCCGCGCCCGATGACGGCAAGACGGACCCCAGCGGCAACAGCGGCGCGCGCATCCTGTGCGGCGTCCTCGAAAAGCCGGTCAAGCGGAACCGATAAGGCGGTTTTCCCCGCTTCTTGCGGGCAGCCTCTTTTCAAGCATCCAACAGGTCGCTATATCGCGATCCAACAGGGGCGGTCCCGGTCCACCGGTATCGCCCGCCCTCTCTTGGCCCGGGCCGGTTGCCGCTTTGCGAACGACAACCATGAATGGGGCTGAAATCAGGGGTTTATCAATCGCTGCAGTGCGGATCGGACAGCCCCGGCCCGCACTTTTTTGCGTCGGTTCGGCAGGCGATTGACCGCCCAAGACTCGATGCAGGCTGAAATTCCGTCGGGATACGGAAAGAATTTTCGGGACCAATCGAGGCAGGAACGGACACATGGCAACCAAGCCCCTCCCCCCCGTCGCGCAACGCGACGCCGGCAAGAAGCGCATCCGCAAGATATTCGGCAACATCCACGAAGTCGTGCAGATGCCGAACCTGATCGAGGTGCAGCGCGAGAGCTATGAGCAGTTCCTGCGTTCCAACCCCGCCATCGGCTATGTCTCCGGCCTGGAAAAGACGCTGCGCAGCGTGTTCCCGATCCGCGATTTCGCCGGCACGGCCGAGCTGGACTTCGTTCACTACGAACTCGAAGACCCGAAATATGATACCGAGGAATGCCGTCAGCGCGGCATCACCTATGCCGCCCCGATGCGCGTCACCCTTCGCCTCATCGTGTTCGAGGTGGACCAGGACACCGAAACCCGCTCCGTCCTCGATATCAAGGAGCAGGACGTCTACATGGGCGACA
>JASGGS010000210.1:0-7212 GCA_047602685.1 Sphingobium sp.
GACATCCACCCGAACATCGCGGAAATCTACCGCCGCAAGGTCGAGCGGTTCAGCAGCGTCATGGACGATCCGGCGCTACGCACCGAAGCGGCAGACGATATCCGCTCGCTTATAGGCGAGATCGTCATCGTCCCCGGCGAGAAGCGCAGGCAGTTTACCGCCACGCTGCGCGGCGAACTCATGGGCATCCTCGATTTTGTCGGCGGCAAGCCCACGCCCCCGGCTGGCGGTCAACTTATACCAAAAGCGGTTGGGTGCTCGGCGCGCTCGACAAGGTGAAGCGCTACCCGCGCGAGGCATCCTTCCGGCGCCAGCAGGGCGTCCCCTATATCCGCTTCGTCATGGACCGGCAGGGCAGGCTGTTGTCCGTGCGGCTCGAACGCTCCTGCGGCTTCCGGTCGCTGGACGAGGAGGCGGTGAGCCTGCCCAGGCGCGCGCAGCCCCTGCCCAAGCCGCCCGAGGAGGTGAAGGGCGACACCATCGAGCTGGTCGTGCCCGTGGAGTTCTTCATGCGATGATCCCTGTCGCGTGCCTGTCCTCCGAAGCGGCGGCGCCGAAATCACGGGCATGGTGGAACAGGCGGCGCTCCGCCGCAGGAGCAGCGTCGCGCGGCGCGTCGTGGCGATCCTGCGCGGCGATCCGCACGGCCGCCCCGCATCCCCCGCCCGCGCCGCGCCGAACGCCCCGGCGTGCCGGAAGCCACGGGCAATCCGGCCCTAGCGACGGCGGTAGCGGAAGTACCAGACCTCATGCCCCTTCTTGCGGGCCTTGGCCTCATAGCGGGTTTCGGGCCAACCGCCCGGACGCTTGAGGAAATCCTGCGCCTTGCCGGCCAGCCAGTCGAAATCCTCCCGGTCCTTCATCTGCATCAGCGCCCAGCGCAGATAGATGGGATGGTCCGTGCCGAAGCGGAATTCGCCGCCCGGCTTCAGCTTGGCGGCGATCATGTCGATCGGCCCCTTGTTCATCATGCGCCGCTTGGCATGGCGCGCCTTGGGCCAGGGATCGGGATGCAGGAGATAGACGAAGCTCAGCGCCCCGTCCGGAATGCGCGCCAGCACGTCCAGCGCATTACCCATGTGCAGGCGGATATTGGTGAGGTTCCGCTCCTTCACATTCACCAGCGCGCCGACCACGCCGTTGAGGAAAGGCTCGCAGCCGATGAAGCCGTGGTCGGGCAGCATGTCCGCGCGCCAGGCCATGTGCTCGCCCGCGCCGAAGCCGATCTCGAAATGCAACGGCCTGTCATGGCCGAACAGGCGCTCGGCCGTGACCGGGCCTTCCTCCGGCACGCTGATCGCGGGAAGCAGGGTGTCGACCAGCTCCTGCTGGCCGATGCGCAGCTTGTGCCCGGACTGACGGCCGTAGAGCCGGTTGAGCGTGGTGGGATCGCCTGATTTATATGCGGTCATGGCAAGCGCCGGTAGAGCAATTTGGCGAACAGAGAAACCCCGGCTTCCCCCTCGGCGGCCATCCCCGGCTGAGGATAGCCAGGAAGGTGCCTGATGCTATGAAGGGCGGGCGGATGCGGGAAAGGGCGTGGACATGATCGACCATCTGGGTATCGGCGCCAGCGATTTCGCGGCATCGCGGCGCTTCTACGATGCGGCGCTGGCGCCTCTCGGCATGGCGGTGATCGTGGAAATCATGGCGGAGCGGAGCGGCGGCTATCAAGGCGTCGGCTATGGCCGCGACGGCAAGGCCGGTTTCTGGCTCGGCAATGACGGCCCGCGCGGGACCGGCATCCACATCGCCTTTGCCGCCGCCGACCGCGAGGCGGTGGACGCCTTCCATCGGGCGGCGATGGCGCATGGCGGGCGGGACAATGGGGCGCCGGGCCTGCGCCCCCATTATGACCCCGATTATTATGGCGCCTTCATCCTCGATCCGGATGGCGTCAATGTCGAGGCCGTGTGCCGCAAGCCGGAGTGACGACGGCAGGCAGGACCCCGATCATTTCTTCGCGAGCGGCGTGCAGGCGCCCGTGCGGCGCCCCTCCAGGTCCAGGGCGAAGGGATAGCCTTCCACCACGCCCTGCGAGTCGATCTGGACGAGGCGCGGCGTCTCGACACGCACCACGGTGCGGCCATGGCCGGTGCGCGGGCAGCTATAGGTGATGGAGGCGCGCTGCGCCGTATCCTCGACAATGAACTGACGGCAGCTCTGGCCCTGATGCTTGATCTGGATGAGGGAAAGCCCGTCCTTGACGCAGATGCGCAGGGGCGGCTCGCTGGAATCGCGGAACCGCAAATCCCACTGGCCCGGCTCCAGTCCGGCAAGGGCGGCCGGCGTCGCACGGGCGGCGGATACAAGCGCACCCATCGCCACGACAGCCGACAAAATCCTCAAGGCGCCCATCCAGCGCATCGTTCGTGCCCAGCCCCAAATAGTTGCGCCCGATCCCCCGCCGGACCCCTCTTCAGATATAATCCGCAATCAGGCCGAAAAAAGGAGAAATGCCGCAAGTCGCAAATAAATGCCGTCCCGCCGCAACCGGAATGGACAACGCGATCAGTCGAGATCGCCGAGCGGAATGGCGAACGTCTTGGAGCAGAAGGCGCAATCCACCACGATGCGGCCGTCATCATCGGCCATTTCGCCGCGCTGGTCGGCGGGGAAGCGCGACAGCACCCGGGCGAAATGCGCCAGATCGCAACGGCAGCCCTTGATCAGATTCGCGTCCTCGGTGACGAGTATCTCGCCTTCCTCATGGAAGAGGCGCCACACCACGTCGCGCAGCGGCAGGTCGAGGTCGGTCAGTTCCTCGTCCTTCAGGGTGCGCGCCATGACCTGCGCATGCTCCCAGTCCGGATGATCGTGGCGGACGTGCAGGCGCTCGCGCCCCACTTCCCCCTCCGGCATGTGCTGGAGGAGCATGCCGGCCGCGATGCAGCCTTCCCCCGCGTCATGGCGAACCGCGATCTGGGCGATGCTGGGTATCTGCTCCGACTGGGCGAAATAATGCTCGGCCGCATGGGCCAGCGAGTCCCCCTCCAGCGGGACGATGCCCTGATAGCGCTCCCCGCTGGTGGCGAGGTCGAAGGTGAGGGCGAGGAAGCCCTTGCCGAACAGGCCGAAGAGGCTGGGCGTCTCACCGACCATGGCCAGCTTCTCCGGGTCGAACTCGGCATAGCCGCGCACCGCGCCGCCCTTGTAATCCGCGACCAGCAGCGAGACGGGACCATTGTCGGTCTGCGCCTGGAGGGTGAGCTGGCCCGCCTCGTCCTTCAGCATCGTGCCGAGAAGGCCGACCAGCACCAGCGCCTCCGCCACCAGCCGCTCCACCACGGGCGGATAGGCGTGGGCGGACAGCACGTCGTTCAGCACCCCGTCCAGCCGGACGAGGCGGCCGCGCAGGGCGCGCCCCGGAATCATGAAGCCCAGCGCCCGATCGACGTCGCGCGTGGCCGGGACGGCCCGGTCCGCCATCAAAGGAGACCGAAGGCCCAGAGAAGGACGGACTTCTGCGCGTGCAGACGGTTTTCCGCCTCGTCCCAGATGAGCGATTGCGGGCCGTCGATGACGGCCCCCACCACCTCCTCCTCGCGATGCGCGGGGAGGCAGTGGAGGAACTTCGCCGTCGGCTTCGCCCGCGCCATCAGGGCCTGCGTCACCTGATAGGGCATCATCGCCGCCAGCTTCTCCTCGGCATGATCCTGCCCCATGGAGATCCAGGTGTCGGTGACGACCACATCCACGCCGTCCACGACCGCCCGCGGGTCCTGGCTGACGGTGATGACCGCGCCCGCCGCCTCGGCCTCCGCGATGAAGGCGCCGTCCGGCTCATAGCCCCTGGGGCAGCCGACGCGCACGTCGAACTTCATCAGGCCCGCCGCCTCGATGATCGAGTGGAGGACATTGTTGCCGTCGCCCAGCCACGCCCACTGGCTGCCGGGCAGGGACAGCCCATGCTCGATGACCGTCAGCAGGTCCGCGACGATCTGGCACGGATGCGACAGGTCGGTGAGGCCGTTGATGACGGGGACGGTCGCATGTTTCGCCATCTCCTCGATCTTCGCATGGTCGTCGGTGCGGATCATGATCGCGTCGCACATGCGGGAGAGGACGCGGGCGGTATCCGCCACCGTCTCGCCCCGGCCAAGCTGGCTGGTGCCGCCGTCGAGGATCAGCGAGGTGCCGCCGAGCTGCCGGATCGCCATGTCGAAGGACACGCGGGTACGCGTCGAATTCTTCTCGAAGATCATGGCGAGCGTGCGGCCCGCCAGGGGCGCGTCGCGGTCCGCCGCGCCCCTGGGCAGCCCCTTGCGCGCGCCCTTGCGATCGATGGCGTCCGCGATCATCGCCGCGAGCGCATCGCCGCCCGCGTCCGACAGGTTCAGGAAATGGCGCGGCCCGCCCATGCCCCCACTCACGCGGCTATTTCGGGGAGCCTGTAGCTCGCCGCCCCCGCCGACAATTTCTCGATGAACTCCGCGACATGGCTTTCCTCGACCACCAGCGGCGGCAGGATGCGCACGATATTGTCGCCGCCCGACACGGTGAGCAGCCCGTGATTGTCGCGCAGATGCGCCACGAAATCGCGCGGCTCCACCTTGAGGCGCAGGCCGATCATCAGGCCCATGCCCCGCACGCTGTCGAACAGCGCGTCATGATTGGGGATGAGCTGTTCGAGGCTGGACCGGATGCGCTCGCCCATCTTGTTCACATGGTCGAGGAAGCCCTCCTCCTGCACCACGTCGAGCACCGCATTGCCCACCGCCATGGCCAGCGGATTGCCGCCATAGGTGGAACCATGGGTGCCGAACACCATGCCCTTGGCCGCTTCCGCCGTGGCAAGGCAGGCGCCCATCGGGAAGCCGCCGCCAATGCCCTTGGCGGTCGCCATGATGTCGGGCGTGATCCCGTAATGCTCGTGCGCATAGAGCCTACCCGTGCGCGCGAAGCCCGACTGCACCTCGTCGAGGACGAGGAGCAGGCCGTGCCTGTCCGCGAAATCGCGCAGGCCCTTCAGGAATTCCGGCGTCGCGGGCAGCAGCCCGCCCTCGCCCTGCACCGGCTCCAGCAGAAAGCCCGCCGTGTTGAGGTCGACCTGGCTCAGCGCCGCGTCCAGATCGTTGAACGGCGCATAGCGGAAACCGGGCAGCAGCGGCTCGAACCCGTCGCGCATCTTCGGCTGGTTGGTCGCGGAGATGGTGCCCAGCGTCCGGCCGTGAAAGGCGTTGGCGAAGGTGATGAGCGTGCTCCGCTCCGGATTGCCATTGGCATAATGATAGCGGCGCGCCGTCTTGATAGCGCACTCCACGGCCTCGGCGCCCGAATTGGTGAAGAACACCGTGTCGGCGAAGGTCGCGTCGACCAGCCGCCGCGCATAGGCCTCGCCCAGCGGGCTGCCATAGAGGTTGGAGACATGCATCAGCGTCGCCGCCTGCTCGGCGATCGCCTTGACCAGCACCGGATGGCCATGGCCCAGCGCGTTGACCGCGATGCCGCTGGCGAAATCCAGATAGCGTTCCCCGCGCTCCCCGATCAGATAGCAGCCCTCCCCTCGCACCGGACGCACGCCGCACCGGGGGTAGACGGGCATCAGGGGGGTAATGGGCTTGTCGGACATGGAGCGGCTTCCTTTCTGTCAGCCTTGCGTGGAAAACAAAGGTAGAAACGGAAAAAGGCGGCCAAAAGGGCCGCCCAATTCCAGTCGGAATGGCGCCTATATCCGTTTCGGGTCAAGGGATCAATGCGGATGCATGGGCGCGGTTCCCCCGCCATGGCCGCGCCATGACGGCGCCGTCGCTTCCCCTCCTGCTGGCGACCGACCTCTGGACCTTCCTGCGTTTCCGGCAGGACAAGGCGCGGGCCATGGGCGCGGGGCTGGCGCTCGGCTGAGGACCGGACGCAAAGGACGAGACGCGCGCCCGCCCAGCCGCTACACTCCGGTCATGGCGCTTCCCTCCCCCCTCCTTGCCGAGTGGCACCACTATCTCTCGCTCGACCGGCGGCGGTCCGCCCATACGGTGCGGGCCTATGTCGCGACGGCGCGCCGCCTGATCGACTGGATGGCGGAAACGGGCACGACGCCGGACAGGGCCGCGCTGGCCGCCCTCACCGCATCGGACCTGCGCGCCTATGTCGCCGCGCGCCGGGCGGAGGGGATCGGCAACGCCTCCACGGCGCGCGAATTGTCGGCGCTGAGGAGCTTCCTGCGCTTTGCGGGCGGCGAGGAAGCGGAACCGCCGGTGCTGCGCGGTCCACGCGTCAAGCCCGGCATTCCCCGCCCCGTCAGCCCGGACGACGCCGTGGCCCTGGCGGAGGATGTGGCGGAGGACGCGCGCGAGCCGTGGATCGCGGCGCGCGACTGGGCGCTCCTGCTGCTTCTCTACGGCGCGGGCCTGCGCATCGGGGAAGCGCTGTCGCTGACCGGCGGCGCCCTGCCGCCGCAGGAGGTGCTGCGCGTCACCGGCAAGCGCGGCAAGACGCGGCTGGTCCCGCTGCTGCCGCAGGTGCGGGAGGCGATGGCGGAGTATGCCCGCCTCTGTCCCTATGGATCGCACAAGGAGGAACCGCTGTTCCGGGGCGCGCGGGGCGGCGCGCTCGACCCCGCCATCGTCCGGCGCGGCGTGCGCGGCGCGCGGCGGCGGCCTGTCCGAGCGGACGATCACCTGCTGCGCAGTTTCGCGACGCACCTGCTGGGACGGGGCGCGGACCTGCTCGCTCCGAACTGCTCGGCCATGCCAGCCTGTCTCGACGCAGATATATACGCAGGTGGACGCGGCGCACTGCTGGACGTGTACCGAACGCGCATCCGCGCGAACGAACCCCTTCCACCCTTCGCCATAATAACGCGGGGTCACGTCACCAGCCGCCCACGTAAAACGCCACGGCCCCCGCCACCACGGCCCAGGCATGGCCCCAGATACGTCGATCCGGGTGATCCGGCTGCCCAGCCACCAGCCGCCGCCCGCAAGGATGACGTTCCAGATCAGCGCGCCCGCGCCCGTCCACAGCAGGAAACGCGCATGCCCCATGCGGAACAGCCCGGCGGGGAGGGACACCATCGTGCGGAAGGCGGGCATGAAGCGAAAGACGAAGACGATGCCCGCCCCATATTTGCGGAACAGCAGGTTGATCCGGCGCACGTCCCGCCATTCCAGCGTCAGCACCCGGCCCCAGCGGTCCACCAGCGGTTTCAGCCGATGAAAGCCCAGCGCCCGTCCGGCCAGATACCAGAAATAATTGCCCAGCGTGCTGCCCAGC
>JASGGS010000022.1:0-32210 GCA_047602685.1 Sphingobium sp.
CGGCCTCGTCCCCGGCTGGGGCGGCTGCGGCGAGATGCTGCACCGCTGGCAGTCCGGCAAGGCGCTGCCCAAGGGGCCGATGCCCGCCGTGGCGAAGCTGTTCGAGATCGTTTCCACCGCGACCTTCTCCAGATCGGCGGCGGAGGCCAGGGAATATGGCTTCCTGCGGCCGACCGACGGGGTGACGATGAACCGCGACCGCCTGCTCGCGGACGCCAAGGCGAAGGCGCTGTCGCTGGTCGACGGCTACGAGCCGCCGGAACCGCCGACCTTCCGTCTGCCCGGCCCGTCCGGCCGCGCGGCGCTGAAGCTGGCGGCGGAGAGCTTCCACAAGCAGGGCAAGGCGACCGACTATGATCTCGTCGTCAGCGACACGCTGGCGGAGGTGCTGTCGGGCGGCGAGGCCGATCTGGTCGACACCGTGACCGAGGCCGACCTGCTGGCGCTGGAACGCAGGGCTTTCATGACCCGCGTCCGCGACCCGCGCTCCATCGCCCGTGTCGAGCATATGCTCACCACCGGCAAGCCGCTGAGAAACTGATGCCCGCCTCGCCCATAACCGTCATCCTGAACCTGTTTCAGCATGACGAAGAGGAATCCGGACCCGAAGGGACTATATCCCATGCAAGTCTATGACGCCCCGCTGCGCGACATGCGTTTCGCGCTGTACGAACTCCATGCCGATGACGGCTTTGGCGACATCCCCGCGCTGGCCGACTTCACGCCCGACCTGACCGACGCCGTGCTGGAGGAGGCATCGCGCCTCGCCCGCGAGGTGCTCCTGCCCCTGAACCGATCCGGCGACGAGGAGGGATGCCATATCGAAAATGGCGTCGTCCGCACGCCCGCCGGGTTCAAGCAGGCCTATGACCAGTTCCGCGAGGGCGGCTGGACCTCGCTCGCCTCCTCCCCCCAATGGGGCGGACAGGGCCTGCCGGAGGCGGTGAACAAGCTGGTCGAGGAGATGATCTGCGGCGCCAACATGGCCTTCAGCCTCTATCCCGGCCTCACCCATGGCGCGACCGTCGCCATCGAGGGCTATGCGACCGAAGACCTGAAGCAGGCTTATCTGCCCCGGCTGGTCAGCGGCGAATGGGCGGGCACCATGTGCCTGACCGAACCGCATTGCGGCACCGATCTCGGCCTGCTGCGCACCAGGGCGGAGCCGCAGGAGGACGGGTCTTACAGGATCACCGGCTCCAAGATCTTCATCTCGTCGGGCGAGCATGACCTTACCGGCAATATCGTCCATCTCGTCCTCGCCCGCCTGCCCGACGCGCCCAGGGGAGTGAAGGGCATCAGCCTGTTCCTCGTGCCCAAATATCTGCCCGGGGAGGATGGCAATATCGGCCCGTCCAACGGCGTCAGCTGCGCGGGCATCGAGCACAAGATGGGCCTCAAGGCGTCGGCGACCTGCCAGATGAACTTCGACGCTTCGACCGGCTGGCTGATCGGCGCGGCGAACAAGGGCATGGAGGCCATGTTCACGATGATGAACACGGAGCGCGTCTCCGTGGGCATTCAGGGCCTCGGCATCGGGGAAGCGGCCTATCAGTCCGCCGTCGCCTATGCCCGCGACCGCATACAGGGCCGCTCGCTTTCCGGCGTGAAAAGCCCCGATCAGGCGGCCGACCCGATCATCGTCCACCCCGACGTGCGCCGCATGCTCATGACCATGCGCGCAAATAATGAGGGGTGCCGCGCGCTCAGCCTCTGGGTCTCCCGCGCCCTCGATGCCGAGCATCATAGCGACGATCCGGAAGTGCGCGGGCGCGCCGCCGACTTCATCGCCCTGATGACGCCGGTAGTGAAGGCCCTCTTCACCGACCTCGCCTCCGAAACCGCCAATCTCGCCGTCCAGGTCCATGGCGGCCATGGCTACATCCGCGAGACGGGGGTGGAGCAATATGCCCGCGACGCCCGCATCACGCAGATCTACGAGGGCACGAACGGCATCCAGGCGCTCGACCTGATCGGCCGCAAGCTGCCCTTCGAAATGGGCCGCTATCTGCGCAGCTTCTTCCACCCCGTCTCGAACTTCATCGCGGACAATAAGGACGGCCCGCTGAAGCCGATGGTCGAGGGGCTGGAAAAGGCGTTCGGCGCGCTCCAGCTCGCCACCGCGCGCATCGCCGAAAAGGGGTTGAAGGACCCGGAGGAGGCGGGCGCGGCGGCGACCGACTATCTGCGCCTCCTCGGCCTGGTCGCCATGGGCTATTGCTTTGCCAAGGCGACGAGGATCGCCGGGCAGAGGCTGGCGGAGGGCACGGACGAGGCCGCCTTCTACAAGGCGAAGATCGCGACCGCGACCTTCTTCTTCGACCGCATCCTGCCGCAGACGGCCTCGCTGTTCCTGGCGATCAAGTCGGGCAAGGCGTCGATGATGGCGCTGGACGAAGCGGCCTTCTGACCGCTCCTCCCGGACGGACGGGCCGCCCCCGCTCTCGCTGCGGGCGGCCTTTTCGTTTCAGAGCGCCTCCACCGGCTCCCCTGCCGCCGCCGCCCGCTCGCGCCGGGCCTCCGGCGTCGCGGCGCGGACGCGCGGCAGGGTGAAGGCGAACAGGCCCAGCACCAGCGGCACGAGGAGGAGCAGGCTGAACAGCCCGCCCTGCAACGACCCCGTGATCGCGCTCACCTTGCCCGCCCAATAGGGACCGGCCCCGCTCGCCACCACGATGGCGAAGAGGGAGAAGGCGGAGGCCGCCGCGCCCCGCATGCGCGGCAGGACCAGATCCTGTCCCAGCGCCGCGAACGCGCCGCCCCAGAGCGAGGAGAAGAAGCCGAAGCCCACATAGGCGGCCAGGAACAGCGTCATGTCCGGCGCCCACAGCATCCCGATCAGGAAGGGCAGTTCGCCGATCAGGCTCAGCATCGCGACCAGTATCGGGGCGCGCCGGTCCGTCTGCTTGATCCGGTCGGTCAGCCAGCCGCCGAACAGCACGCCGCACACCGCCGCGACGGCATGGAGCAGGCCGAGCGAGACGCCCGCCTCCACCGGGCTGATCGCGAAGGTGCGCATGGCATAGGGCGCCGACCAGACCGTCACGGCCCCGCCGATGCAGCCGAGCAGCGCCGCGCCCACCATCGCCATCAGGAAGGTGCCGCACCCGAATGTCAGCGCGTAAAGCGGCCGGTCGCGCAGCTTCTGCACATGGCCCCAGGTCACCACGGCATAGATGCCGATGCCGGAGGCGGTCCATTGCGCGACATCGCCCGTCGCCCAGACCAGCAGCCCGGCGACCGCCGCGATGATCGCGACGAACCGCAGGTTGCGCAGCATCTCTCCCGCGCCGCCCAGCCGGTATATGGTCAGGACCGTGAAGGGCGGCAGCGACGCGGCCAGTTCCCCCGCGATCACGCCGAAAGAGGAATGCTCGTCCCCCTGCGGCCGCGCCGGCTCGCGCACCTTGAGCAGCAGCAGCGCCAGCGGAATGCCCGGCAGGCCGACCGCGATCAGCGCCGCCTGCCAGCCCGCCAGCCCGCATGCGCCCGCGACCGGCACTGCGGGACAGACATCGCTCCAATGCTGGACGATCAGCCCGCCCACTATCAGCGCCAGCGCGCTGCCGATGAAGGAGCCGGAAAGGTAGACGGCCATCGCCATCGCCCGGTTCCGCTGCGGAAATGTGTCGGCCAGCAGCGCATGGGAGCAGGGATTGGCCGTCGCCTCGCCCACGCCCACGCCGATGCGCGCGGCGCTCAGCCACAGGAAGTTGGTCGCGAACCCGCCCAGCGCCGTCATCAACGACCAGAGGCCGACGCCGAAGGCCATCAGCGTCTTGCGGCTCAGCCGGTCCGCGATACGGCCCATGGCGATGCCGACCACGGCGTAAAAGACCGCGAAGGCCGTGCCGAGCAGGAAGCCGAGCTGCGCGTCGTCCAGCTTCAGGTCCGCCTTGATCGACTGGGCCAGGATGGAAAGGATATAGCGGTCGAGATAATTGAGCAGGTTGGCCGCCGCGACCACCGCCAGCGCGAACCAGGCATAGCGCGGGATCGCCGCCCCCGCCCCATTGGCCGCCCCGTCGGACGCCGCTCCCGGCTCCACCAGATCCAGCTTGCCACCGACCGCCATATTCTCTCTCTCCTCTTGTCCCGTCATCCTGCCCGTTCTGCTGTTCAGGCGACCTTCAAACGCTTCGCCAGCCACGCATCGTCGGGCGCGGGACGCCCCCTCAGGCTCGAAAGCCGGATGTTGAGGCAGCCATGCTTGAGGAGGGTGAAGTCCTCATACCATTCCACATCCCGCGCGGAGATGCCGGTCAGCCCCTCCCACAGCGCGATCGTCTCCGCCCGCGTGCCCATGCCCTCCAGATGCGGACGGCCGGCATTGGCGCCGTGCATCGATTCCGAAAGGGTCAGCCACCAGCCCAGATCGTGGAGCGCGCCGCCCAGCGAAGGCTGCTCCCAGTCCATGATCGCGACGACGGAGAAATCCTCTCCGAACATCATGTTGCCCAGCCGCGCATCGCCCCAGACGAGGCCAGGGGGCCGGTTGGCGGGCCAGAGCGACTTCAGCCTGTCCAGCGCGGCGTCGAGCGCCGGCCAGCGGCGATCCTCGCTCACCCATTCGACGAAACGGACATATTTGTCCCATTCCTGCGCCAGGCCGTCGCGCGCGTCCTCCGGTCCGCCGAGAAATGCCAGTTCGCCAAGCGGCACTGACTGGAGGGAGGCGAGATGGCGCACGCCATCCTGCCACATGCGCCGCCGCTCGGCCGGGCTGGCTTCCGCCACCCATCCCTGCTCGGCATAGGGCGGGATGCTGACCGGAACGCGGCCCCGCACCCGTTCCATGACGAAGAAGGGGGCGCCCAGCACCGATGGATCGCGCTCCAGCCACAGGGGTTTGGCTACCCGGATGCCGTGACGGTGGAGCACCTCCATAACCTGATATTGCTGTTCGAACAGGTCGTCGGGAAAGACGGTGTGGCGCATCGGCTTCACGCGCAGGACGCAGCCCTGCCGCGCCGCGCGCCCATTTTCGGACCAGCAGGCGTCGAACAGGATGGTCTCGTGCGACTGGCCCGCGCCGAAAGGATAGGCGGGATTCTCGATCCGCATATCCCTGCCCCGCGGCACCCGCGCCGCCAGCCACGGCGTGAGCTGCGCCACCAGTTCCTCCAGCGAGCGGGTCTCCGGCGCGACGATCACATTTTCGGCACCCATGTTCAAACCCCCAGCAGGCGAAAGCTGTCATGCCGCGTCGCGGCGGCGCCCAGGCGGGCCACGAACACATTGATGATGGCGGGATCGACCCGGCGCGTGATGGCCCACAGGAAATAGCCATAGGCGGCGGCCGCCCGATATTCGGCCCAGGCCGTCTCCGCATCGGGCATGGCCGCGCCCAAGCCCTTCATGCGGTCCAGATAATGGTCGAGAAGGTCGCGCTCATGCGCTTCCGCCACCTCCACGGGCAGGACGGCGGAGATATGATAGGCGATGTCCAGCGCCCAGCCGCCGCGTTGCAGCAATTGCCAGTCGATCAAGCCCGCGCCCTCCGCCGTGCGGAAGATATTGCCCGCATGCGCATCGCCGTGGATCAGGAAGTCCGGCGTCTCCCCGTCACGCGCGGCCAGCGCCTTCACCGCCGCGCGCAGCCGTGCCGCATCGCGCGTGGCGGGGGGCAGCGTCTCGCCGCGCGGCCCGTCCAGCATCTCCTGCAGCATCTCCGCCGTCACATAATCGCTGTTGGCGAGCGCCGCTGCGCGGCGCCCGACCCAGGGCAGTTCGCCCAGCAGGCCCGCGCCGCCATGCAGCGCGGCAAGCTGGTCGAGGCTCTGCGCCGCGTCGTCGGGCGTGAAGGCATCGAGCGCGGAGCAGAAATGCCCGCCGCCCGCCACCAGGTCGCGCATCAGCAGCACGCCCATGGGCGCGTCGCGATCGACCACCGTCGCCACCCGTTCCGGCACGCGCACGGACAGGCGGGGCGCCAGCTTGTCGTAGAAGTCGCATTCCAGCACCGTGGTCGGACCACCCGCCGCGCCCACCGCATCCACGTCGAGCAGGCCCTTGAGGCAGAAAGCCTCCCGGCCGTCGCGCGCGCCGTCAAAGGCGGCGGTGAAGCGCACCTTCGTGGCGACGGTGCGGATCACCTCCACCGTCTCCACCGCCGTCACCGGCTTGCCGCCCGTCACGGGGGCCAGCGCCTCGCTCAGCCATACGGGGTCCAGGGCTTCCGCCAGGGTTCCCGGTACGGTCAGTGCCGTCGTCGCCGTCATCATCCTCTCCCGTTCCCGGACAGGGCGGAGCGCTCGACCATGCCGAAGTCGCCCTGCCCGTCCCATTCGTGCCAGGCCCCGCCCCGATGCAGGTCGAGGCCCCCTATATCTTCGTTGCCGATGCGCGGCAGGGCGAAGGCGCCCTCTCGCACCCAATCGCAAGGCGGCTCTGGCGCGCGGGCCAGAAGGCCGGCATCGGGCGGAAGGCCGCCGGACATGATGCCGCCACCGGCCGCCATGGCGCCGATTCCGGTTCCGGTCCCGCTCCCTTCCCTCGCCACCATTCTGGCCATGCCGCCTCTCCAGCGCCTGCCGGAGCCGATGCCGCCCGACAGAAGTTTGCATATGCGAATAATATTTCTTTATAACACGCATAACGACCCGGAAACCGGCCGCGAGTCAAGAGGGGGAGGAAAAGCCCTGCCATTCGCGGCCATGGAGCAGGCCATGGACCGCACCGCCACGGCGGCGGATCGGATAATTCCGGACCGGACGCTCTTCGCGAGGAACGTGTCCGCGCCCTCCATCCCTTCGTCCCGCCGAGCGATTCGGGCTTTTAGGGCCGGGCGCCGCCATCCAGCCGGAACAGCGTCATGATCTGCGCCGCGACCTCCTCGACGCTCAGCTTGCCGGGCCGGAACCACAGGCTGCTATTGTTGAGGATGGTCAGCAGCAGCAGGCGATAGACGCCGCGATCCACTTCCTCCGGCAGCGGCAGATCCGCCACGAGCTGCTTGAAAAGCTGCTCGAACCCATCGCGCTTGACGATCAGCTGTTCGCGCACATCGGGCGGGACCGCGCGGAAATCGTTCATCAGCGGCATGGTCAGCGAATGGGGGTCGAGCTGTATTTCCAGCAGCGTCCGGCATGCCGTCGCCACCCGCGCCCAAGGGTCCGCCACGCCGTCCAGATCGGCGCGGATGCGATCCTCCGCCTTCTGCAACGCCATTTCGTGCAGCTTGACGAACAGCGCCTCCTTGGAACGGATATAATGATAGAGCGATCCGCCCAGCAGCCCTACCCGCTGGCCGATGTCGCGCACCGTCGTGGCGCTATAGCCCTTTTGCGAGAAAAGGGCTGCCGCCGCTGCGAGGATTTCCTGCTCCCGGCCGGGCGTTTCGTCACGAGATCGGGATGCGCTCATCGGTTCCTCGATGCAACGGACGGGGCGGCGCCACAAGCCTTTGTTGCGCCGCCCGCACGGTTTCGACCCAACTCTCCGGTTGATTGTATCAACTGTTTGATACAGGACAAGGCAAGCCTATGAGTCGAGGGCGATCACTCCTCGCCCGCAGGAGCCTGAAGGACATGACCAGCTATATCCCGCCCATCGAGGACATCCGTTTCCTGCTCGCCGATGTCCTGGATTTCGAAGGCCGCATCGCCAGCCTTTCCGGCTGGGAGGAGATCGGCGCCGACTTCGCGGCCGACATCATGGCGGAGGCCGGCCGGTTCGCGGCGGAGGTGCTGGCGCCGCTCAACCTGCCCGGCGACCGGCAAGGCGCGTCGCTCGACAATGGCCGGGTCACGACCCCCGCGGGCTTTGCCGCCGCCTATCGCGATTTCGTCGCCGCGGGCTGGGGCGGCCTGTCCGGGGACCCGGCCTTCGGCGGCCAGGGCCTGCCCCGCGTCCTCCAGATAGTGCTCGACGAGATGGTGTCGAGCGCCAATCTCTCCTTCGGCCTCTTCCCCGGCCTGACGCGCGGCGCGGCCGAGGCGCTGGCCGACCATGGCAACGATGCGCTGAAGGCCGCCTGGCTGCCCGGCCTCGTCAGCGGCGAGACCTGCGGCGCCATGGCCCTGACGGAGGCATCGGCGGGCACCGATCTCGGCCTGCTGCGCACCCGCGCCGAACCCGTGGGGGACGGCGGCTACCGAATCACGGGGACCAAGATATTCATCTCGTCCGGCGATCAGGATTTCGGCAATAATATCGTTCACCTCGTCCTCGCGCGGCTGCCCGATGCGCCTGCGGGCGTGAAGGGGATCAGCCTGTTCCTCGTGCCCAAGCTGCTGCCCGACGGCACCCGCAACGCGATGTCGGTCGGATCGCTGGAGCACAAGATGGGCATCCATGCGCAGCCGACCTGCGTCATGAACTATGACGGCGCCACCGGCTGGATCGTCGGCGCGCCGGGACGCGGCCTCAACGCCATGTTCACGATGATGAATGCGGAGCGGCTGTTCGTCGGCATACAGGGCCTCGGCATCGCGGAAGCCGCGCAGCAGAAGGCAACGGCCTATGCCAGAGAGCGGCTACAGGGCCGCTCGGCGGATGGGACGCGCGGCCCGGTGCCGATCATCGAGCATGCCGATGTCCGCCGCATGCTACTTCAGGGGCGCGCCTTCATCGATGCGGGCCGCGCGCTCGCCATCTGGACCGCGATGCAGATGGACATTGCGGACCGCCATCCCGATCCCGCCGCCCGGGCGGAGGCCGCCGCGCTGGTCGCTCTCCTGACCCCGGTGGTGAAGGCCGCCTATACCGATCTGGGCTTCGAGACGGCCGTGGTCTCGCAACAGGTCTTCGGCGGCCATGGCTATATCCATGAATGGGGCA
Source organism: Sphingobium sp. (assembly GCA_047602685.1). Lineage (GTDB taxonomy): Bacteria > Pseudomonadota > Alphaproteobacteria > Sphingomonadales > Sphingomonadaceae > Sphingobium. The sequence goes on from JASGGS010000022.1 coordinate 8,782, forward strand.
TGGAGCAGCTCGTCCGCGACGCCCGCATCACGCAGATATATGAGGGCACGAACGGCGTGCAGGCCATGGACCTGGTGGGCCGCAAGCTGCCCATGGAGGGCGGCCGCCTCGCCCATCGCTTCTTCGCCATCGTCGCGGCCGACCTGAAGAGGGCCGATGCCGCGATCGCCGCGCCCGTCGCCGATGCCCTCGCCCTGCTGGAGCGGGTGACGGACGGACTGGCCGCGCGTGGGCAGGATATCGACGCGCTGGGCGCGGCGGCGACCGACTATCTGCGCCTCTTCGCGCTCGTCGCCTTCGGCTGGATGTGGACGCGGATGGTTGCCGCCACGGAAGGCCGCGACGATGCGCTCGCCCGCCGCAAACGCCATGTCGCCCGCTTCTTCGTCGAGCGCGTGCTGCCGCAGACGGCGGCGCTGGCGGCGGTCATGGAGGCTGGCCCGGAGGCGATCACCGCCATGGACGCGGACCTGTTCTGACAAAAAGATACGGAAAAACGGAGAGGACAAGCAGGATGACCCAGGCCGATCGTCAGAATCTCTACCGCCAGCGCCTGCGTTCCGCGGGGGAGGCCGCCGCACTCATCCCCTCCGGCGCGCGGGTCACCATGGCGCTGGCCGCGGGCCAGCCGCCCGCCATACTCGCCGCTTTGGCCGAGCGCGCGCGGGCGGGGGAGGTCGCCGATGTGCGCCTCTATTATCTCCTTTGCACCGGCATTGCGGGCGGCAGCGTGTTCGACTTCGACCTGTGCGACCGCCTCACGCCCATGAGCTATTTCCATGGCGGCGTCGAACGCGCGCTCGACAAGCGCCGCCTGGCGGAGCGGCTGCCCGCCGTCGACGTCATGCCCTGCCATTTCAGCCAGGTGCCGCGCTCCATGGTGGAGCATGTCGGCGTCGACACGCTGATCGCGACCGTCTCCCCGATGGACGCGGACGGCAATTTCAGCCTCGGCGCCAGCACCGACTATTCGCTGGCCGTGGCGCGCAAGCCCGGCGTCCGCCTGATCCTGGAGGTCAACCGCAACATGCCCTATGTGCGGGGCGATTGCATGATCCCGCTGTCGGACGTGACCGCGCTGGTCGAGAATGACGTGCCCCTCCCCCAGCTTCCGCCCGCCCCGCGCAGCGCGGTGGACGATGCGATCGGCGCGATCATCGCGGGCCTCGTCCGGGACGGCGACTGCCTCCAGATGGGCATAGGCGCGCTGCCGGACGCTGTATGCGCGGGCCTTGCCCATCATCGTCATCTCGGCATCCATACGGAGATGATGACGCCGGGCCTTTCCGCTCTCGTCAGGGCGGGCGTGGTCGACAATTCCGCCAAGCAGACTCATGCGGGCAAGTCGGTCTTCACCTTCGCGCTGGGCGACCAGCCGCTCTATGATTTCCTGAACGATAATCCGGCGGTCGAGGCCTATCCGGTCGATTATGTGAACAATCCCTTCGTCATCGCGCGGAATGACAATATGGTCTCGGTCAACGCCACGCTCCAGATCGACCTTGGCGGCGCCTGCAATTCGGAGTTCGTGAACGGGCGGCAGTTCAGCGCCAGCGGCGGGCAGGTGGATTTCGTGCGCGGCGCCTATGCCTCGCGCGGGGGGCGCTCGATCATCGCCTGCCACTCGACGGCGGCGAGAGGCACCGTCTCGCGCATCACCCCCCATCTTTCCGGCCCGGTGACGACACCGCGCAACGACACGCACATGGTCGTCACCGAATATGGCTGGGTCATGCTCAAGGGCCTGTCCCTGGCCGAGCGCGCCCGCGCGCTCATCGGCATCGCCCATCCCGATTTCCGCGAGGAACTGGACCGCGCCGCCTTTGAGGCGGGGCTGTACGCCCGGTCTTAAAGCGGCAGCACCGCCCGCCACGCCTCAAGCCGCGCGGCGCGCACATCCCCCGCCATGTCGGGCGCAAAGCCCTCCGTCGGCGGCAGCATCGCCCTGGCCGCCTCCAGCGAGGGGTAGAGGCCCGCGCCGACCGCCGCCAGCATCGCCGCGCCCCGCGCCGTCGTCTCCACATCCACCGGACGCTCCAGCGGCACGTCGAGGATATCGGCAAGGTCCTGCGCCAGCCAGTCATTGCCGCTCATGCCGCCATCGATGCGCAGCAGCGTCCAGGGCGCGCCATCGGCGGCAAAGGCCTGCTTCAGGTCATGGCATTGATGGGCCATGGATTCGAGCGCGGCCCGCACGATATGGGCGGCGGTGGTGGCATTGGTCATGCCCGTGATGCTCGCCGTCGTCTCCGGCCGCCAATGCGGCGCGCCCAGGCCCACCAGCGCGGGCAGGAACACCACGCCGCCATTGTCCGGCACCGACCGCGCGATGCGGTCCGTATCCTGCGCCGCCGCGATCACGCCCAGATTGTCGCGCAGCCATTTGATGAGGCTCCCCGCGACGAAGATCGACCCCTCCAGCGCATAGGTCCGCACGCCCCCCACATCGCACAGCACGGTGCCGAGCAGCCGGTGCGCGGAGCGGGGCAGCGCCGTCCCCATATTGGCGAGGATGAAGGCGCCCGTGCCGAACGTCGCCTTGGTCTCGCCCCTGGACAGGCATCCCTGGCCGATGGTCGCCGCCTGCTGGTCGCCCGCCATGCCGCAGATCGGAATGGCGCCGCCGAACAGCTCCGGCAGCGTCTTCCCGACCGTCTCCGCGCTGCCCACGATACGGGGCAGCGCCGCGCGCGGCACGCCGAATATCCCGCACAGATCCGCATCCCAGTCCCGTCCGTCCAACGCCATCAGCAGGGTGCGGCTGGCATTGCCGGCCTCGCTCACATGCGCGCCGCCCGTCAGGTGCCAGACGAGCCAGCTCTCCACCGTGCCCAGGGCGAGATTCTCGCCCGCCTCCGCCACTTCCGGCCGGTTGGCCAGCATCCAGCCCATCTTGGTCGCGGAGAAATAGGGGTCGAGGATCAGGCCCGTCTTCGCCTGTATGCCCGGCTCCAACCCTTTCTCGCGCAGCGCGTCGCAGGCGGCGGCGCCGCGACGGTCCTGCCAGACAATGGCGCGGCCCAATGCCCTGCCCGTGCGCCGATCCCAGGCGACCACCGTCTCGCGCTGGTTGGCGATGCCGATGGCCGCGATCCGGTCCGCGCCGCCCGCCTTCTCCACCATCCGCCGCGCGACCCGCATCGTCCGGGCGAGGATTTCCTCCGCATCATGCTCGACCCAGCCGGGGCGCGGATAATGCTGCTCCAGCGCCTCCTGCGCCATGCCGCCAAAGCGCCCGTCCGGGCGGTAGAGCATCGCGCGGGTCGATGTCGTGCCCTCGTCGAGGACCAGCAGCCAGCCTTCCATCACCCCCTCGTCTTTTCCTCGTCCATCCATTGGGCCAGCGCCGCCTTCTCCGCAACGGAGAAGCGCAGGCCCAGCTTGGTCCGGCGCCACAGGATATCGTCGGCGCTCTCCGCCCATTCGCGGGTCATCAGGTGGCGCACTTCCCGCTCGGTCAGGCCATGGCCGAAATGGCGGCCGCAATCCCCGATGCCGGTGGCGGTCGCGAATATTTCGTCCGCCACCGTGCCATAGGCGCGCACCAGCCGCTCCGCCCATTCGCGCTCCAGAAAGGGATAGCGCGCCGCCGTCCGCTCGATCCGCCGGGCAAGCCCGTCCATGGGAAAGGCGCCGCCCGGCAACGGAGCGCCAGCGGTCCAGCCCGCACCCTTCAGCATCGGCAATCGCCCGGCCAGCTTCACCATGGCCGCCTCCGCCAGATGGCGATAGGTGGTTATCTTGCCGCCGAAGACGGACAATAGGGGGGCGCCCTTCTCCTCATCCGACAGTTCGAGGCGATAGCCGCGCGTCGCCGCCTCCGGCTTGCCCGACCCGTCCTCGACCAGCGGCCGCACCCCGCTATAGGTCCACACCACATCGGCGGGCGTCACGGCGCGCCGGAAATAGCGGCTCGCCCCCTCGCACAGATAGGCGATCTCCTCCTCGCTCGCATGGATGTCGGTAAGGCTGCCCCTGTGGTCACGGTCGGTCGTGCCGATCAGCGTGAAATGCTGCTCATAGGGTATGGCGAAGAAGATGCGGCCATCGGGGAGCTGGAAGAAATAAGCGAGGTCATGGGCGGCCAGGCGCGGCACCACGATATGCGATCCGCGCACCAGCCGCACGGCATGGGCGGGCCGCTCCTCCGCCCGGTCGAGCAGGGTCAGCACGGACGGACCCGCCGCATTGACCACCGCCTTCGCGCGAAAGGTGCCGCCATTGGTCGCGATCACCCAGCCCCCGTCCGCACGGGCAAGGCGCAGCACCTCCGTCCGGGTCCGCACCCGCGCGCCCCGGTCGGCCGCGTCGCGCGCGTTCAGCACCACCAGCCGCGCATCGTCCACCCAGCAGTCCGAATAGAGGAAGGCCCGGCCATATTCGGGCTTCAGCGGCTCGCCCGCGACATGGCGGCGCAGGTCGATCCCCTCGGCCGGCGGCAGGTGCCTGCGGCCGCCCATATGGTCGTAGAGGAACAGGCCGAGGCGCAGCAGCCAGCGCGGCCGCAACCCCTTCACATGGGGCAGGACGAAGCGCATCGGCCGGATGATGTGCGGCGCCATGGCCCAGAGCCGCTCTCGCTCCGACAATGCCTCCCGCACCAGCCCGAACTCATGATGCTCCAGATAGCGCAGGCCGCCATGGATCAGCTTGGTCGAGGCGGACGACGTGCCCTGCGCCAGGTCGCCCCGCTCCAGCAGCAGCACCCGCGCGCCGCGCCCGGCCGCGTCGCGCGCTATGCCCGCGCCGTTGATCCCCCCGCCGATCACCGCGAGGTCGTAGAGTGTGTCTTCGCTCATGCCCTTGCAATTGATCCGGATCTTTTGATGGCGCTCCCGTGGCTCAGATGTTCAGCGGACCATGGCGCAAATGAGGCAGGACATGGCGGGCGAACAGGTCGGCCTCCGCCGCATGCGGATAGCCGGACAGGACGAACGCCTCTATGCCTTCCGCCTGATAGGCGCGCAGCTTGGCCAGCACCTGGTCCGGATCGCCCACGATGGCGGCGCCGCAGCCGGAACGGGCACGGCCGATGCCGGTCCACAGATTGTCCTCGACAAAGCCGTCTCCGCCCGCCGCGCTCCGAAGTTCGGCCTGACGCCGCACGCCGGCATTCATCGCGTCGAGCGACTTTTCGCGGATGGCCCGGCCCACCGCGTCGTCCAGCCGGGAGAGGAGCCGGTCGGCCTGGGCGCGCGCCTCCTCCTCCGTCTCGCGCACGACGACATGGACGCGATAGCCGAAGCGCAGCGTCCGGCCGAAGCGGGCGGCGCGGGCGCGCATGTCGGCTATGGTCTCGCGCACCTTGTCCATCATGTCGGGCCACATGAGGTACACGTCGCACCCTTCCGCCGCGCATTCGCGCGCCTCCTCGCTGAGGCCGCCGAAATAGAAGGCGGGCGCGGTCCCGGACAGCGTGGTCACTCGCGGCGGGTCGAGCTTCAGCCTGTAGAACCGCCCCTCATGGTCGAGCGTCCGGCCATTGAGCAGGGTACGCAGGATCTTCATCACTTCCGTCGCACGCTCGTAACGGTCCCGGCTGGCGAGGGTCTCGCCCGGCATGTCGGACGAGATGATGTTGATGTTCAGCCGCCCGCGCGTGCCCTCCGCATCGGGGCCGAGTATGCGGTCCAGCGTCGCGATGCGCCGGGCGAGCTGCGGCGGCCAGTCCTCCCCGACGCGGGTCGCCCACAACAGCTTGATGCGGCGGACCATGGGCGCGATGGCGGCGGCGAAGGCGGTCGTGTCGAGACCGAGGCTGTAGCCGGAGGGAAGCAGGATATTGTCGAACCCGCCCTTTTCCGCCTGCAACACGATGTCGCGGCAATGCTCCCAGCTTGACTGGAGCAAGGGGTCGGGAATCCCGAGAAACTCGTAATCATCGTCGCACAGCGCGGAAAACCAGGCGACCTCGCACCCTTGCGCCCCGCCCGTCATGGCAGCCGCTCTCCCCGCGCGGCGACCAGCACCGCATACCAGTTCTCGCGCGTCCACCTGACGCTGAGCGCGCGCGCGCCCTCCCGGATGCGGTCCGCCTGCTGCGATCCGATGATGGGGACGATCCCGGCGGGATGCGCCATCAGCCAGCTATAGGCCGCCACGGCGCGGGAGACGCCCTGCTCCTCCGCCACCGCGTCCAGCGCCTCGGCGACCGCGCTGTCCCGGCCCGGCGCCGGGCTGGCGAGGCGCCCCCCGCCCAGCGGCGACCAGGCAAGGGGCACGAGGCCCAGCGTCATGGCCTGGTCCAGCTCCCCGTTCCGGAAGCAGTCGATGCGCAGCGGGCTGATCTCCGGCTGCGTCGTCGCCAGCGGGATGCCGAGGAAATGCCGGAGCGCCGCGATCTGATGCGTCGTGAAGTTGGAGATGCCGAGCGCGCGCACCTTGCCCGCCGCGACCGCATCCTCCAGCGTGCGCGCCAGCTCCTGCGGATGGGTCAGGATATCGGGCCGGTGGACCTGCCACAGATCGATGCTGTCGACCTTCAGGCGGCGCAGGCTGTCGTCTATGGCCCTGGCCAGATAGTCGCGGCTTTGGTCATAGGGCAAGGGCGGGGCTATGCCGCCCTTGGTCGCCAGCACCATGCGGCCGCGCAGCGCGGGCTCGGCCGCCAGCACCTCGCCCAGCAACGCCTCCGCATCGCCGAAGCCGCCTTCGCCGTTGAAGCCGTAAATGTCCGCCGTGTCGAGCAGCGTGATGCCCGCATCCAGCGCCGCATGGACCAGCGCGCTCGCCTCCTTCACGCTCCGTCCCCCTTCCGCGAGGCGCCACATGCCCCAGGCGATGGACGATATCTCAAGTCCGCCGCCCTCCGGTTTCCGGGTGGCGGGCGGCAGGGGAAGCAGACTCATGGGGCGACGATCCTGTTGGGCGGGACGGTCGATCCGCGGACGACCAGTTCATGGGGAAGGCGGCGATGGCTCGTCTCTCCCGACACCAGTATCTGGGTGGCGGTATAGGCAAGCTCGTAGGTGGGCTGGCGGATGGTGGTCAGCGGCGGCCAGACGGTGCGCGCCAATATGGTGTCGTCGAACCCCGCCACGGACAGGTCGCCCGGCAGGTCGATGCCCCGGTCGTGGGCGACGGCCAGCACGCCCGCCGCCATGTCGTCATTGGAGGCGAATATCGCGGTCGGCCGATCGGGCAGGTCGAGCAGATAGCGGCCCGCAGCCACCCCGCTCTCGAAATCGAAGGCGCCGTCCGCGATCAGCAGCGGGTCGAAGGCGATGCCCGCCCGCTCCAGCGAGCGGCGGTAACCGGCGAGGCGGTCGTCGGACGCGCCATGGCTGCGATGCCCCTTCACGAAGCCGATGCGCCGGTGGCCGAGATTGATGAGATGCGCGGTCAGGTCGTCGCCCGCCTGCGCATCGTCCATGAAGACGGAGCTTGTCAGGCTGTGGTTCGTGCCGGGCGAGATGCGGACAAAGGGTATGTCCATCACGTCCAGCGCGTTCAGCACCGCCTCGCAATCCGTGACGGGCGAGGACAGGATGATGCCGTCCACATGGGTTTCGGACACCAGGCCGCGTATCTGGTCCGCGATGGTGGGGTCGCTCACGTCCACCGGCTGCGCCAGCAGGCGTATCCCGTCCTGCTGGCAGCGCGCCCAGCATCCCTGCTGGATCTGGAACAGATAATAGGGACTGTGATTGTCGTAGATCAGCGCGATCTGGTTGGATTTCGCGCCCGACAGGATGCGCGCGGCGATGCTGGGCCGGAAATCCAGCTCCTTCATCGCCGCCTCGACGCGACGCCGCGTGTCGGCGCTGACATAGGGATGGCCGTTCAGCACGCGGCTCACCGTCTTGATGGCGACGCCCGCCCGCGCCGCCACGTCCCGGATATTCGTTCGCTCGTTCATGTCCCCAGCACCTCCGGCAAACCGGCGAACAGCGCGGCAAAGGCGCTGTCCGGGCGGTAGAAGACCGGCGGCTGGCCGATCGGGGCGGGAACGGCATGGCGGCCGGGGGCGAAATCCCGGCCGCTCCAGACATGCCGCCAGACGGTCTCGCCCGGCAGGATGACCTCGCGCGCGTCCGCTCCCTCCTCGATGACCGGCGCCACCAGCAGATCCGCACCGTAGAGAAATTGGTCCTGCACCGTCCAGAGGGCGGATTCGCCGGGATGGTGGAGAAAGAGCGGGCGTTGCGCCGGCAGGCCGCTCGCCGCCGCCTCGTCGCACAGATGCCGGACATAGGGGGCGAGGCGGGCATGGACCCGGCTCCACCGCGCGAAACAGTCCAGCAGAGCGGGCGTGGAATCATATTGCGGATTGTCGTCCGGCCGGTTGCCCTCATGACTGCGCATCACGGGCGCGAAGGCCGCCAGCTCGCACCAGCGCAGCATCAGCTCCTCGGTGCGGACATGGCCGAGGATCGACGTATAGCCGCCGCAGTCGGAATGGCTGTACGCATTGCCGACAAGGCCGGAGGAGAGCGCGGCGGTCACGACCGTGCCGATGCCGTCATGGCGCGTGAAGTCGACGCTCTGGTCGCCCGCCCACAGGAGCGGGCAATGCGCCTGCACGCCGGAAAAGCCCGCGCGCATGAAGAACAGCGCCTCGCCCGTCAGCCCGCGCGACGCGATGGCCCGCGCATTCACCTCTCCCCACAGGACGGGCCAGAGATTATGCGCCTCCATCGGGTCGGAACCGTCCGCCAGCGCCAGGTCGGTGGGCAGATATTCCCCGAAATCCGCCATCCAGCCGATGATGCCGATATCCAGCATCTCCTGCCCCAATATGCGCTCGGCGAACCAGTCGCATGTCTCCTTCCGCGTGAAGTCGAGGACGCCGCAGTCGAATTCCCCGAAATCGACCAGATAGGTCTCGCTATTGTCCCGGCGACGCGCGAAATGACCAGCGGCCTCCGCTTCGGCATAAAGCTCGCCGTCCACCGCCAGATAGGGATTGGAATAGGCGAGGAACCCTATCCCCCGCGCCTTCAGCGCGGCGATGCGGGCAGGCAGGCCGGGATAGCGCTGCTCTGCGCGCACCGTCCGCTTCCAGTCCCAGAAGAGGCGGCGGCCGAAGCTCGTCTCGCGTATGCCAGCCCAATCCTCGCACCACAGCGCCGACACGGCGGCCCCGGCATCGAGGAAGCGTTCCAGCCGCTCGAAACTCGCCTCCCCCGCCTTCAGGCCGACGATCGCCCCGCCTATGGCCCAGTCGGGCAGCGGCGGCTGGCGGCCGAAGCGGGCGGACAGGACGGAGACCAGTTGGCACGGCCCTTCCGCCGCGAAGAATTCGAACAGGGCGGCCGGCTTCCACACTTCCACCCGGTGAAAGGCGGGATCGGTGAAGTCGAGGACGCTGTAGCAGCTTTCCGCCAGATGCACCGCGATCCAGCGCGATGTGAGGAAGGTGGGCTGCGGATAATTGGTGGTCCAGTAATCGCCGCCCGCCATGCCGAACGCATCCATGGCGCGGGTCAGTTCGGTCGACTTGTCCCGGCCGACGCCCGGCTCGCTGGTCCACATCGGAAAGGCGCGGCCGTTGAGCGCCATGTAGCTGAGCTGCTCGCCGCCGCCCCAGACGGCCTCTCCCGGCTCGGCATGGAAACGCATGTGGATGCGGTCATGCGCGGGATCGGCGGCCTCCACCAGCAGCGCGCCGTCCCGCTGGATCAGCAGGCGGGCACATGGCTTGCCCTTCTCCAGCAGCTCGACCCGATCCTCCTCGATCAGGGCGATGTCGGGCGTGACGAAATGGGAGGGCGTGTCCCCGATGCGGAAATTGCCGCGCACCATGGCGATGTCGGCCTGTCCGCGCGCGAGGGTCATGGCGGGGCGATCCCGGCCATGCCGCAACAGGACATGGCCTGCGACCCGCAGTTCGAACCCGTCCGCCGTTTCGTAGAATAGCGGCCTCACGCCCTCTCCACCTTTCCGCTCTCCACGCGGCTTTGCGACCCGAAGTGGAGCTGCCATCCGATATGACACCGTTTGACATATCTCCGCCGCCCCCGCATTGCAAGACATCGCGGCCCCGCGGTCATCGACAGCGCCGGGCTGATGGATAAACGGCCCGCGGGCTTCACATCAGTCTGGGATCGACCACCGTGCGCACCGGCGCCAGCGGCCCGGACATCTCTCCCATCGCCCTGCCCACGGCGTTGAGGCCGATGCGTTCCCCCAGCCAGGGCCGCACGTCGATCCGCCCGTCGGCAATGGCGCGCAGGGCAAGCTCCATGTCCTGCGGCTCCTCGCCCGCCGCGAACTGGATGTTCAGCCGCTTGTTCTGCGCCGCGAAGACGAGGAGCTGTTCCGGCTCCATGCAATAGCCGCCCATCACGATGCGCGCGTCGAATCCCACGCCGCCGACGATCTGCTGGAGCAGGCCCGGCAGGCCGACGCATTCATAGACTAGGTTCGCCCGTCTGTTGCCGATATCGGGCAGCGGCGCATAGGGCGAGATCGTCCGGGGATCGATGGCGACGTCCGCCCCCATGGCGATGGCGAGGGCGCGGCGATCCTCGTGGAAGTCGGCCGCGACGATCGGCGCGACGCTCATCAGCCTCAACCCCGCTATGACGCCGAGGCCGATGGCGCCGCAGCCGAGGACCAGCGCCGCATCCTCCCCGGTCGGGCGGCCGCGCCGCGCATGCTCCAGCCCCACGGCCAGCGGCTCCGTCATGGCGGCGAGGTCGTCGTCCAGCCCGTCCGGCACCTCCATGATGAAGTCCTCGTCCAGCAGCATATATTCGCCGAACCCGCCCGGGCAGTCATGGCTGAAGCCGACAATGGCATGGCTGCCTTGCTGCCGCATGACGGGGATGGACGTGACCTTGCGCCCGGCCTTCACGCTGCGGCGGCTGCCGGGGCCATAATCCACCACCTCCCCCACATATTCATGGCCGGGCACGAAGGGACGATTGAAGTCGAGGTTCGCATAGGGACCGCCATGGATTTTCGACAGGCCGATGATCGTCTCCCCGCTGTGCAGGAAATGCGCCTCCGACGCGCACATGCCGCAGCCATGGGTGCGCACCAGCGCCTGCCCCTTGCCGGGCACGGGGTCCGGCATCTCCCCCACATGGACGGCCCCGTTCCGGATATAGGCGGCCTTCATGCAGGCTCGCCCCGCAGCGCCGCATAGGAGGGATCGGCGGCGTCGCGCCGTCCCATGTCCCGCTCGCCCATGGGCTGCACCGCCCGTATCTCGTCAAAGTCGCGAATGGCGATGCGATGATCGATGCCCCAGCGCCCGTCCCGCCGCGACCAGCGGTCGACATAGCGTGACCAGACGCTCATCTGCACCGGCCTGCCCTCCCGCTCCATGCGCAGCGTGGCGGTGCAATAGGCCTCGCTCCCCGCCCGGTCGCCGTCCAGCTCGATCAGGATGTTCGTCACCTGATGGGAATGGGCCAGGAGGCGGCGATGGTCGGCGCAGATGCGGTCGATCACGCCCCGCCCCGGCCCCTGATAATAGTCCGCGCCATAATCCGCCGTCCCGTCGTCATGCCATAGCGAATGGCCCAGCGGCACGTCGATCCGGTCCACCGACCGGCAATAGCGGTAGAGGAGGTCCGTGATCGCCTGCCTGTCCTCCAGCGCGCGCGGGTCCGTCATGCCGCGTCTTCCCCCATGCCCAGCATGATCTTCTCGATCATCAGGATGCGCTCGCGCCGGGCGGCGGCCGATTGCAGAGCATAGCCCTGTTCCCCATCCTCCAGCCCCCAATTATGGACCGGCCCGTGCGGCAGCCGCTCCAGCCCGACGCGCGCCACATCCTCCGGCAGGGCGAGGCCCTCCGGCACCGGCGCGCCTCGCGCCTCCAGCCAGCGGCGCAGTTCCGGCGTGTCCGTCCGGCCGAGGATCAGGTTCAGCACATCGACGCCATGCGGCCGCAACTCCGCCCACAGCCCCTCGCCGAAGCACAGGTCGAACGCCTTCGTCCCCGCATAGACGCCCAGCCCCCGCGCCCCGCCATAACAGGCGCCGGAACCGACCAGGATCACGCCGCCCCGCCCCCGTGCCTTCATCGGCGCGGCGAGCAAATGGGCGGTCAGCATGGTCGTGACCACATTGCGGTTCACAAGGTCCAGCCACGCCTTCGCATCCGTGCCGAGAAAGCCGGAGCCATTGGGATCGGCGCCCGCATTGCTGACATAGAGGCCGATCTCCCGCCCCTCCGTCAATTCCGCGATCCGCTCCACCGCGTCGGGCCGGGCCAGATCGACGGAGGCGGTCACGCACTCCGTGCCATGCGCCGCCTTCAATTCCTCCGCCAACGCGGCCAGCGGCCCTTCCCGCCGGGCGATCAGGACCAGCTTCAATCCCTCGGCCGCGAGGCGGCGGGCAAAGGCGCTGCCCGTTCCCTCCGACGCCCCTGCGATCACGGCCCAGGGACCATATTTCTCGATCAAGCGCACATCACCCTCCCATGCCGTCGGTTCCCGGCAAGGATGATAATGCCGGGGCGAGCTATGCTTCCAGTTCAATATCCGGCATGCTTCCTTCTCGAAATTCGATAGGTCCGGCATCATGGAAATCAGGCGGCTCAGCTATTTCGTGCGCATTGCGGAGGACGGCTCGCTGACCCGCGCGGCGGGCCTGTTGCGCATCGCCCAGTCCGCGCTCAGCCGCCAGATGCGCCTTCTGGAGGAGGAACTCGGCACCGCGCTGTTCGAGCGGACGGCGCGCGGCATGCGCCTGACCGGCGAGGGAACGCAGCTTCTGGCCTCGGTGGCGGGGCCGCTGCGCGAGCTGGAACTGGCGATACAGGCCGTCCGCACCGGCCCCGGCGCCATGGAGGCCAATCTCGCCATCGGCCTGCCGCCGGGCATGGCCGAGCTGATGGCCACGCCGCTCGCCGTCTCGCTCCGCGCGGCCTTTCCCAATATCCGCTTCCGCGTCGTGGAGGGGCCGACGGGCGGGCTGGTCGACTGGCTGGCGCGCGGCATGATCGACTTCGCCCTGCTGGAGGAAACCGCTCGCAACGGCCTGCTGGAGGAGCAGAAGCTGCTCTCCCTCCCCTTCCTCCTCGTGGGACCGGCGGACGAGCGCGGCGCGCCCGGAGCGCCGGTCCCGCTGGAGGAGGCGCTGGCGCGCAAGCTGGTCGTCCCCTCCCATCATCTCGGTATGCGCGCCACCATAGACGATGCCGCCATCCGCGCGCAGGCCCGGCTGGACATCGGCTTCGAGGCGGACGCGGCGCGACTCATCCGCGACCTGGTGCAGGCGGGCATGGGCCACGCCCTCCTGCCCGAACCCTATGCGCGCGACGCCATCGCGCGGGGGGCGCTGACAGGCCGCCCCATCGAGGATGATGCGCTGAAGCTCGACATCTTCCTCTGCCTGCGCCGGGGCAGCCAGACGGCGGGTCCCCGGATCGGCGCCGTCCGCCAATGCGTGGCGCGGCTGGCCGCGCTCCATCTCGCCGGACGCGCGAACTCCCGCTGACTTCGCCGGAGCGTTGTGTTTCCCGCCAGCAAGATTCCGCTGGCCTTGCATAGCTTTTCAGTCATGCTCCCGCGCCGAAGCCGGAAAACGGCGCGAAGGAGAGGATAGCAATGCTGGCAGGCACGCAGGAGGCGGACGGCACCGGTACGAATCATCCGCTGGCCAACCGGATGGCGGTGATCGCCTTCCTGACCAACAATGTCACCATCGGCACGCTCTGGGGGTCGTTCGGCGTGCTGCTCGGCACGGTCGAGACACGGCTGGGCGTGGGACGCGAACTCAGCACGCTGGCGGTTCCCGCGCTCAACCTCGTCATGGCGGTCTGCGCGCCGCTGGTCGGCATGCTGGCGGGACGGATATCGCTGCGCCTGCTGATGACGGCGGGCATGGCGATGATCGGCGCGGCCTTCCTGCTCCTGGCCCTGACCGACAGCTATCCGCTCTATCTCTTCGCCTATGGCGCGCTCATGGGGCCGGGCATGGCCATCGGCGTGGTGCTGCCCGCCACGCTCGTCACGCGCTGGTTCCATGTCGGGCGCGGCCGCGCATTGGGGATCATCACCACGCCGATCATGGTCGCGCTGCTGCCACTCGTCACGTCCTGGATATTGCAGACGGCCGGGATCGCGGCCTGCTATTTCCTGCTCGCCCTGTTGTGCGGCCTCGCGGTCGTCGCCAGCCTGATGATCGTGGACCGCCCCCCCACGGACGCCGCCGCCGGGGATCATCCGGCGCGGGACGCCGCCGCCGGGCATGCGATGACCGCCGCGGACATAGTGAAGTCGCCCCGCTTCTGGGCGCTGTCCATCGCCGCCGTCGCCTCCAACACCAGTTCCATCATCCTCGGCGCGCAACTCGTGCCCATGGCCGGGACATGGGGCTTCTCGCCCACATTGGCCGCGACGCTCATGTCCACCATGTCGCTGGTCGGCATTGCCGGAACGATCCTGTTCGGCTGGATCGCGGACCGGATCGGCGGGCCGCTGGCGCTTGCCATGATCGTGTTCGACGGCGCCCTTCTCTGGTCCCTGCTGCTGCTCCATCCGCCCTATCCGGCGCTGGTCGTGCTGATCGGCCTGATCGGCCTCCATGGCGCGGGCGTGCTGCCGGTGCTGGGCCTCGTCCTTTCACAGGCCTTCGGTCCCGCCAATTTCAGCCGTGTCTACGGCATTTCCAGCATGGTGAACCTGCCCTTCTCCGTGGCGGCCATTCCGCTGGTCGCGCTGGCCTATACGACCACCGGCTCCTATGCCGCCGCGATCGTCGGCCAGATCGTCTTCTTCGGCATCGCCACCCTGCTCGCCCTGTCGGCCCGCCCACCGAAGGCCGCTCTCGCGCCTGCCTGAGCGCCTGCTCGGAGCGATAGCCTCCGCCTATCGCTCCGAGCGGGGATTCGCAATTCCCGGTCCCCGCCCCGGCGCATATCCTGGCTGCGACAAACCGCATGAGAGGATGCGCCCATGGCCGTTTCGCTGCTCCCGGACAATCCCGGCGCCTGGACCTATCACCGCTTCGAAAATCTCTACGCCATAGGGCGCGAGGAGCGGGAGGCGCTGCAACTGGAGGCGGTGCGGATCAACTTCGCGCGGCTGCGCGACCGCATCCCGGCCCTGCGCAAGCTGGCCGACCGGCAGGGGGTGGAGCGGATCGACCGGATTGAGGATGTGCTGCCGGTCTGCTTCGACCACCGCGTCCTCAAAAACTATCCCATCCAGATCATCGAGAATCGCGATTTCGCGAAGCTGACCGGCTGGCTCGACAAGCTGACCGCGCATGACCTCACCCGCGTCGACCTCTCCAGCCTCCGGACCATCGAGCAATGGCTGGCCCGGCTGGAGGATCATGGCATGCTCGTCACCTATTCCAGCGGGACGACCGGCAAGCTGAGCTTCGTGCCCCGCTCCCTCGACGAGTTCGGCGCATGGCGCGCCCATTTCTTCAGCATCAACCGCGCGGCCAGCGGCGTGGACGCCTACACGACCAAGCTGCCCACCTTCTTCCCCGGCTATCGCGGCGGCTATCAGACGATGCTCAAGATGATGAGCCTCTTCAATGTGGAGATGGCGGGCGGGGAGGAGCAGTATCACACCCTCTATGACGGCCATATCCCGGCCGACCTCATGGCCCTCTCCGGCCGCCTCCAGTCCGCCGAGGATCGCGGCGAGGTGGAGCGCCTCGGCCTCGACCCCGCGCTCATCGAACAGCGCGACCGCATGCTGGCGCAGGGCCGCACGAAGGAAGCGGACATGGAGGCCTGGTTCGGCAAGCTGATCCGGCAATATAAGGGGCAGCGGGTCAAGATCGGCGGCACCTTTGCCGATCTCTACCGCGTCGCCCGCGCGGGCCTCGACAAGGGGCTGACCTGCGAATTCGCGCCCGGCTCCATCCTGATGGGCGGGGGCGGGATGAAGGGGTACAAGGACGCGCCGGAGGATTGGGAGGATCAGGTGAAGGCGTTCTTCGGCGTCGACCGCCTCGGCAACCAATATGGCTTTTCCGAATGCATCGGCAACGCGCCGCTGTGCGAAGCGGGCTATTTCCACTTCCCCATCTACGCCGTGCCCCTCCTCATGGACGCGGACGGCAAGGCCCTCCCGCGCGAGGGCGTGAACAAGGGGCGCCTCGCCCTCGTCGATCCCATTCCCCAATCCTATTGGGGCGGCTTCATCTCCGGCGACGAGGTGACGGTCCACTGGGAGGACGACTGCCCCTGCGGCTGGAAAGGTCCCCGCGCCGCCAAGAGCATCCGCCGCTTCTCGGAGGCGGAAGGGGGCGACGACAAGATCACCTGCGCCGGGTCGCAGCAGGCCTATAACGAGTTCATGGAATTCGTGGCGGGAGAGGCATGATGAGCGGCACCGTCCTCGACATCCCCATCGTCGCGCGCGGCCGCGTCATCCTGCCCGGCGCGGACGCGGTGGAATATAAGGGGCGCGGCGGCGCCGACTTCCGGCAGGCCGACCCGCACCGCCATGTCCACGACCTCGTGCTGGGCGACGTGTCGCGCCTCGCGGACCTCCACGCCACGCCCATGGCGGAGATCATCGACCTCCTCGCCGAACTGGGCGGGCGGCTGCGGCTGGACGACAATGAACTGTTGCAGGAAAGCTTCGCCCTCGCCCTCGACGCGGGCGGGCTGGACGAGCCGATATTGCGCGGCGTCTATGACGCCCTGCCGCATATGTTTGAGCGGGAGACGATGACCGCGCTGGTCGACAAGACCATCGGCATCGCCCATCTCGACGGCTGGGTGCCCGGCCCCGGCGGCTATGCCAATACCAGCCTGCGCGCGGTCGGCACGCGCCAGCTTCACATCACGGCGGGCAATGTCCCCGTGGTCGCGGCGATGACGGTCGCCCGCGCGGGCCTCACAAAGTCCGACATCCTCATCAAGTCGCCCTCCAACGACCCGCTGACCGCCAATGCCATCGCCCGCACCCTGATCGACCTCGCCCCCGACCATCCGGTGACGAGGCATATCGCGGTCGCCTACTGGAAGGGCGGGGACGATTATATGGACAGCCAGATCGTCCGCACCTCCCGCATCGACAAGATCACGGCGTGGGGCGGCATGTCCTCGGTCCGGCACATCCAGAAATTCCTGACGCCCGGCATCGACCTGACCGCGCTCAACCCCAAATATTCCATGTCGATGATCGGGCGGGAGACCTTCGACAGCGACGCCGCGATGGAGGAGGCCGCCATCGGCCTCGCGACGCTGGCGGGCTTCTACAACCAGACGGCCTGCGCCAATACCCGCATCGTCTATGTGGAGAGCGATACGGACGAGGCGTCGCTGGGCCGGGTCATCGACCTCGGCCGCCGGATGATCGCCGCCTATGCCGGCCTGCCGCCCCTCCTCTCCACCCCCTTCGCCCGCCCCAATCGCGAACTCGAGGCGGAGATGGCGGCCGTCGCGCTGGAGGAGGATTTCTACCATGTGGAGGGGGACACGCTGACCGGCGGCTTCATCCTGTCGAAGTTCAACGACCGCGTGGACTTCTACGACAGGCTCAACAACCGCGTGGTCAATTTCGTGCCGGTGGACAGCCTGCGCGACGTGCTGAAATGGTGCGACGACACCACGCAGACGGTCGGCATCTATCCCGAATCCATCCGCGCCCGCTGGCTGGACCTGTTCGCGCTGGCGGGCGTGCAGCGCCTGGTGCCGCTGGCGGGCGGCGATCCCATGACCGTCTATGCCAATTCCCACCACATGCCCCCCGGTTCCCCGCATGACGGCATGGAGCCGATGCGCCGCTCCGTCCGCTGGGTGGTGGACATGCGCCCCGCGCCCGCGACGGCGGATTTGAGTGTGGCGGCGGAATAGGCATAGACTGCGCCGCGATGGACACACGGCATCTCCGCAGCTTCCTCAAGATCGCCGAGACCGGCTCGATCAGCCGCGCGGCGGAATCGCTCGGCATCGCCCAGCCCTCGCTCAGCCAGCAGCTTCTGCGGCTGGAGGACGAGGTGGGGCAGACGCTGTTCCGCCGCACGGCGCGCGGCGTCTCCCTGACGGAGGCGGGGCGCATCTTCGAGGAGCATGCCCGCCTGATCCTGCGCGCCGCGCAACAGGCGCTGGAGGATGTGCGCGACCTCAATATGGAGGTGAGCGGCGAGGTGGTGCTGGCCGTGCCCTATTCGATCAGCCGCCTGGCGGGCTTCGCGCTGGTCGACGCCTTTCGCCGCCATGCCCCGCTCGTCTCCTTCCGCCTGGTCGAGGCATTGACCGGGCAGATACGGGGATGGCTGGACGCGGGGAAAGTGGACCTCGGCATACTTCACGACCTCGGTCCGCTGCGCCATTTGTCGGCGCGGCAACTGGCGCGGGAGGAACTCTATCTCGTCGGACCGCCCGGCCGCTTCGGCGCGCTGGACGATCCGCCCCGCGTCGATCCGTCCCTGCTCGCGGACCTCCCCATGATCCTGCCTGGCCCGCAACATGGGCTGCGGCAGTTCATCGAGCAGGAACTGGGCAGGCACGGCATTGCCATCGCCGTCACGCAGGAGCTGGACGCGCTCGCCCATGTCGCCCCACTGATCGAGGGGGGCCATGGCTATTCCATCCTCCCCCTGCCCGCCGTGCGGGACGATCTGGCGGCGGGCCGGATCAGCATCGCGCGCATCGGCGACGGCGCGATCCGGCGCACGCTCTGCCTCGTGCGCAACACGGGCAAGGTCGTCACCCATGCCTCGGTCCGGTGCGAGGACCTGACGGTGCGGGTGCTGACGGGACTGATCGACAAGCATATCTGGGTGGCCGAACCGATGGGCGGCCATGCGCCGGACATGCACAGATTTGGGGGAACCGAGGGACGAGGATGGGAAAGCTGACAGGCAAGGTGGCGCTGGTGACGGGCGCGGGACGCGGCATCGGGCGGGAGATCGCGCTGCGCCTCGCCGCCGACGGCGCGGATATCGTCGTCCATTATAGCGGCAGCGAGGCGGGCGCGCGGGACACCGCCGCCGCCGTGCAGGCGCGGGGGCGCCGCGCATGGCTGCACCGCGCCGATATCGCCAGGCGGGCGGAGGTGCGGGCGCTCTTCGCCGCCGTCGACGCCGGGCCGGGCCGCCTCGACATCCTGGTCAACAGCGCGGGGGTGAGCGGCGGCGGATCGCTGACCGACCTGGACGAGGACCAGCTCGAATGGATGCTCGGCGTCAATCTGCGCGGACCGCTGTTCATGGCGTCGGAGGCGGCGAAGCGGCTGGGCGAGGGGGGACGGATCGTCAACCTCGCCTCCACCCTCGTGGAATTCCCCATGGCGGGAGCGGGCATCTATTCCGCCACCAAGGTCGCGATCAAGAGCTTCACCGAAAGCTGGGCGAAGGAGCTGGGCAGCAAGGGCGTGACCGTCAACACCGTCATCCCCGGCGCGACCAGCCCCGGCATGATGGACAGCGCGCCGGAAGGCGCGCGCGCCTTTTTCGAGCGGGCCTCCCCCTTCGGCCGCATCGGCCGGGCGGAGGAGATCGCGGCGGTCGTGGCCTTCCTCGCCTCGCCGGAGGCAAGCTGGGTCTCCGGCGCCCATATCCTCGCCAACGGCGCCGCGAACAGCTGAAACCCGTCAGTCGAGCGGCGCGAGCGACCGGACCAGGGTGAGGATGACGCGGCTGGCGCAGGGCTTGCGCAGATAGGCGACATCTTCCCCCTCCGGCAGGACGGGATCGCGCGCCGACAGGATGATGACGGGCAGGCCCGGCTGCGCCGACCGGGCGAGGCGGGCAATCTCCACGCCGGTGACGCGCGAGCCGAGGTCCACATCGGTGATGAGCAGGTCCACCGCCGCCCGCATCGCGCCGACGGCGGAGGCCGCGGTCCCGACCGCTTCCACGGCATAGCCCTGATCGATCAGCAGGCGGCTGAGCAGCATCCGCTGCCGGGCGTCGTCCTCCACGATCAGGACGCGCGGCGGCCGCGCGGCGCGCGCGTCATGCGGTCGCGCCTGGGACGCTTCCGGAAGAGTGACGACCGAATGGCTCATTTTGTCGCCGTGGTCGCACAATCGGTCGCGTGCTTCATGTCAAATAATGTAAAGCGGCCGGGTCTCTGTTTCAGAACAGGACAATGCACTTTGCACGCGACGGACCGGGGCGAAGGGCGCTAGGACGGTCCCTGTTCAGGTGAGATGGAGGCGCGAATGATGGTCCCGGCCGAACCGGAACGGAGCATGGGTCTCCCGGGCGAGGACCGGAATGCCCGTCCGTCCCGCGCCATGACCATGATCGGCCGCTTCCTCCTCATCGCGGCATCGCTGCCGCTTCTGCCCGCGCTTTCCGGATGCGCGGCCCCGGCGCCCGTCGTTCAGAGTTCCGGCACCTTGCCCGGCGAGGGCGGCTATGGCTTTGGCGAGGGCGGCGCGCCGCCCGCCCCGGCGGCGGCGGCGGCGGCGCTGGCCGACCGGCTGAAGGAACGCGGCCTCGCCCCTTCGGACAGCCCGCGCTATGTGGTCCAGGCCGAATATAGCCGCCCGCCCGCGAAGACCGGCACGATGCCGGCCGACCAGACCCCGCCCCAATGGCGCCGCGCCCCGGCAAAGGGCGGCAGGCTGTCCCGCTTCTCGCTCTCCGTGACGGAGATCGCGTCGGGGACGGAGGTCTACCGGACCGCCGCATGGCAGCGCGCGCGGGGCAAGGCGGACGATAGCGCGGCGCTGGTCCAGGCCGCTCTCACGCCCCCTCCTCCTCCCCCTCCTCCGGCGCCAGGGCGATAGCGAGGCAGAAGCGCGCGCCCCGTCCCGGCTCGCCCTCGCACCAGGCCCGCCCGCCATGGCCGCGCGCCACCGCCTCGACAAAGGCAAGGCCCAGGCCAATGCCCTCGCCCTCCTGCCCGGCGCCCGATTGCGTCGCGAAGCGGGAGAAGATCGCGGCACGCTTGTCCGGCGCCACGCCCGGCCCGTCATCCTCCACGCTCAGCAGCGCCATCGCCCGGCCGCCCATGTCCGCCCTGTCCACCGCCATGCGGATCTCGCCGCCGGGCGGGCTGTGTTTCGCGGCATTGCCCAGCAGGTTTATCAGCGCGCGCGTCAGCAGCGACCGGTCGCCCTGCGCCCATATGTCCCTGTCCTCGCCCTCCGTCCGTATCCGCAGTCCCGCCGCCCGCGCCTGCGGCCAGAGATCGTCGGCCGCATCGATCATGATGTCGGCCAGGCTGACCGGCTCCAGGCTGTAGCGCCGCGCCTCGGCACGGGCCAGCCGCACGAAGCCGTCGGCCAGGTCGAGCGTCCGGCGCGCATAGGCGGCGATGCGCTCCGCCAGCGCCGGATCGACCGCCCCCTCCTCCGCCGTGTCGAGGCAGGCGAGGATCGACGCCTGCGGGGACCGCATGTCATGGGTCAGGAAGCGCAGCATCTCCTCGCGCTGCGCCTCGACGACGCGCAGCGCGGTGATGTCGCTGAACCGCGCGATCCAGCCCGCCGCCCGCCCGGCGCCGTCCGTCCAGGGAGCAAGGCTCCAGGACAGCGCGCGCTCGTCCGGCGTCAGCACCATGCCGCTGTCCTCGCGGGGCGGCTCCACCTGCGGCGCGGCATGGCCGGGCGCCGGACGCAGCTCCGCCATCAACGCGGCCAGCGGCGCGCCCGGCCGGGGCGAGAGACCGGCAAAGGGCGTCTCCCCATTGGCGAACAGGATGCGCCCCTCCCCGTCCGTCACCACCACCCTGTCGGGCAACTGGCCGAGGACGGACGCGATGAAGGCGCGCAGGTCGCGCAGGCGCCCTATCGCATCCTGCAACAGCAGCGACTGGCGCGTGACGGGATCGAACGCGTCATGGCCGGGCCGCCGGGCGGCCAGCATATCCGGCTCCTGCCGCAGCCGCTCCAGCTCCCGCCCCATATAGGCATGGGCCGCCGCCAGCCGCCGCCAGCTCCACAGCGGATGGACGAGCAGCAGCACCGCGACCGCCGTCGCGGGCGGCAGCCAGAAGCGCAGCAGCAGGAGCGCCGCCGCGCTAGCCGCCAGCGGCAGGACCAGCAGCCCGCCCAGCACCGCCAGCGACCGCCGGGGCGGCAGCAGGCGCAGCGCCAGCAGCAGGGACCAGAGGCAGGGCAGGGCGAGCGACAGCGCGGCCGCGGCGCCGCCTTCCCGGATCAGCCTGCCATGGATCAGCCCGTCCAGCATGTTGGCCTGCAACTCCACCCCCGCCATGGTGCCGCCATGGCCCACCGCCACGGGATGCTGATCGCCCAGGCCCGGCGCCGTCGCTCCGACCAGCACGACGCGCCCGCGCAGCAATTCCGGCGGCACTTCCCCGCGCAGCACGGCGGCGGCGCTGATCGCCGGATAATGGCCGGCGGGTCCGGTGAAGGGGATGAGGACCGGCGCGGCGCCCTCGTCCGGCACCGCCTTCCCCAGCCGCCGCGCGATCTGCACGGCCATGTGCGGCAGGCCCTGCGCCGGGCCGCCGTCCCATAGCCAGCCATGGCGCACCGGCCCGTCCGGATCGCCCGTGACGCCGACATGCCCCATGGCCGCGGCGGCCCTCGCCAGCACCGGGACCGGCGCGCGCACCTCATGGTCCGCGCCGTTCGGGCCGGGCCTCTCCACCACGAAGGGCAGGAAGACCGGCGTCTTCCCCTGCCCCCGCCCCTGCCCCCGCCCCTGCCCCCGCATCGCCGCCGCCAGCGCCGCGTCGCCCGGCTTTGGCTCCAGGAACAGCACGTCATAGCCGACGGCCCGCGCGCCCGCCTCGTCCAGCCGCCGCACCAGCTCGGCATGGCGTTCGCGCGGCCAGGGCCATGGCGCGACCTCCTTCAGGCTCGCATCGTCCAGCGCGACGATCAGCAGGGCGGGATCGGGCGGGCGGCCGTCGGCCGCGCGGAGCAGGTCGTAAAAGGCGGCATCCGCGCGGCGCAGCGTTCCGTCAAAAGCCAGCAGCGCCGCGAGCAGCGTCATGGCGACGCCCAATATCCACCATTCGCGCGACAGGAGGCGGCCGTTCATTCATCCGCGCTTATGGTCAGCGTCTGCGCGGGGGACCATTTCTGGTTCACCTCCCCATCGACGAACTGCGATGTCAGCACGCGCCAGCTATAGCTGCCGGGCGGCAGGTCGGTCACCACCAGCCCGCGCTCGGTCAGGCCCAGCTCGTCGATCAGGGGCGCGCCCTCCTCCCCCTCGCGCGCGAGCTGGAAGCGATATTGCAGCCGTCCCGCCCCGCTCGCGCGCCAGCGGAACAGATATTCCTCGCGGCCCCCGGCCTTGCGGCGGCTCGCCTCCGTCTCCACGACATTGCGGCGCCGCTTGAAGCTGTAGGTGCGCGGCATGCCCTCCAGGCCGCTGTCGTCCACGCCGGAGACGCGCACGAACCAGCTTCCCTCCTCCACCGGCGGCATGATGACCAGCGGCCCGGTGTCGACCTCGCTCACCACGTCGAGAAAGCCCGCATCCCGCGCGATCTGGATATGATAGGCCCGCGCGCCCGTCACCGGTTCCACGGTGAAGGACAGGTCTTCCGCATCCTGCACCGCGCCGGGCCGGGCGAGCGCGGGCGCGGGCAGCAAGGCCACCGGATCGCCCGGCCCGCCCGC
>JASGGS010000211.1:0-7188 GCA_047602685.1 Sphingobium sp.
CAGCGCCCAGCGCAGGTTCACCGCCGTGGGACGGGTGGCCAGCAGCCGGTCGATAGCGGCGGCCAGCGCGCCGTCCCCTGCATCCGCGCGCAAGGCGATGGCGAGGCCGTGGGCCGCCACCGCACCGATCAGCGGCGCCCCGCGCGCGGCCATATCGGCGATGGCGCGCGCGGCATCGTCCAGCGTGCGCAGGCTCAGCCTTTCCACCGCCCAGGGCAGGCGGCGCTGGTCGAATATGCCGACGCCCGCCCCGTCCGCCTCGGTCCAGATCGACCGGGTGGCGACGCCTTGCATCCTCATG
The DNA here is from genome assembly GCA_047602685.1 of Sphingobium sp. Lineage (GTDB taxonomy): Bacteria > Pseudomonadota > Alphaproteobacteria > Sphingomonadales > Sphingomonadaceae > Sphingobium. The sequence continues at coordinate 302 of JASGGS010000211.1, forward strand.
CGGGGACCGCCCTATGCTCCGCCGCGCGGCTGACCGCCGCGACATCGGGAAACAGGTGGCGCTCGACGAGCAAGGCCCGGCCGAGGCGCAGCGCCCGCCGCTCGCACCCGGCCCGCGCCGCCCTGTCGCCGATGCTCTCGAAATCGGCGACATGGGCCAGGCCCAGGATGCGCCGGATGATCTCGCATCCCGCGAACCCCAGCGCGTCGCCCCAGATCGCGCCCAGGCGATCGGCTATTGACGCCTCCAACAGCGCCTTGTCGCCCCGCGCCAGGACATGGAGCGCGCCATGGTCCCCGAGCGGCGGCAAGGACCGCCAATGGGCGGCGAACCGGGCCGCGAAGCCGGTCCACAACGCCTCCGCCTGGTCGGGAAGCCAGTGATCTTTTTCCCCGTCCGGCCGCTGTCCCGCCCGCGCCAGATGGGCCATCCAGAAATTGGCGAGGATCATGCCCACGTCGAAACCGACGGGACCGTAGAAGGCGAACTCCGCATCGATGATCCGCGTGTCCCTGTCCGTGACCATCACCGAACCGGTGTGCAGGTCGCCGTGCAGCAACGCCTCCGGGGCGGCGAGGAAACGGGCCTTCATCCCCTGCGCGGCGAGGCGGAGCGGCACGTCCGCGCGAAAGGCGGCGGCGATATCCTCCAGCCCCGGCGTATGATGGTTCATCGGCGCGTCGAAATACGGCTCGTCGAAGATCAGGTCCTCGGTGATGCGGCACATGGCCGTGTTGCCGAGATAGGCGGCGATCCGCGCCTTCTTCTCCGCGGCCGGCACCGCGAGGTCGGAGGTGAAGAACAGCGTGTCGGCCAGGAACTCCGCCAGATGCCGGGCGAGGAGGGGAAAGCGCTCTCCCTCGACCAGCGCCCCGCGCAGCGTGCGGTGCGGGGTCAGCAGCTCCATCACGGTCAGCGCCATGGCGTCGTCATGGTGGATCAGCGCGGGCACGCGGGCGGGCGCGTAAAGCGCCTGGTCCGCGAGGGCCAGCCGTTCATAATAGGCGCGCGACAGCGGCAGCGGCCAGCTTTCGCCGACCAGTCGGACATAGGGCAGCGCCTGCTTGGCCGCCACGCCGCCTCCCGGCCCCGTCACGAGGAAGACGAGGTTGAGATTGCCGTCGCCCACCTCCCGCACCTGCCACCGGTCCGGCGATCCGCCCAGCCGCGCCGCGACGGCAGGCACGGTGGCGAGGAAGGCGGCGGCGCTGCCTTCGGTCAGCGGGACATAGCTCATGCTCGTGCCTCCATGGGGAGAATCTCGTCAAAGCTGGCCGCCACCGGCCAGCGCTCCGCCTCGCCCGGCGCGGGCGCGCCCTCGCGGGCAAGCCGCGTCACCGCGAGGCCGGCCGCGACGGCCGCCGCCAGTTCCTCCGGCGTGTCGGACAGGAACAGGATCGTCGCGGGCCGCAGGCCCAGCGCCGCCGCGATCGCATGATAGGAGGCCGCCTCCCGCTTGCCGCCGATGCGGGTATCGAAATGCCCGGCGAGCAGCGGCGTCAGGTCGCCATGCTCGCTCCAGCCGAACAGCAGCTTCTGCGCCGCGATGGAGCCGGAGGAGTAGATATGGACGGGAATGCCCGCCGCATGCCAGCGCCTCAGCCCCTCGGCCGCATCCGCATAGACATGACCCGCAAAGGCGCGCCGGGCATAGCCCTCCGCCCAGATCAGCCCCTGTATCTGCTTGAGCGGCGCGATCTTGCGATCGGCGTCATGCCATTCGAGGAGGCGCGCGATGCAGCCGTCCCTGTCCAGCGCCTCGCCGCATTCCGCCCGCACCGCATCCAGCATCGGCTCCATCTCGCGCGGACGGGCGGCGACGAACGCCGCCAGGCGCGCGCGCGAATAAGGGAACAGCACCTCATGGACGAAGGCGATGCTGGAGGTCGTGCCCTCTATGTCCGTGACGATGGCGCCCGGCCTCACCGCGCGTCCTCCAGAAGCGGGATATGCCCGGCAATCGCATCCTCCGTGAAGCGGGCCGCCCAGCCCTCCGGCGTGGTGAACAGCCGGATGGCGGTGAAACGGGGACGCGCGCCCGTGTCGAACCAGTGGCGCAGCCCGGCCGGCAGGACGATGAGGTCGCCCGCCGTGCAGAGCAACGCCCGCACGAGGCCGCCATGACGGATATAGAAAAGGCCCGCCCCCTCCACGAAGAAGCGCACCTCGTCCTCGTCATGGACATGCTCGGCCAGGAATTTGGCGCGCATGTCCGCGCGCTGCGGATGGCCGGGCGTCAGGCGGACGACATCCTCCGAACGATAGCCGCCCCGCGCCTTCAGCCGCGCGATATCGGCCCCATAGGCGGCGAGTATGTCGCCGTCCCCGGCGCCCCGGGGCAGGGCGATATCCGCGTTCCACCGTTCCAGCCGGACGCCGGAGGGGAGAAGTTCGGCGGCGATGGCCGCATGGTCGTGGATCGCGCCGCGCCGCGCATAGGGCGCGGCATCGTCGTAGAGGATCAGCATGGTCACAGGCCCGCCCCCCGATATTCTTCCCATGCGCAGGCGATCAGGAACTCCGTCCCCTCCGCCACCATCTCCGCCGCGTCGGGCGTCGGTCCCCAGGCATAGAGGCCATGGCCCCGGATGTAGAAGGCGGGGAGGAGCGGCGATTGCGCTTGCAGCAGGGGACGGAGCGCCGCCGCGAGCGCGGGCATGTCCTGGCTGTTGTCCACCAGCGGCAAGGTGACGGCGGCGTCATGCGTGCCGAGGCCGGGAAATATCTTGAGCAGCTCATAACCGGCCAGGACGATGCCGTCCGCATGCCGCAGCGCCCGGCTGAGCACGGTGCCCGCGACCGAATGGGTGTGGAGGACGGCACCCGCATCCCCGTCCACCTCATAGACGAGGCAATGGAGCAGCGTTTCCGCCGAGGACTTCCCATCCTGGAGCGGCGTGCCGTCGGACGCGACCCGCATGATCCCCGCCTCCGCCAGCCGTCCCTTGTGCGTGCCGGAAACGGTGATGGCGATGCTGCCATCGGCAAGGCGCGCCGAATAATTGCCCGCCGTGGCGGGCGCCCATCCCCGCGCGTCGAGGCGGCGGCCCGTTTCGATCAGCGATGCGGCGGCAGAGGGGAAGTCTGTCACGGTACGGCGAAACCTTCGCGCTGGGGAAAGCGCCGCGGCGGGCTTGTGGTGCCTCGCAGGGGGCGCCCGCCGATTATGGTCCGCTTCGATGACGGTTTGAAGAAATGCGGAAACGGAACCTTGGCGTTCCGCAACAATTGACCCGTTTTTAGGACATGGGAGGTGCGCCGATGCACATTCTCATCATTGAGGACGAAGCCCTGCTCGCCATGAACCTCCGGATCTTCCTGGAGGAACTGGGGGCGGACAGTTGCGCGGTGGCCGCTTCGGAGGCCGAGGCGATCCGGGAAGCCTTGTCGCGCCCTCCCGACCTGATCGCATCCGACGTGACGCTGCTGGAAGGCAGCGGTCCTTCGGCGGTCCGGTCGATCAAGGCGCGGCTCGGCGACATTCCGGTCGTCTATGTCACCGGGCAGCCCGGCCTGATCCGGGACATGGACCCGGCGGTGCCCGTGGTGGCCAAGCCGATATTGTGGCTCGACCTCGTGCAGGCTGTCGAACCCTATGGCCTGCCGCCGCGCGGGGAAGCCCGGCTTTCGGCGACATGATGGGGAATGGCGGTCCGCCGCGCATTTCGGAAGCGCCGTCGACAGGGCGCGCAAGGCCCCGGAACCTTTGGGCATCCGGCGCACTGATGGTCGGTTGAACCCGTCCTGGAATGAAGGAGAAGGCGATGAAGAATCTGGTTGGAACGGCGATCGGCGCGGCCATCGACCGGCGGGACGGCGATAGCGGCATCAAGGGCGCCGCCGCCGGCTATGCCGCGTCCGGGCTTGTCAAGCTGACCGCGAAGCTCGCCACCCTCACCGCCATCGGCTGGGGCGCGGTGTCCCTGGCCAGGAAGGCGCGGCGGAAGACGGCATGAAAAAGGGCCTCAAAAGGCCCTTGAACCGGGGAGCCTCGTCCGCGAGGCTCCCCCACCGGTCAAGCCGGGCCGTCAGCCCAGCATCTCGCGGATGATCTTCTGAAGCTCCTGGCGCGAGAGAGTTGCGCTGCGCGGCCCGCTCGGCTTGTGATGGACAGGTTGGTCATGGGGGGCAAGGCGCCCCGTCAAAATGGTCTTGTTCAGCATATATCCTCTGGCGCCCCGTGGCGCCCATCATGAAATTGTCGGATGTCGATTGCAGCCGCTGCATCAATGCGCGGCCGCCCGTCGCGTTCCGCCCCGCGAGCGAGGCGATGTCCCTAGCGATCCCGGCCTCCTGGGGCAGGAATGACGCAAGCATAGACCAGTCATGGTTAACAAAGGCTTGCGGCACGCCGACGGGATGCATGCGACTAATCCCCATATCGGTAAGGGATGCGGTGCTTTCAAGAGGGCCGGCGCCGCGTTTCCATGCCGGGGAACCGCCGCTTGCCCTCGGACGTCTATCGTGGAGGATATGGAAACGGGCCTGGAAGGAGAGGATGCATGGCAAGCGTGACCGCCGTTTCGGATCGCGCGATTGCGCGGCTTCCGGTGCTGGAGCGTCTGGATGTCGGGCTGGTGGAACGGCTCCGCCCCCTCCTCGAAACCCCGGCCGCGCAAAAGCTGGGCAAGCTAGGTCGGCTGGGCGACGACAGCCTGCTTCTCCTCCTTTCGATCGGCCTTACGACGGCTGGCCTCGCGACGCGCAACGGCAGGCTGCAACGGTCGGGTTTCCGCATGCTGGTGGCCCAGCTGGTCGCCAAGGGGGCGAAGGAACTGGGCAAGAGCAGCGTCGACCGCACCCGTCCGGCCGAGCAATTGGAGGAAGGCCGCTATGTCGCCCGTCGCGGCAGCTCGCGCAGCGAGGCGCTGCGGTCCTTCCCTTCCGGCCACACCGCGTCCGCCCTGGCCGTCGCGCGCGCCTTTTCCCGCGAATATCCATCCTTCACCCGCCCGGTGCTGACGGCCGCGGCGGTCGTGGGCGCCCTCCAGGTGCCTCGCCGCGCCAATTATCCCGGCGACGTGGCGGCAGGCGCCGGTGCCGGCATGCTGGCGGAAAAGGCCGCCGACATGCTCATCGCCGGGATCGAGCGGGTTCGCCGCCGCCGCGCTCCGCAGGCCGTGCCCGCCCCGGCCTGATGCCGGAACCAGCGCCGCCCGACCCTCAATCGCGCAGCATATCGCGCATCTTCTCCCCCAGCACCATGGACGTGAAGGGCTTGGCGATCAGTTCGACGCCGGGGTCCAGCTTGCCGTCATGGACGATGGCGTCGCGCGGATAGCCGCTCATGAAGACGACGCGCAGCGCCGGATCGGCGGCCAGCGCCCGGTCGGCCAGATCGCGCCCGGAGTCGCCCGGCATCACCACATCGGTCAGCAGGAGGTCAATGCGGCCCGGCTCCCCCTGGATGATCGCGAGAGCACTGGCCGCATCATGCGCCTCCAGCACGTCATAGCCCAGTTCGCGCAGGCACTCGACGGCATAGGAGCGGACATCGGGATCGTCCTCCGTCACCAGGATCGTGCCTCTGGCGGGCGGGGCGTCCTGCAAGGCATTCGACCGCTGGCCATCCTCGGCCAAGGCCGCGCCGACCAGCCGGGGCAGGTAGATCTTGACGGTCGTTCCCTGCCCCTCCTCCGAACGGATCTTCACATGACCGCCGCTTTGCCGGACGAAGCCATAGACCATGGAAAGGCCGAGGCCCGTGCCCTTGCCCTGCTCCTTGGTGGTGAAGAAGGGTTCGAAGGCATGGAGCGCCGTATCCCGCGACATGCCGGTTCCGGTATCGGTGACGGCCAGCGCGACATAGGCGCCCGCCTGCAACCCGCCCTTGCGCGCGGCCTCCTCGTCCAGCGTGATATTGGCCGCTTCCATGGTCAGCGTCCCGCCCTGCGGCATGGCGTCGCGCGCATTGACAGCGAGGTTGAGGAGCGCGCTTTCCAACTGGTTCGGATCGACCTCCACGCACCACAGATCCGGTGCCATGACCCGGTCGAGCCGGATCGTCTCGCCCAGCGAACGCGTCATGAGGTCGGACATCCCGTCCACCAGCCGCGCAATGTCGACGGGCTTGGGCGCCAGCGGCTGGCGCCGGGAAAAGGCCAGCAGGCGCTGGGTCAACGCCGCGGCCCGGTTGGCACCGACCATGGCATTGCCCAGCATGCGGTACAGCCGCGCATCCGCATTGCCCACCTTCTCCAGCGCCCGCACGGCCATCTCGACATTGCCCGTGATGATGGTCAGCAGATTGTTGAAATCATGCGCGATGCCGCCCGTGAGCTGTCCCACCGCCTCCATCTTCTGCGCCTGACGCAGCGCCGCCTCCGCCTGCTCGCGCTCCGCGACCGCATGCGCGACACGCTCGCCCAGCGTCTGGTTCAGCCTGCGCAGCTCCTCCTCGGCACGGATGCGGCCGCTGATATCCACGGATGCGCCGACCAGGCCGATGACCTCCCCTGTCTCGTCACGCAGCGGCGCCTTGGTGGACAGCCAGATGGCCGGCTCGCCGTCCGCCAGCCGAACCGCTTCCTCGACCTGCTCGGCAACGCCGCTTTCCATGATTCGCCGGTCATTGGCCATGACCGCCCGCGCCTGATCCTTGTCCTCCAGATTTTCGAGATCGGTGCGTCCCAGATAGCGCTCCGGCGGCAGGCCGAGGAGCTTGGTCGTACCGCCATTGGCGATCAGCATGCGGCCCTCGCGGTCCTTGGCATAGACGACGCCCGGCACCGCCTCCATGATCGTGCGCAGCATCGCGGTCGCCCGGTCGCGCTCCCGCTCCAGCGTCCGGCGCTGCTCGATATCCAGGAGGACGCCGGGAAAATGGATTTCCCGGCCATCCGCCGATTTCTCGATATGGCCATGGGCCTCTATCCAGTAATATTGGC
>JASGGS010000212.1:0-7186 GCA_047602685.1 Sphingobium sp.
ATTGCGCTTGCGGATGTCCACCGGATCGATGCCGATCTCCCGCGCGGCGATATCCAGCAGCGCCTCGCGCGCCAGCGTCTCCATCGCCCATGGCCCGCGATAGGCGGCCAGGCCCACCGTGTTCGAATACCAGCCCCGGTTGAAGAAACCGAAGGCCGGCATCTTGTAGGCCGACCACAGGAACATGGCGACCGCGACATTGGCATCCGCACCCTGCGGATAGGCGCCATTATTGACGCTGTAATTGGCATGGGAGGCGACCAGCCGCCCCTCCCCGTCGAAGCCCGCGCGCAGGGTCAGTTCCTGCTCGCGCGCCTGATTGGCGGAGATGAGATTCTCCAGCCGGTCCTCGATCCATTTCAGCGGACGGCCAAGGATGATGGCCGCGACGATAACCGACAATTCCTCCCGCCAGGGATGGTTTTTGAGGCCGAAACTGCCCCCCACATCCTTGGCCACCGCACGGATGCTGAGCCGGGGCTGGCCCAGCACCAGCGAGAGATAGCGGGCGACCATATGCGGGCTTTGGCAGGTGATGTGGACGAACAATTCCTCCTCACCCTGCTTTGCCACCACCACGCCGCGCGTTTCCATGGGCGACTGGGAGATGCGCTGGTGAACCACCGTGCGGGTGACGAGATGGGGGGCGCCCGCCAGCGCCGCTTCCAGATCCTCGTCCTCCTCTATGCCCATTTCGGCGGCGATATTATCGTCTTTTGCGGGATGGACGGGCGCGCCGGTGCGCGCGTCCGCAATGGTGACGACCGCCTCTTCCTCCTCATAGTCCACGATGACGAGGCTGGCGGCATCCTCCGCCAGATAGCGGTCGTCGGCGACGATCAGCACGACGGGATCGCCGACATAGGCAACGCGATCGACGGCCAGAATCGGCGTCGGCACCTCCATGGGCGTCAGGAAGAAACTCATCGGCGTGACGGGAATATGGGCGATGTCCGCCGCCGTCAGCACCACATGGACGCCGGGCTGTGCCCTGGCGACGCTGGTGTCGATGGACGTGATCCGGCCGCGCGCAATGGGGCTGCGCACAAAGGCGCAATGGAGCATGCCGGGCAGCACCACATCGTCGACAAATGTGCCCTTGCCGGTCAGCAGCCGGGGGTCTTCCTTGCGATGGACGCGCTTGCCGATGAAGCGGGCCGCGCCGACGCCGGCAGATGCGAGGTCGCTCATGCGCTTTCCTCCGTCAGCTGGCGAATGGCGCGCCTGATGCCCTGATAGCCGGTACAGCGGCAGACATGACCCGACATGGCGGCGATCAGAGACCCCTCATCGGGCGCGGCATGGCCATCCATCAGCGAAGCGAGCGTGCAGACGACGCCGGGCGTGCAGAAACCACATTGCAGGCCGTGGCAATCGCGCATCGCCGCCTGCACGGGATGAAGCGTCCCATCGGGGTCCGCCAGCCCCTCCGCCGTGGTGACGCTGCATCCATCGGCCTGCACCGCCAGCATCAGGCAGGATCGCACCGCCTTGCCATCGACCATCACCGTGCAGGCGCCGCAAACACCATGTTCGCAGCCGACATGCACGCCCGTATAGCCCGCATCGCCACGCAGATAATCGCAGAGTGTTTTGCGCCCCTCGACCGTCGCCCGGTGCCGGCGGTCGTTGATGGTCAGTTCGATACGATGTTCGCTCATGCTGCCTGCCTCAGGTCCAGAGCCTCTTTCAGGGTGCGCGCGAAGATGCGTCGTCCGACGGTGCGCCGATATTCCGCGCTGGCATGATGATCGTCGAAGGGAGCGGTATCCGCGATGGCGAGGTCCGCCAGACCGGCCACATCCAGCGTATCGACAGCCTGCCCGACCAGCGCCGCCTCCGCCTGCCGCGCCTTGATCGGGGTCGGCCCCATGCCGAACCAGGCGAGTCCCGCACGGGAGACCCTGCCCCCTTCCGCCACGACCGATCCGACAAGGCCGACGAGCGCGAAATCGCCGGGCCGCTGCGCCACTTCGCGGAAGACGGTGATGCTTTCCCGCGGCCAGTCGGGAAAGACGATATCCGTCAGCAGTTCATCGGGTTCCAGCGCGGTGGCATAGGGACCGAAATACAGGTCTTCCGCCTTTATGGTGCGGCTGCCGCGCACGGAGCGGACAGTGACCGACGCGCCCAGCGCCACCGCCGTCGCAGGACTTTCCGCCGCCGGTTCGCCCAGCGCGATGGAGCCACCCAGCGTACCCCGGTTGCGCGTCTGGTGATGGCCGACATGACGCACGGCCGTGGTGAGCGTGGGCAGGACGCGGTTCAGCGTCTCGTCCGCGATCACCTCATTCTGACGCATGACGGGGCCGATGCGCGTGCCGCCCTCGAAGCGGGAGACGCCTTTCAGCGCGTCGATGCGGTTGATGTCGACCAGGATGAAGGGCTGGCTCATGCGCAGGGCGAGGAGCGGCATGAGCGTCTGGCCGCCCGCCAGCACCTGCGCGCCGCCGCCCGCCTCGGCGAGGATGGCGCACGCCTCCTCCACCGTACCGGGGCGCACATAGTCGAAAGGCGCGGCCTTCATCGCCCGCCTCCCCGGCCCGCCGCATAGCCCGCGCCGGTGGCGATGACGACCAGCACCGCGACAGCGAGGACCCACCAGTCCGCCGCCGCGCTGCGTCCCAGCAGGAAGCCCGCGACGATCGCCGCGACGAGTGCGGCCACCCAGCCCCATGGGAAGGAGGCCGGGCCTGACGATATGGCCGCATGAACGGGCGCGGCGCTGGAGGCTGCCGCACGCGCCGGGACAGTGCCGGGCGTTTCCGCCCCCGGCCGCGCCGTGTCAGGGCCGCTCACAACCTCGTTGAACTTCCTGAAGAACTTGCCCGCAAGCTGCCTGGCGGTCGCATCGATGATCGGTCCACCGAGCTGCGCCAGCCTTCCGCCGACCTCCGCCTCCACCTCATAGGACAGGAGCGTGCCCGCGCCGTCATCCGCCAGCCGCACTGTCGCGCCGCCCTTCGCATGGCCGACCGTGCCGCCCTGCCCCTCGCCGGTGATGCGATAGCCGTTGGGCGCATCGATGTCCGACAGGGTGACGGCGCCGTTGAAGCGCGCGCCGATGGGACCGATCTTCACCTCCACCGTCGCGCGAAGGCGCCCGTCAGCTTCACGCTCCAGCGACTGGCAGCCGGGGATGCAGGCCCTCAGGACATCCGGATCGTTGAGCGCGTCCCATACGCGTCCTCTCGGAGCCGCAATGCGCTCTTCACCTGTCATCCGCATCCCGATCTCCCCTTGGCCGCCTGCACGAGCCGCCGAATCCTGTTCTCTCGCCGCATCGCCATGCAGGGTGCGGACGGAAATAGGATATGGTGCGGATCACATCTGTCCAGAGGCGGACATGAGAACCATGTCTCGCGGCAACAGGCGACGGCATTAGTTCTTGCCATATGCGCCCCGCCGCCCAAGGATATGCGCCCTTTCCCTCCCAAGACCGGAGCCGTCCCCGATGACCCGCCGTCTCGTCCTTCTCGCCTTGTCCCTGACCGCCGCGCCCGCCCTTGCGAACGAGGGCATGTGGATGCCGCAACAGGTAAAGGAGATCGGCGCGGCGTTGAAGGCGGACGGGTTGCAGCTCGATCCCGCGGCCCTTGGCGATCTCAAGGCCGCGCCGCTCAACGCCATCGTCTCGCTGGGCGGCTGCTCCGCCGCGTTCCTCAGTCCGGAAGGGCTGGTCGCGACCAATCATCACTGCGTCCTCGGTTCCGTCCAGTATAACAGCAAGGAGGGGCAGGATTATCTGACCAACGGCTTCCTGGCCGCCAATGCGGCCGACGAGCTTCCCGCCGCGCCGGGCAGCCGCATCTATGTGATCGAGGATCTGCGCGACGTGACGTCCGCGACGCTGAAGGGCGTGACCGCGAAGCTCGACGGCCTCGCCCGCTACAACCGGATCGACGCCAACCGGAAGGCGCTGATCGCGGCCTGCGAGAAGCAGCCAAACCGCCGCTGCGACGTGCGGCCCTATTATGGCGGGGCGGCCTATTATCTCCAGCAGCAGCTGGAGATACAGGATGTCCGCCTCGTCTACGCGCCGGCCATGGGCATCGGCAATTTCGGCGGCGATACGGACAACTGGATGTGGCCGCGCCATACCGGCGATTTCGGCTTCTACCGCGCCTATGTCGGGCCGGACGGATCGTCGAGGCCCTTTGCCAGGGACAATGTGCCCTATCGCCCGAAGAGCTGGCTGAAGGTCGCGAAGGATCATCTGAAGGACGGCGATTTCGTGATGGTCGCGGGCTTTCCCGGCGTGACCAACCGGCTGCGCACGGCGGAGGAGGTGCGCTTCAACTTCTCCGACTATGAGCCGCTGTGGCAGCGCCTGTTCGCGGACTATGCCACGCAGATCAAGCGGGCGACGGCAGGCAATCGGGAGGCGCAGATCCGCTACGCTTCCATCCTGCAAGGCGCGGAGAATTACGAGAAGAAGCTGTCGGGCGACCTGGCGGGCGCGGACGCGATCAACCTGGACGCGCGCAAGGGCGCGGAGGAGAAGGCCTATCGCGACTGGATCGCCGCGGACCCCGCGCGGACGGCGAAATATGGCCCGGCGGCAGAGGCGCTGGATGCGGTGGTCGCGGAGAATAATGCCGCCTCCCTCAAGGGCCTGCGGCAGGGGCTGCTCAACCGGGCGCAGCTGCTGGCATCGGCCCGCCTCCTCTATCGCTGGGCCAGGGAGCGCGCCAAGCCGGATGCGCAGCGGGAGAGCGGCTATCAGGACCGCGACCGCCGCCCGGCCATCGACCGGCTGACGCAGGTGGAGCGCCGCTTCCTGCCCGCCGTCGACCGGCAATTGTTCGAGGCCGCCCTTGCCGAATATCGGCAACTGCCGGAGGCCGACCGCGACGCCAGGTTCGAGGCGGCGCTCAGGGAGATCGGCCTCGACCGCCTCTATGCCGGGACCGGGCTGGGCGACACCGCGACGCGGGTCGGCTGGCTGGACAGGAGCGCGGCGGAGTTCGAGGCGTCGGACGATCCCTTCATCAGGCTGGCCGTTGCCCTTTACCCCGGCGATGCCGAGGGGGAACGGAAGGAGAAGGACCGGGCGGGCCGCACGCAGGCGGCACGGTCGGTCTACATGCAGGGTCTGCTCGCCTACAGGAAGGCGCAGGGCCAGCCCGTCTATCCGGACGCGAACGGATCGCTGCGCCTGACCTGGGGCAAGGTGACGGGCCGTGTCCGCGACGGGCAGATCTGGACGCCCTTCACCACCGCCGAGGGCCTCGTCGCCAAGCAGACGGGCAAGGGCGAGTTCAATGCGCCGGAGGCGGCCATAGCGGCGATCAAGGCCAGGGATTACGGCCCCTATGCCGATCCGGTGCTGGGCACGCTGCCCGTGGACTTCATGTCGACGGTGGACATCACCAACGGCAATTCGGGATCGTCGACGCTGAACGCCAGGGGCGAGTTTGTCGGCCTCGCCTTCGACGGGACGCTGGACGGGGTGATATCCGACTGGGCCTATGCCGCCGACCGCAACCGCACCATCCATGCGGACGGGCGGTTCATGCTGTGGACGATGGACAAGATCGACCATGCCGACCGGCTGCTGAAGGAGATGGGGGTGAAGGGACGGTAGCCGGGCAAAAGCTCACTGGTTTCCCTACCGAATCCGGGCAGAAATCCAGGCATTGTTTCGATATCGAAACTATAATTCCGTTCCGGTGCGGGCGGATTTTGTCACCGTTCATTTCGTTGCATTGTTTCGTGTTCCTGCGGAGGCAGGAATCCAGGGCAGTTCAGCATTTCCTTGCCCTGGGCTCCTGCCTCCGCAGGAGCACGCCGCTCGCGGACAGCATGGGCATGACGGGAACAGGCTGGTTGCGGCTTGTCTGCCTATTGCGCCAGCGCCACCTTCCGCGTTTCCGCCTGCCATCCGCCGCCCAGGGCGCGGAAGAGGTCGATCTGGTTTGCCGCCACGACCGCGTCCGCCTGCGCCAGATCGGCCTCCGCGCCCGCCAGCGTCCGCTCGGCGTCGAGGACGGTCAGGAAGTCCACCCGCCCCTCGCGAAGCTGCGCCCGGCTGATATTCGCGGCGACCCGCGCCTGCTCCGTCGCGTCGCGCAGGGCCTGACGCTGCTCCAGCCCATGGGCATAGGCGGAGAGCGCCGTCTCCGTCTCCTGCAACGCCTTGAGTACCGTGCCGTCGAAGGTCGCGAGCGCCGCCCTGGTCGAAGCCTCCGCCTGCGCGATCCGGGCCCGGCCGCCCTCGATATTGGGGAAGGCCCAGCTGAGCAGCGGTCCCACCACCCAGCGCAGCGGGCCGGAGCCGAAGAGGCTGGATACATCATTGCCCGTCGATCCGATCGACCCGCCGAGCGAGATGCGGGGATAGAGGTCCGCCGTCGCCACGCCGATGCGCGCGGTCTCGGCGGCCAGCTTGCGCTCCGCCTCCCGCACGTCGGGGCGGCGGGCAAGAAGCGCGCGGCCATCGCCCACTGGCACGGGGCGATCCAGTCTGAGCGTGGCCGCCCGCAGGCCGACCTGGGGGGGCAGGTCGGCCGGCACTCTTCCGGTTAAGAGGGCGAGACGGAAGAGTGCCGCATCGCGCTGGGCGCGAAGCGGGGAAAGGGTTGCAAGTTGCTGGTTCCGAAGAGCCGAGACGCGCGAGACGTCGAGCCGCGTGGTGCGCCCGGCCTCGAAACGCTTGCCCGTCAGCGTCACGGTCTTGTCGAGCAGGTCCAGCGTCCGCTCGGCCACGGCGATGCGCTCCGCCGAGGAGGAGGCGTCGGCATAGGCGCGCGCCGTCTCCGCGACGATGGCGACGCGCATCGCGTCGGCCGCCGCCAGCGCCGCGTCGGCATCGGCCCGCGACGCCTCCACGCCGCGCTTCACCCGGCCGAAGAGATCGACCTCCCATGTGACGCTGAGGCCGCCGTCGACGCGCCAGTCCTCCTGCGGGACGCCCGGCACGCGCTGGAGGGAGGAGAAACGGTTGCGGGTTCCGGTCGCGTCGATGGTCGTCTGCGGGAAAGCCTGATTGCGGCTCTCGCGCAGGACCGCCCGCGCCTTTTCCCAATTGGCGAGGGCCACGCGCAGGTCAGTATTGGCCTTGAGCGCATCGGCGACCAACTGGTCGAGCACCGGGTCTTCATACAGGCGCCACCAGTCATTTTGCGGCGCGTCCGCCGTCACCAGCGCGGGACGCGCGGCGACGAAGCCGCCCTCGGCATGGGCG
>JASGGS010000213.1:0-7145 GCA_047602685.1 Sphingobium sp.
GCGGCCATCGACCGCCTGCTGGAAAGGACGCTCGCCGCCCCCCTGCCCGAGGCCGCCCCGGCCTCCGATCCCGCTCGATGAGCGGGCCGCTCCACATACTCCATGTCCATGGCAGCTTCGACCTGGGCGGCAAGGAAGCGCGCACGGTCCGGCTGATGAATGTCTGGGGCGCGCGGGCGCGGCACAGCATCCTCGTCGGCAATCCGCATATGACGGGCGCCTGCGCGGCCATTGATCCCGATGTGGACTATCGCATCGCCGGGGACGGGCCGACCATCATGGGCGGCCCGTCCTATGGGCGCCTGTCGGCGCTGGCCCGCTACATGCGGGGCTTCAACCTCGTCCTCACCTATAATTGGGGGGCGATGAACATGGTGATGGCGCATCGCCTCTTCAGCCGGGCGATGCGCCTGCCCGCGCTGATCCATCATGAGGACGGCTTCAACGCCGACGAGGCCGCGCGCCTCAACCCCAGGCGGAACCTGTTCCGCCGCATCGCGCTGGGCAGCGCCCATGCCCTGGTCGTGCCATCGCGCCAACTCGAACATATCGCGATCCAGGCATGGCACCTGCCCTGCGACCGGGTTCACAACATTCCCAATGGCATAGACGTCGCCGCCTATGCCCGTCGCCCGCAACCCGATGCCATTCCCGGACTCGACAAGACGGACGGCAGGGTCGTCGTCGGCACGCTGGCGGGCCTGCGCGCCGTCAAGAACCTGCCCCGGCTGGTACGGATCGCGGCGCCCCTCGCCGACCGCATCACGCTCGTCATCGTGGGCGAGGGTCCGGACGGAGACGCGATCCGGGCGGAGGCGCGGCGCCTCGGCCTCGACGCGCTCGTCATGCCGGGCTTCCTGGCGCGGCCGCAGGAATTTGTGGGACTTTTCGACATTTTCGCGCTGACGTCCGACAGCGAGCAATTCCCGATCTCGCTGGTGGAGGCGATGGCGGCGGGCCTGCCCGTGCTCTCCACCGATGTGGGCGATGTCGGCTCGATGCTCGCCCCCGGCAACCGGTCCTATCTTTTCGCACCATCCGACGAAAAAGGCCTGGCCGGGGGGCTTGCGGCGCTGGTCGGCGATCCCAATTTGAGGGCCCGGCTGGGCGCGGCCAACCAGCAGCGCGCACGGGAAGCCTTTGACGAAGGCGGCATGGTGGCGCGCTACGCCGCGCTCTATGGCGCCGCCGCCGGGAGTGCCGCGCTGACACAGTAGACCGGCGTCCTCACGCCAAAGGAAAACAGGCGCATTGTGAATAAATTCTTGCTATGGAGCGGCTTTCGAGTGGCGTAGCGCCGGTGGGGGCGCTTCCCGTCGTGATAGGGGACTGTAATTGTTCAAGGGTTTGAAGCCGATCGTTTATGGCGGGCGAGAAGTTTGGCCGCTGATCGAGGGCGGCAAGGGCGTGGCCGTGTCCAACCATATGAGTTCGGGCGCATGGGCTGCCGCGGGCGGCATCGGCACGGTGTCGGCGGTCAACGCGGACAGCTATGACGCCGATGGCAATCCCGTTCCGCAGATCTACCATGGCCGCACCCGCGCATTGCGTCATGAGGAGCTGATCCAGTACGCCATTGACGGCGCCGTGGAGCAGGTGAAGCGGGCGTTCGAGATTGCCGGCGGCAAGGGCGCCATCAACATCAACGTGCTCTGGGAAATGGGCGGTGCGCAGCGTGTGCTGCAAGGCGTACTCGAACGCACCAAGGGCATGATCGCCGGCGTCACCTGCGGCGCGGGCATGCCTTACAAGCTCAGCGAGATCGCCGCGGAGCATGACGTCAACTATCTCCCCATCGTCAGTTCCGGCCGCGCGTTCCGCGCGCTGTGGAAGCGCGCCTATTCGAAGGCGGCGGAATGGCTGGCGGCGGTGGTCTATGAGGACCCCTGGCTGGCGGGCGGCCATAACGGCCTGTCCAATGCCGAGGACCCCACCAAGCCCGAAGCGCCCTATGCCCGCGTCAAGGCATTGCGCGACACCATGCGCGAGGGCGGCATTTCCGACGAGGTGCCCATCGTAATGGCGGGCGGCGTCTGGTATCTGCGCGACTGGTCCGACTGGATCGACAATCCGGAGCTGGGCTCCATCGCCTTCCAGTTCGGCACGCGTCCCCTCCTCACGCAGGAAAGCCCCATCCCGCAGGCGTGGAAGGAGAAGCTGACGACGCTGGACGAGGGCGATATCCTCCTCCACCGCTTCTCGCCCACCGGCTTCTATTCCTCCGCCATCCGCAATCCCTTCCTGCGCAATCTGGAGGCCCGCTCGGAGCGCCAGATCGCCTTCTCCATGGAGCAGGCGGGCGATCATACCCACCAGCTGGACGTGGGGGTGAAGGGCAAGAATTTCTGGGTCACGCGCGGCGACCTGATCCGCGCCCGCGAATGGTTCGGCCATGGCTTCACCAGCGCGCTCAAGACGCCGGACAATACCCTGGTCTTCGTGACCGAGGAGGAGAAGGCCATTATCCGCAAGGATCAGGCCGACTGCATGGGCTGCCTTTCGCATTGCGGCTTTTCCGCGTGGAAGGACCATGACGATTATTCCACCGGCCGCCTCGCCGACCCGCGCAGCTTCTGCATCCAGAAGACGTTGCAGGACGCGGTGCATGGCGGCCCTGTCGACGACAATCTGCTGTTCGCAGGCCATGGCGCCTATCGCTTCAAGCAGGACCCCTTCTACTCCAACGGCTTCGTGCCGACCGTGGGTCAGCTCGTCGACCGTATCCTGACCGGAGACTGACCCCATGCGCGCGCCCGACCAGCCCGGCCTTGCCGTCCTGCACTATCGCGCGTCCGATTACGAGATCGTGCGGCCGGGCCGCTTCGTCCTGTGCGCGGTCTCCGGCGCGGCGATCCCGCTGGGCGAGCTGACCTATTGGAGCGGCGCCCGGCAGGAAGCCTATCGCGGGCCGGAGGAAGCCACCAGGGCGCTGCTGGGCCTCGCCTCCTCCTGATCCTACCCGCCGACCATCAGCATTTCCGGCAGCATTTCCGGCTTCAGGCCCTTTGCCTCGATGGAGGCGGAGGGCCTTTTGCTTATTGAGAAGATCACACGCTTCCCTACCCAATCGCCATTGCCCGCAAAAGGATTGCGCTTCTCCGCCAGTAGGCCATTGTTGGAGGCAGAGAAACGGGAGAGAGGCGAAACACATGAATAACCCATTGAATCAAATGTATATTTTCCTGCCGATATTGGCGATCGTCGCCCTGACCTTCTTCGCCATATTCCGCATGGCGGCGGGACGCGCGGCGGCGGTCAAGGGCGGGCAGGACCCCGATTATTACCGCGCGCATCTCGGCGACCCGGAGCCGGAGGCCACGGTCGCGGCCGTGCGCCATTATGGCAACCTCATGGAACTGCCCATAGTGTTCTACACAGGCTGCATCGCCGCCTATGCGCTGCAAGCGGTCGGCGGATGGACGCTGGCCTTCGCCTGGGGCTATGTCGCGGCGCGGCTGGCGCAGAGCGCCATCCATCTGAGCTATAACAACCCCGCCCATCGCGGCCTGGCCTTCATGGTCGGCGTGGCCTTCCAGATCGCGCTCTGGATCAACCTCACGCTGTCGATCCTCGCCCGGCTATAGCCGCCGCTCAGTCGAACTCCCAGGCGCGCTCGCCATGGCTGGAGATGTCGAGACCCTCGCGCTCCGCATCCAGCGAGACGCGCATGGGGGAGACGACCGCGACGATCAGGCTGATGACAAGAGTGGCGACGGCGGACCAGAGGGCCACCGCGCCGACGCCCACGGCCTGCGCCACCAATTGCGAGAAGATGCCGGTGCCCTCGTCATAGCCAGCGCCGCCCAGCGCCGCGCTGGCAAAGGGCGCCAGCAGCAGCGAGCCGACGATGCCGCCCACGCCATGCACGGCGAACACGTCGAGCGAATCGTCGATATGCCATTTGTGGCGCACCAGGATCACGACGGCGAAGCAGATGAGCGAGCCGATGGCCCCGACCAGGATCGCGCCCATCGGCCCGATCATCCCAGCCGCCGGGGTGACGGTGGCGAGGCCCGCGATCGCGCCCGTGGCGATGCCGACCGTGGTCGGCTTGCCCAGCTTGATCCGTTCCGCCGCGATCCAGGCGAGCGCCGCCGCGCAGGAGGCGAAATGGGTGTTGAGGATCGCGCTCGCCGCGCCGTCGCCAGCACCCAGCGCCGATCCGCCGTTGAAGCCGAACCAGCCCACCCACAGCATGGCCGCGCCGACCATGGTCAATGCCGGGCTGTGCGGAAGGATCAGGGTCTGCGGAAAGCCATGGCGCCTGCCGATCAACAGCGCGATGACCAGCGAGGAGACGCCCGCGCTGGTATGGACGACGATCCCGCCCGCGAAATCCAGCGTGCCGAGCTGCGCCAGCCAGCCGCCGCCCCAGACCCAATGCGCGACGGGCGCATAGACCAGCAGCGACCAGAGCGCGGAAAAGCCGAGCAGCCAGCCGAAGCGCACGCGCTCGACAAAGGTGCCGATCATCAGCGCGGGGGTGATGACGGCGAACATCATCTGGAACAGGACGAAGGCGCTTTCCGGCACGGTCATGCCGTCGCGCAGCAGCGCCAGATTGGCGAGGCCGACATTGAGCGCGCCGCCGGTGATCGCCGTGCCCGGCGCGAAGGCGATGGAATAGCCCGCCAGCGCCCAGAGCAGCGAGGCGACCGCCGCCACCGCGAAACAGTGCATCATGACGGACAGCAGGTTGCGCTGCCGCACCAGGCCGCCATAGAAGAGGGCGAGGCCCGGCAGGGTCATGAGGAGGACGAGGGCGGAGGCGGTCAGAATCCAGGCCGTGTCGCCGCTGTCGGGCGCGAGAAGCTGTCCCTGCGCCATGGCGGGAGCGGCCGCCAGCGCAACCGCGCCCATGACAGCGCCCCGCGCGGCGGCGCGAATCCAAGCCTTGCCCGTGAAATTCATCATTTCCCCCGTCGCATCCCCTGCGCGTTCGCCGCCGTCTCTACAGCGATCTTGTCGCGAAAATATTAAGCCCAGCCCTCAAGCACCTGATCCGGGGGCCGGTCGCCGCCCACCCACAGGCGGATATTGGTGATGACGCGCGCGCCCGTATCGTCCCGCCCCTCGAACGTGGCGGACCCCATATGGGGCAGCAGCACGACATTGGCGAGCGCGAGCAGGCCGGGATCGACGGCCGGTTCATGGCTGTAGACATCGAGTCCAGCCCCCGCGATCCGGCCCTGTTCCAGCGCGCCGACCAGCGCGTCCTCGACGATGATCTCGCCGCGCGAGGTGTTGATGAGATAGGCGCTGGTCTTCATCAGCGCGATGCGCCGCGCGTCGATCATCCCCTCGGTCTGGTCGGTATGCGGGCAATGGATGGACACGATGTCGGCATCCGCCAGCAGCGCGCCGAGATCGGGATAATAGACGGCGCCCGTCTCCGCCTCCACCGCCTCCGGCAGGCGATGGCGGTTATGATAGGCGATGCGCAGGCCGAAGGCGACGGCGCGGCGGGCGACCGCCTGGCCGATGCGGCCCATGCCGACAATGCCGAGCAGCTTGCCGCCGATCCGGTGGCCCAGCATGGCCGAGGGACTCCAGCCGCCCCATTGGCCGGAGCGCACCAGCTTCTCCCCCTCCGCCAGCCGGCGCGGGACGGAGAGGATGAGCGCCATGGTCATGTCGGCCGTGTCGTCGGTCAGCACGCCGGGCGTGTTCGTGACCATGATGTCATGCGCGCGCGCGGCGGCGAGGTCGATATGGTCCACCCCATTGCCGAAATTGGCGATGAGTTGCAGCCGGTCCCCCGCCTCCGCGATAAGGGACGCGTCGATCCCGTCCGTTATGGTGGGGACCAGCACGTCGCAGGACCGCATCGCCTCCGCCATGCGGGCGCGGTCGAAGGGCGTGTCGGCGACGTTGAATTCCACGTCGAACAGCGCGGCCATCCGATGCTCCACCGCCGCGGGCAGGCGGCGGGTCACGATCACGCGGGGATTGGCCGGACGAGGACGCTTTGGCATGCGGCGGACTTGGTTCAGGGCCGGGCAAAGGTCAAGCCCCCTTGCGACCGCCCGCCCCTCCCGGCCCGTCCCATTGTCCGTGTTGAGCGCGACCGTGCCGTGGCAAGGGGCGGATTATGGCTACCGTGCATGTTCCGGCGTAAACCCTCCTCTGTCTGACCGCTGCCACCGTTGCGCCATTGGCGGGCATTGCCCCGTATCGGCGCAGGCGACCAGAAATCCTATTGGCCTCTATCGCCAAGGATTAGCGCGACGCGTG
Organism: Sphingobium sp.; assembly: GCA_047602685.1. Taxonomy (GTDB): domain Bacteria; phylum Pseudomonadota; class Alphaproteobacteria; order Sphingomonadales; family Sphingomonadaceae; genus Sphingobium. Next base: position 6,235 of record JASGGS010000213.1, read on the forward strand.
GGGCCGAGTATGGATTATCCGGCAACTGGGTTTACCGCCGCCGTACCTGCCGGTGAAAGTATCGAGGATCCCACTGGCGCAAGATCGAAGACCGGACGGTACGCAAGGGTGGATGCATGCCCCTGCTCATGACACACGCGATCATCGTGGTGAGACAGCCCCCCTGCCAGACGCCTCCACAGCCGCGCCCATTCCGCCGAACCCGGAGTCGTGGGGCGCGTGTCGGATTGCGACGCCAATTTGCCGTTTCGATGTGAACGGACAGCGCGGCTATGTGGCCAAGCGCAATTTGTGGGGCGCGACTACCGAGTAGACGATGCTTGGCGGGTAAAAGATGACTGGGTTGCCTACCCCATGGTACAGACCCAGCCGCCGCGCATCTCTCTCTTGACACGTCCTACAGATATCACCGCGCGTTGCGGCGGAGCAGGTCCACGCCGGGCGCGCGGGTCCAGCCCATTGCCCATAGGTCAAGGTCCGCGTGGCCCAGCGATGGGCGATACCGCCCTGCTCATAATCGATGCGGAGCGTGCAACCCTGCTGGACGGCCCCGACGAATCGCGTGCGCGGCAGGTCCGGTTCGGTCAGCGCATCCCCGCCTGAAAAGGGCGCCCTTTATCCGCCATGCTCATGCCCATCGCCTCGGCTGCGCCGCGGGGCAGTTCGGAAAGATGCTCGAAATGCCGCTGCGTCACGGCCATACAGGCGGGAACCGAGGCCGGGGCGGATGCAGCGAGGATCGCCAGAAGAACCGTGGCCGCCATCACGCCACCTCCACTTTCAGCCGCTCGATCCGCGTGGCCTTCAACAACCAGACGCCGTCCAGCCGTTCATAGTCATCATAATAGAAGCCATGTCCGACCAGCCGGGCATAGGGCGCTCCCTCCGGGTAGAAGAAATGGTCGGTAAAG
>JASGGS010000214.1:0-7106 GCA_047602685.1 Sphingobium sp.
AGGAGCGCATCGCCAAGGGCGGCGTGACCTGCTGGCTGGTCAACACCGGCTGGACTGGCGGCAAATATGGCGTCGGCAAGCGCATGCCGATCAAGGCGACCCGCGCGCTGCTGAACGCCGCGCTCGACGGCAGCCTGAACGATGTCGAGTTCCGCACGGACGCCAATTTCGGCTTCGAGGTTCCGGTCGCCGTGCCGGGCGTGGACAGCCAGATCCTCGATCCGCGCGCGACCTGGGCCGACAAGGACGCCTATGACGACACCGCCACCAGGCTGGTGAAGCAGTTCGTCGATAATTTCGCGCAGTTCCTCGATCATGTCGACGACTCGGTGAAGGGTGCGGCCCTGACCGCCGCCTGACATATTTTGACAATCCGCGCGGCTATCCCGGCCGCGCGGCCCATGCTATTCATGTCGGCCTCGCATCTTTCTCGCATGAGGTCGGCATGAGCATTTTTGATGGCATTCTCGGCAATCTCGAAGGCGTTGCCGAAAAGCTGGGCATTCCCGCGGACCAGCTCCAGTCGCTGGCGGCGACGGCGCAGGAGAAGCTCGCCAATGGCGGCGACCTGTCCTCGCTTCTCGCCACCGCGCAGGAGCATGGCATCTCCCTCGACAAATTGCAGGATCTGGTCGGCAATCTCCCGGTGGGCGACCTGATGGGCAAGGCGCAGGACCTGCTGGGCGGCCAGGGCGGCGGCAGCGACAATCCGCTGGGCGGTCTGGCCGATATGGCCAAGGGCTTTTTCGGCAAGGACTGACGGTCTGCCGGACCGGGCCTGAGCGTTGGATATGGCGGACAGGCCCGGATTGCTGGCAACCACGGATTTGCAGAATATTGCAGGACTGGAGGAACGGGCCCTCAACGCATGGCCCTGCGTCCGGTCCGTAATGGACGGCGGCTGGGTGCTGCGCCTGTCCGGCGGTTACACCAAGCGGGCCAATTCGGCCAACGCCCTCCATCCCCGTAAGCCCTTTGCGGAGATCGTCGCGGCGGCCGAGCAGTTTTATCCCGCCCATGGCCTGCCGACGGTCTTTCGTCTCTCGCCCCTTGCACCGTCGGAGGCTGATGCACTGCTCGCGCAGCGCGGTTATGCGCTCCGCGATCCGTCCCATGTGCTGACCGCTTCGTTGAAGGGTTTCGCCTTCGATGCGGAGGGCGAGGTCGCGTCGGCGCTGCCGCAGGCATGGCTGGAGGGTTTCGCCCGCGCCAATGGGCAGCCGGAGCCGCAGCGCGTCGCTCATGAACGGCTCGTCGGGCTGATCGCGCTGCCTTGCGGTTTTGCGACGATCAGGCGCGACGGGGAAGCGGTGGCGTTCGGCATGGCGGTGCTGGAGGGCGGGGATGCCGGGCTGTTCGATATCGTCGTGTCGCCGGGACATCGTGGCCAGGGGCTGGGTCGCGCGGTGACGGCGACCTTGCTCGGCTGGGCCGCCGTCGCAGGGGCGGAACGCGCCTATTTGCAGGTCCATCGCGATAATCGGCCCGCGTTGAACCTCTATGGCAGCCTCGGTTTCCGGGCAGTCTATGACTATCACTATCGGGTGGCGCCAGCCGGTCCGTAGGCAAGTGGCTTCATCGTTTCGGTGGCGGTTCCGTTCCCGATGGCCTGGGAGACTGAAGGGGCGCCGGGGCGACAGGGGCCGCGGATCGTGTTGCGGCTGGCGGCACGGCGACGGGAAGCGCCGTCGCGGCCTGAGGAGAGACCGGCGCGGCCTCCTCGACCGTCAGGGGCAGCTTTACCGGATCGGCCACGCCGAAATAGCGTATCTCCAGCGTCATGCCGCCGGGCCTTGCATCCTTGAGCGGCAGGGTGACGGCGATGCTGTCATCCTCCCCGCCGGTCCAGGCCAGCTTCTTCGGCTTCACGCGGGAGCGGCGCGTGGCCTGCGGCTTGTCGGGGGTGAGGAGGATGCTGTCGATGCAGGCGGGCACCGCACCTTCGACGGTGACGCCCTGATCCGCGCCGGGGACGATCGGCGGCGTGTCCTCCGCCAGGGCGGCGGCGCCGGTGCCGGGGAATTGCAGCGTGAATTCCGGCCCTTCGAACGGACGAAAGCCCCAATTGCCATGCAGCTTTCCCTTGATCGACCCGGTGAGGCCGGACGGTTTGTCGCCCGTGAAGGCATAGCCGCCAAGGTCCGCGCGCGCCGCCACGGGCAGGTCGACGGCCTTGCCGCCCGGCAGGGTCAGGGTGAAGACCATGTTGCGGGCATAGGCGGTGGAATAGATGAGCGGCGCCCCGTCCACCGGCAAGGCGAGGTCGGGCCGGGTGGCGCAAAGCGGCGTGTCGGTCGCGCGGCGCAGGCGCGGCGGGCTGTCCGCCTCTATGGCGGGCAGGGCGGACACGATGACCGACCGGGGCTTGCCGAAGGAGGGCGCGCGGTTGAGGATCAGCGACTGGCTGTCCCCCTCGCGCAGGCCAAGCGCGGGCAGATAGTCGAGATTGGGATTGCCGAACGCGCCGAATATGCGGGCGATGTCGCGCACCACGCCGATATAGGGGCTGTAATAGCCCTCGCCCGCCTCCCGCGTGGAACTGAGCTGGAGGGCGAGTTCGGTGGGCGCGCCCGCTATGGTTTCCGCGACGCTGCTGCTGTGCATGTCGCCCAGCACGAGGGAGTCGCGGTTTTCGAGGAGGCAGGATGCCTGCAACTCCACCACGCGGGACAGGCAATCCTCGTTGAGCTTCATCGACAGGCTGCGCGCGAGGCGGGGGGCGACGGTGCGCAGATATTCGGGGTGGCTGTCGCCCTGCGCGCTGATCGCCGTCATGAAGCTGTTGAGGCGCGAGCGGTCGAGCGATGCCTGGTTGAGTTCCTGCGTTGCGCGCACGAACTCGCCGGGGCGGTTGCGCACCGCATCGGAAATCGCGCCGGTCGCGCCGCCTGTCTCCGGCACGAGGAAGAGGACGAGTTGCCGCGCGCCCTTGGGGATTTCGAGGGAGAGGCGGCTGTCCTTCTCCTTTGGCTTCCATGTTTCGGCGATGGAAATCCATTTCTTGGGCGGCGGATTGGTCGCGCCGCGCAGGAAGGCTGACAGCATCAGGAAATGCGCGTCCTGGTCGGTGGGCAGGTCGGCGGCGATGCCGATCCTGTCGCCCTCCGCAAGACTGGGCACCTGCGCGATGGGGAGGGTGGCGCCGCCGCGCGTCACGGTGATCCGCAATATCGGTCCGGACAGGTCGAAGGGCGCGGCGTTGTTGGCGCCGGATGCCTCCACCGGCGCAAGGAGGCACAGGAGCGCGGCGAGGGGCCGGAGACGGGATCGGGAAGCCGGATATCGGGCCTGGCGATCGGGCATGGGGTCGGCTCGCTCCTTCGTCGCTTCTGGTCGCACGGCATGGACGTCCCGCCGCACTGGACCATTTCCGCGGTGCGGGCCATGCAAGGCGGGACACACCGCATCGTTACCGCGCCGGATCGAATAAGGCCACGCCCTTGCCCGGCGCTGAACGGCCCCTCGTCGCGGCGGTCGGAACCGCTGCCCGGAACCGCTGCAATGCAGCATGGTTATGCTGCCATGCCGCACGAACTCATCGCCGGCTGGAAAGTGCCGGTCTGGATCATCGACGCAGCTGTGATCGCCGCATCCGTGGCGGTCGCCCTGCTCATCCACGCCATCGCCATGGCCGTGATGCGGCGTCTGGCCGCGCGCACGCCGGACAGCGTGGACGACATATTGGTGGCGCATGGCCGCCGCCCCTCGCGCTGGCTGCTGGTCGGTTTCGCGCTGGCGACGATCCGGGAGCAGCTTCATCTGGAACCCTGGGCGGCGGTACTGTGGAGCCGGGCGGCGGGGCTGGTGGTGCCGGGCCTGCTCGGCTGGCTGGCCATCGCCATGCTGAACGCCGGATCGCGTATCGTCGAATATCGCTACGACATCAGCGTGGAGGACAATCTGTCCGCCCGGCGGCGGCGCACGCGCAGCCTGATCATGACGCGCATCCTGGTCCTGACCGTGGGCTTCATCACCGCCTGCCTGATGCTGTTGTCCATACCCAGCATCCGCACGGTGGGCGTGACGCTGATGGCGTCGGCGGGCATAGCCGCGCTGGCGGTCGGCGCGGCGGCGCAGCCCGCGCTCAAGAATCTGATCGCGGGCGTCCAGATGGCCTTTACCGAGCCGATACGCCTGGACGACGTGGTGATCATCGACAATGAATGGGGCCGGATCGAGGAGATCAGGCTGACCTATGTGGTCGTCGCCCTGTGGGACGAGCGGCGGCTGGTCGTGCCGGTGTCCAAATTCCTGGAGAGCAGTTTCCAGAACTGGACGCGCAATACGTCGAAGCTGCTGGGGTCCGCCTTCCTCTATCTCGATCCCGGCGCGGACGTGCCCCGGCTGCGGGCCAGGGCGGCGGAGATCATCACCGCCAATCCGCGCTGGGACGGGCGCTTCCACAATCTGGCCGTGACGGACATGAAGGAGGAACTGATGGAGGTGCGCGTGCTGGCGACGGCGCGCGACGCTCCCACCGCCTTCGACCTGCGCTGCGACATACGCGAGGGCCTGCTCGCCTTCATCCGCGACGAGATGCCGGAGGCGCTGCCCCGCCGCCGCGTGCTGCACCAGCGCATGCAGGAGGATTGGGTGGAAGGGGACGCCGCGCGCAACGGCGCGGCGACGGGCGCGGACAGGAACGCGCATCGGGCCGGATAGGGCAGGCGGCGTTTCTCCGGGATATGTCCTCAGGCTGGGGGCCGCTCCACCTTCAGCGTCGCGCCGTTGACGGCGAGCACCACGAGCCGCTCGCCCGCCTCCGCATCGGGGCCGACGGCGGTCCAGGTGCCGTCGTCTATCCGCACGCGGCCCTCCCCGCCGATGATGGGATCGACCACGACGACCTGCCGCCCGACCAGCCGGGCGGCGCGGTCGTTGAGCAGGGGGTCGGAGGATTCCACCGGATTGTCCCTGTACCAGCGCCGCCCGCCCCAGGTCGCGACCAGGCAGGCGACCGCGAAGACCAGTATCTGCACCGGCAGGTCGAGCGGCGCCGCCCAGGCGACGGCGCCGGTCACCGCCGCCGCGATGGCGATCCAGATGAGGAAGATGCCCGGCAGCACGATCTCGCCGATGGCGAGCAGCACCGCGAAGATCATCCAGCCGATCCAGGGCGCCAGATCGGCGGGGAAGAGCCAGCCGCCCGCCATGGCCTAGTCCCGCGGCCGGGGCGGGGTGGCGGGGACGCCGCTGGCGGCGGCAGGCGGGCGGCGCGGCGGGGATGGCGGCGCGGACGGGCCGTCGCCCAGCGCCTCCTTCGCCAGAGCGCCGATGCCGCCCAGCGTGCCGATCAACTGGGTCGCCTCCACCGGGAACAGGATGGTCTTGGCATTGGGGCTGGTCGCGAACTGCTGTACCGCGTCCACATATTTCTGCGCGACGAAATAGTTGATGGCCTGCGCATTGCCGTCGGCAATGGCCTGGCTGACCATCGCCGTGGCCTTTGCCTCCGCCTCCGCCTCGCGCTCGCGGGCCTCCGCATCGCGGAAGGCGGCCTCGCGGCGGCCCTCCGCCTGGAGGATCTGCGCCTGCTTCTCGCCCTCCGCGCGCAGGATCTCGGCATTTTTCAGGCCCTCCGCCTCCAGCACATTGGCGCGCTTCTCACGCTCCGCCTTCATCTGGCGAGCCATGGCGTTGACGATATCGACCGGCGGGCGGATGTCCTTGATCTCCACGCGGGTGATCTTCACGCCCCAGCTGTTGGTCGCATGATCCACCACGGAGAGGAGGCGGGCATTGATCTCGTCGCGCTTGGAGAGGGTTTCGTCCAGGTCCATCGACCCCATGACGGTGCGCAGGTTGGTGGTCGCAAGCTGGAGCAGCGCGACGTTGAGCTGGCTGACCTCATAGGCGGCCTTGGCCGCGTCCAGCACCTGGAAGAAGACGACGCCATCGACCGACACCATGGCATTGTCGCGGGTGATGATCTCCTGACTGGGGACGTCGATCACCTGTTCCATCATGTTGATCTTGCGCCCGACCGCATAGAAGAAGGCGGGAAAGAAATTGAGGCCGGGATGGGCGACCTGCGTGAAGCGCCCGAAGCGTTCGATGGTGTATTGATAGCCCTGCCGCACGATCTTGATGCTGGCGGCAAGATACAGGAAGACGAGGACGGCGACGAAGACGGCAAATGTGCCCATGGCGATAGGACCCTCTCGCTAGGTCTTCCGGTTATGCCGCCAAATATCGGGTGCGGAAAGGGTGATTGATCGCAACCGGCGCCTTTACCCCTTTGTTTCTTCGCGATCCCACGGGTCAAGGCAGGGCATGACGCGATTGCAAAAAGAGCGTTCATCAGGGCCTAGCCCCCGCGCCCTGAAATGGTTACATGGGCCGCCACGATTCCCTTTCGACCCAGAATCACAAGGTGGCGCATTCCATGGAAATCCGGCTCGGCCTCACTTTCGACGACGTTCTGCTGCAACCGGCGGAATCCGACGTGCTGCCCAGCCAGACGGATACCTCCACCCGCGTCAGCCGCGATATCGCGCTGAACATCCCCATCCTGTCCTCCGCCATGGACACGGTGACGGAGGCGGACATGGCGATCGTCATGGCGCAACTCGGCGGCATCGGCGTGCTGCACCGCAACCTGTCCATCGAGGAGCAGGCGGCGGCGGTCCGCGCGGTGAAGCGGTTCGAGAGCGGCATGGTCGTCAATCCCATCACCATCGGCCCGGACGCCCCGCTGGCGGAGGCCCAGGCCCTGATGGCGCATCACCGGATCAGCGGCATCCCGGTGGTGGAGGCCAGCGGCCGCCTCGTCGGCATATTGACGCACCGCGACACGCGCTTTGCCGAAAACCCGCTCCAGCCGGTGCGCGAGCTGATGACGCACGAGAATCTCGCCACGGTGCGCGCGGGGGTGAGCCAGGAGGAGGCGCGCCGCCTGCTGCACCAGCGCCGCATCGAGAAGCTGCTGGTGGTGGACGATGCCTATCATTGCGTCGGCCTGATCACCGTGAAGGATATTGAGAAGGCGGTCACCTATCCGCAGGCGACCAAGGACGCCTCCGGCCGCCTGCGCGTCGCCGCCGCGACCACGGTGGGCGACAAGGGGATCGAGCGGACCGAGGCGCTGATCGACGCGGAATGCGACC
>JASGGS010000215.1:0-7050 GCA_047602685.1 Sphingobium sp.
CCGTGAATCAGGAAAACCGTAGCAGTTCAACACTCTGATTGGGTTTCGACCCTAGCAACTCAAGTTCAAGGGGCAGAACATGGTCGTCGCTGTATTCGAGGTGTTTCAACATCGTCCAATATCATATCGGTGAGTGAGCTGTACTCTTTGCGGAAGACCAGCGCATCGTCGCGACACCGTGTGCATGTTGTTCAAATTCAGGATCTTCGCCGATACCCTTGAAGACTCACGTAGTTGCTCCAGTTTTTTAACTGAGTGAACGGCGTCTCTGGTCAACCGCTTCAGTGAACGATTTTGCTATTCAATTCACGTATCGTCCCTTGACGCGCTGGAGGTGACGAGGCAATCAATGGCGCGCATTTGCAGTAAGAATGCTTCTAAGTCCGATAGCTTAAGTGCGCTCGGCCCATCGCACAACGCCTTTGCAGGATCTGGATGTGTTTCCAAGAACAACCCTGCGATCCCTAACGCGATTCCGGCGCGTGCTAGAGCTGCCGCCTGTGCCGCACGTCCATCCGCGCTATCTATCCGGCCACCCGGCCTTTGTAGTGCATGGGTAACGTCGAAGATCACCGGTGCCATCGGCTTCATCAGATCCATGCCCAACATGTCCACGACCAGATTGTTGTAGCCAAAGTTCGATCCGCGCTCGCACAGCAAAATACGTTCGTTTCCCGCCTCAGCAAACTTGCGGAGAATATGGAGCATCTCCTCCGGCGCCAAGAACTGCGGTTTTTTTACATTGATGACTGCCCCCGTACGCGCCATTGCAGCGACCAGATCGGTTTGACGAGCCAGGAACGCTGGCAATTGGATGATGTCCGCCACTTCCGCCACCGGAGCGGCCTGCCACGGCTCATGCACGTCTGTCAGGACAGGAACGTCGAATCGCTCTTTGATTTCGGCCAACAGCGCAACGCCCGCTTTCAGCCCCGGCCCGCGATAGCTGTGAATCGAAGACCTGTTCGCCTTGTCGAAACTCGCTTTGAACACATAGGGGATGCCGAGTTTGTTTGTGACCTCGACGAAATGCGCTGCAACCTCCATGGCCAGGTCGTAGCTTTCTAGGACGTTCATGCCACCGATCAGGACGAAGGGACGGTCGTTGGCGAAGCTGATTTCGTCGTTCAACGTGACGGTTTTGGCGGTCATATCGCCCCTTAGACGATTTCGCGCGTCTTGAGTACCGCCTCGATTGCAGGTGTGTCTTCGGGATTATTGAGTTCTATGCAATCCCAGTCGATCGGGGCGAACGGAACAACACGGATTGGAAGGTCCGCCTCTAAAAAACGGAGCTGTTCCAAGCCTTCCAATGCCTCAAGCGGGGAAGGAGGGAGGGCGGCATATCGTGTCAGGGCGTCGGGGCGATAGGCATAAACGCCGAGATGCAGATGAACGGCATTGTGTCCCTCCTCGCCAACGCTGTCCGGCACATGGGGAATGACGCTCTTCGAGAAATAGAGGGCGCGGTTAATGCTGTTGAAGACAACGGTAGTCCCGCCGACCCGGCCCTGCACCTGATCGTTAATCAGATGACGGTAGAGTGTCGCGGAGCAGCCGATGGCGGGCGTCGCCATCGCCGCATCCTGATCGGCATCAAGGGCGTAAACCAGACCCTCAACCACGAAATCAGGGGTCAACGGTGCGTCGCCCTGAAGGTTGACAAAGATATCCGCCACGTCGCCTATCTTGCTCACCGCTTCCGCGCAGCGTTCTGTGCCGTTGCGGCATTCGGGTGCGGTCATGACGACCTGGCCGTTAAAGGCTTCGACTGCCTCCGCGATGCGGTCATCGTCGGTCGCGACCCAGACTCCGGTTGATCCGGGAATAGCGCTCGCACATTCCCAGCTGCGCTGGATAAGCGACTTCATCTTGCCTGTCGCGCCGCGCAACGGAGTGAGAGGCTTGCCCGGAAAGCGGGTAGATGCATAGCGCGCCGGGATGATGATCGCGAAACGGCTCATCTCAACTAAGGCCGAGGCGGACGAAATCATGGATATGGACAATGCCCACCGGCCTTTCCGGCGTAGCGCTTCCGGGTCCTTCCATAACGAAGGCGGCGGTAATCTTGTTCTCGTTGAGGAAGAGGAGCGCTTCCTCCGCCGGCATGTCGACAAGGATCGTCTTGGGTGAGGGGGTCATGATTGCAGCCGCCCTGGCCGTGAACAACTCATCGAAATGGCGGCGGAGATCGCCATCGGTGATGACGCCGAGCAAATTACCCGCCTCGTCCGTCACGCCGACCATGCCAAAGCCAGCGGAACTCATCAGGATGATCGCATCCGGCATTGAATAGTCGCCCGCGACGAGCGGCATTCGCGCTGGACCGTGCATCAGGTCGCGCACGGCCATCAAGCGTAGGCCAATGGCACCGCCGGGATGCAGGTCGCGCAGACTCTCGCTGGTGATGCCGCGCATGTCCATGACGGCCATGGCGAGCGCATCACCGAGGGCGAGTTGCAATGTCGTGGAGGTCGTCGGCGCGATATTGGCCGTGCATGCCTCACGCATCGCGGGTAGGACCAATTGGATGTTGGCATGGTCCATGACGAGCGACGCGCGCCGCGAAGCTATGCCGATGATCGGCACACCCAATCTGCGGCCATAGAGCAGGATCGGGTGCAGTTCCGATGTATTGCCGGAATTAGAGATGACGATCAGCGTGTCACCCTTGACCAGCATGCCGAGGTCGCCATGGGCCGCTTCTGCCGGATGCACGAAGGTTGCCGGCGTACCGGTAGCGGCCAAAGTTGCGGCCATTTTGCGTGCGATATGGCCGGATTTACCCATGCCTGTCACGACCACCCGACGAGAAGTGTTCAATATGACTTCGCAGGCCGCGACGAAATTGCCGTCCAATGTTTCGCTGAGGCGAACCAGCGCTTCGGCTTCAATCTGCACCACTTCCCGTCCGCGGGCGATGATCGCTTCGTGATCGGGGAAGCTGTCGACCATCAGTTTAGTTGCCACTGCATCTCTTTCACGGAAATAGCGCCGTTATTTTTTCTTCATTCAAAGCACTGTGCTTCTGCTGTCAACTCCTATGGCTAGCAATGCGAAATTGTGGGTTCAACCGCTTTCGAGAGGTTGGCGTGTAAAAAATCGTGATCTTTCGAACGAATGAATAGATAGGTAGGCAATAAGTCCATGTCAATCAACCGGACAGGAGATGAAGTTCATGGACAGATGCGTGACCGAAATAGTGCGATTCACAGCACATATTTACTCAAATCATTATCCCGCGCGATGCTCGCCAGCTGCTTCTCCACATAGGCGGCGTCGATCACCACGGTCTCGCCGCCGCGATCCTCCGCCTCGAAGCTCACCTCCTCCAGCAGCTTCTCCATCACGGTCTGGAGGCGCCGCGCGCCGATATTCTCGACGCGCTCGTTCACGTCCGCCGCGATGCGGGCGATGGCGGCGATGCCGTCCTCGCGCAGGTCGATGGTCACGCCCTCGGTCGCGAGCAGGGAGCGGTATTGCTCCGGCAGGGAAGCCTTGGTGTCCGACAGGATCGCGATGAAATCGGCTTCCGTCAGGCCCTTCAGCTCCACCCGGATGGGCAGGCGGCCCTGAAGTTCCGGCAGGAGGTCGCTGGGCTTGGCCACATGGAAGGCGCCCGACGCGACGAACAGGATATGGTCGGTCTTGAGCGGGCCATATTTGGTGGCGACCGTCGTGCCCTCGATCAGCGGCAGCAGGTCGCGCTGCACGCCTTCGCGGCTCACCGAGCCGCCGCGCACGTCCGACACGGCGATCTTGTCGATCTCATCCAGGAAGACGATGCCGTTCTGCTCCGCATCGCGCAGCGCCACGCGGGCGACGTCATCCTGATCCAGGCGCCTGTCCTGCTCCTCCTCCACCAGCTTGTCCCAGGCATCGGCGACGCGCATCTTGCGGCGCTTCTTCTGCTGGCCGCCCAGCGCCTTGCCCATCAGGTCGGACAGGTTGATCATGCCGATATTGCCGCCCATGCCGGGTATCTCCATCGGCATGGACGGGTTGTCGGCGACCTCGATCTCGATCTCGACATCGTTCATCTGGTTCTGCTCGATCCGCTGGCGGAAGGAGAGGCGGGTGGCCTCGCTCGCTTCCTTGCCGGTCAGGGCGTCGAGCAGGCGCTGCATCGCGGCCTCGGACGCGGCGGCGCGCACGCCTTCCCGGCGGCGGTCGCGTTCCAGGCGGACGGATTCCTCGACAAGATCGCGCGCGATCTGTTCCACGTCGCGGCCGACATAGCCGACCTCCGTGAACTTGGTCGCCTCCACCTTGATGAAGGGGGCGTCGGCCAGCTTGGCCAGGCGGCGGCTGATCTCCGTCTTGCCGCAGCCCGTGGGGCCGATCATCAGGATGTTCTTGGGCGTCACCTCGTCGCGCAGGTCGGCGGAGAGCTGCTGACGGCGCCAGCGGTTGCGGAGGGCAACGGCGACGGCCCGCTTGGCCTCCGGCTGGCCGATGATATGCGCGTCCAGCGCGGCGACGATGGTCTTGGGGGTCAATTTGGGGTTCATGGGCGAAATCCGAAAAGGGAATCAGGACGCGCTGTCGAGCGCTTCCAGCGTGACATTTTCATTGGTGTAGACGCACAGGTCAGCGGCGATCTTCATCGATTTGCGCGAGATGATCTCCGCATCCTCCTCATAATCGGTGAGGGCGCGGGCGGCGGACAGGGCGAAATTGCCGCCCGAGCCGATGGCGGCGATACCGTCCAGCGGTTCCAGCACGTCGCCGTTGCCGGTGAGGATCAGCGTGGCATCCTTGTCCGCGACGATCATCATCGCCTCCAGATTGCGCAGATATTTGTCCGTGCGCCAGTCCTTGGCGAGTTCGACCGCCGCGCGCATGAGCTGGCCGCCATGCCGTTCCAGCTTCGCCTCCAGCCGTTCGAACAAGGTGAAGGCATCGGCCGTGGCACCGGCGAAGCCGCCGATGACGCTGCCGTCGTGCAGGCGGCGCACCTTGCGCGCATTGGGTTTCATGACGGTCTGGCCCATAGAGACCTGGCCGTCGCCGATGACGACGACCCGTCCCTTTTTCCTGACCGAGAGGATGGTGGTTCCGTGCCAGATGGGCGCGGCACGATCATGGGATGCTGACATGGGGGCGCATATGGTGGCACGGTTCGCCGCTGGCAAGGAGGGGCGGGCGTCCGGATCGTCCCGGTGGCGTGTCCGGCTCCTCTCCCGTCGCCCCAGCGCTCCCGTTGTGCGATGCAATGTATCGGACCGGTGCAACTTCCTGTCCGATACGAAGTTATACGGCATTGCAATGTCGCACCGCACAAATAGATTTGTCCCATGAGCCTCAGACCGCAAAGACTTCTGGCGATTCGCGACATTGTTCGGGACCGCATGGTACAGTCGGGTATCGACAATTATGCCTTTGTCGACGGCCAGTTGCAGATCGGCAGCACGCGCTATGCGGTGGAGGCCTGCGGATGCGGCGAGCCGGAATGCGACGGGCTTCGCCTGCGCCGGGTCCAGAATGCGCTTCGTTCCGGCCGTCCGCTGCCCGGACCGACGCTTTCGCTGGGACCGACGACAGGGACGGCTTGACAGGCGCGCGCAGGAACGCCAAAGGCGCTTCCTCTCCGCGAGAATCCTCCATGGCGAGGAACGGGCGGGCGCGTAGCTCAGTGGTAGAGCACACCCTTCACACGGGTGGGGTCGTAGGTTCAATCCCTACCGCGCCCACCACTTTTCTGGCCCGATTTCAATGGGTTGGATCGGTGGTCGTCCCATTCTCTCGGCAAGGCCGGTGTCCAAGCAAGGACCGGCAAAGGACGCGCCAGATAAGGACCGTGCCCACAGTTTGAGGGGCGGGGCGCTTTTTTATCCCGTGTGATGTTCAGCTTACAGCCCGAAGTGCCCTTGCAGCAGCGGCTCAACAGCGTCCCATGCCCCGGCAACACTTCCAATCGCGGTCGCACCATCCTTCACGGCGGACACCACGGTCTTTATCATTCCCGGCTTTCGTTCGGCGGGTGGCGCTGAAGCTTGCGAAGTTAGGAAGGCGACGCGCTCCAACAGTTCGTTCTTTTCAGCTTCGGCTATCTCGTTGGCGTTCAAAATCGCGGTGGTCAGTCCCGCCATTGCTTCGGCAACGCCAACTTCGCCATTCTGTGTCAACGCGCCAAGGCTGACTTGGATTTCGTGGACGTTGCCAAAATTGATCGCTCCAACGTTGCCCCCGGTCACTGTTACGACCTGATTGTTGTAGTGGATCGGGGGAATGGGTGCGGGCGGTATTGGTATCTGGTTCGACAAGTGCGGCATCCCTGAAATTATGGCCATATCGCGATCCGCTGCGTTGGCCATCGTTGCGGCTTGAGCGAAGTCGATCCATTGAGCCTGTTTGACTTTGCAGTGGCAATCGACGCAAAGCGGACTATCGCCCCACATCACTACGGCGGGCTTTCCGCACTGGTTGCATTCGGGCTTCGGGGTCGGCGGCTGTGTCATTGCGCCAACGTATCAGAGTTTGCGCGGCTTCTAAATTACGAAGCGACGGCAATCGTTGCCACCAACGACAGCACTGCGATTAAGACGCCCGCTAACGTCCAAGCGTGGGCACGGTTCAACGCCGCCCAACCGCCTTCAGTTAGCCGATAAATTGTTTCAGTTCGCGTAAACGGCGGCGGCGGCGAAGGTAAGTTATTCGGAGCAAGGTCGCCCATCGGCATGTCTTCGTGCAGCGGTTCGACCCATCCTCGCATAAGGCACGTCATCAATGCGGCCTCAACGCCGTCGTCACGTTGCAAAGCATTTTCGATGACCCAGACGCCGCCCGGCTGCATAACGATGGCAACGCGCTGGCGCGCAAGCCCTGCAAGAACTTTCCGAATCCGACGTTCCCGTTTCCAGCCTACGAACATGGGCTATTCCGAATCTTCAGCATCATCGCCAAGCCCTTCGACGGTGATTCGGTCGTGGCAGTCGTGGCAAAGACCTAGAAGTTCGAACAAAAATTCGTTGAACAAATGGTCATAGTGGCGATGATGCACTTCGGTTGCAGCAGCGACCCCGCAACCCTCGCAGATCCCGCCGCATC
>JASGGS010000216.1:0-6898 GCA_047602685.1 Sphingobium sp.
GGTACCCGGCGGACAGCGCATAGCCCATCATCACGTTCGTGCCGGAATAGACCAGTTCGCCAGCGCCCGTCGCGCTGTCTTCCACCTCGATACGGAATTGGCCGCCGGGAATGGGCACACCGATGCTGCCCGGGTGATCCGCGACCAGATCCGGCGGAACATAGGACATTCTGGGCGATGCTTCCGTCTGGCCATACATGACGTAGAAACGCCATTCATCCCGTGTGGCCATGGCGGAAAAGTGCCGGACAAGTTCCTCCGGCAAATGCCCGCCCGCCTGCGTCACATGGCGCAAGGACGGGTAAAGACGGGAATCGAAGCCGCTGCGATGCAGCAACTGGAAACTATGCGGCACGCCCGGAAAGCTGGTGCAGCCCAAGGCGGCAAATGCTTCCCAGAATTGCGGCTCCGCCACCGAGGCGGCGCTCAGCCATATGGCCGCGCCCGCGTACAGGTGCGAATTGATGACCGACATGCCATAGGAATAATGGAAGGGCAGCGTCAATGCGGCGCGGTCTGTTTCCCCTATCTCCAGATATTCCGCGATGGAGGCGGCGTTGGAAAGGATATTGCCCCGTGAGAGCCGCACGGCCTTCGCGGCACCCGTCGTGCCGGAGGTGGAGAGCAGGATCGCCAGATCCTCATGCACCGGACAGCCATTTCCGGTCTCCACGAACCTGTTCGCCGCCGCCCGGCGCACATATTGCGGGCGGAATATCTCCGTGAATCGCTCGACCGCCCCCTCATTGCTATCCTGTATGAGCAGGACCGGGCAATTGGCGCGCAGCGCAGCCAGATAATGAACGATGGTTTCGACATCATTTTCGCAGCCGAGCAGGAGAAGGCCCGGACCATCGCGGAAACGGGCAGCGCAGCTTTCCACGCGCCGATCAACCTCTGAATAGGTCAGGATCAGACCGTCATGGTCAATCAGGCACGGATTATCGCCGAAGCCAGCAAGATCGAACACGCCCCCTAGCCCCCAATACCCGTTGTTGATCGGAACACCCCCGTGCGCCGACCAATTCATGCTGTTGACATGAGCTTTGGCCGCCGCCACTGCACCGCATGGACTTCCCGAAGATCCATGCATGCAGCCATGCTATTTTCTACTGCAATGCACAATGATCTTGCAACAGCTTTCACCATGATCCGCCCAAGATCGGAACAAGCCCCAAGTCCATGACCACCGCATGGACTTTGTTGCCATCCCTCCCTAAATGGCGGCCATGCGACGCAGCTTTTCCAAGATGCACGGTCTGGGCAATGACTTCGTGGTGCTGGACACGCGCGAACGCCCTCTCCCGCTTGACGGGCGCCTGGCGCGCGCTCTGGCGGATCGGCATGTCGGGATCGGCTGCGATCAGATCATCCTGATCGGCCCTTCGGACCGCGCGGACGTATCCATGCGGATATTCAACAGCGACGGCAGCGAAGTGGAGGCATGCGGCAATGCGACGCGCTGCGTCCCCCTGTTCGTCGGGCGGGACGTGACGGTCGAGACTGGCGCCGGGCTGCTCGACGCGCGACTTCAGGAAGGCGGCGCAACGGTCGATATGGGCGAGCCGCGGTTCGACTGGGATGCCATCCCCCTCGCCTATGCCATGGACACGCTTGCCATGTCCGCGAGCTGGGAAGACCTGGCTGCCCCGGCTGCCGTCAATGTCGGCAATCCGCATGTCATCTTCTTCGTGGAGGATGTGGATGCGGTGGACGTGGAACGGCTGGGGCCGCTGATCGAGAATGATCCTCTTTTCCCGCAACGGGTGAACGTCAATTTCGCGCAGGTGCTGGACCCCGCCCATCTACGGCTGATCGTGTGGGAGCGCGGAGCGGGCTTGACGCGCGCCTGCGGCACCGGAGCCTGCGCCACCGGCGTCGCGGCCATCCGGCGCAGGCTGTGCACGGGTCCCGTGACCGTCACCCTGCCCGGCGGCGATCTGGTCATCGACTGGCAGGCCGGAGGCACCATCCGCATGACCGGCCCCGCCACCCATGTCTATGACGGCGCCATCGATCTGGACAGGTTGCGTTGAGCGCAGCAGAGATCATCACGCTCGGTTGCCGCCTGAATATCGCCGAAAGCGCGGCCATGCGGGAACTGACCGGCGAGACGGACGATCTCGTCATCGTCAACAGCTGCGCGGTGACGGTGGAAGCGGTCCGCCAGACGCGCCAGGCCATACGCAAGGCGCGGCGGCGCAGGCCGGATGCGCGGGTGATCGTCACCGGCTGCGCCGCTCAGGCCGACCCCGCCATGTTCGCCGCCATGCCGGAGGTGGACAAGGTGCTCGGCAACAGGGAAAAGCTGTCCGGCGACGCCTTCCGCACGAGCGACGGGGAAAAGACGCTCGTCGCGGATATCATGACGGTGCAGGACGTGGCACCGCATATGACCGGCGCCTATTCGGACCGGACGCGCGGTTTCGTGGTCGTCCAGAATGGCTGCGACCATCGCTGCACCTTCTGCATCATACCCTATGGCCGCGGCCCCAGCATTTCCGTGCCCGCGGGCGCGGTCGTGCAACAGGTCCGGCGGCTGGTCGACGGCGGCGTCAGAGAAATCGTGATCACCGGCGTGGACGTCACCAGCTACGGTCACGACCTGCCGGGCAAGCCGTCCCTCGGCCTGCTGGTCGAGCGCATCCTGAAAGGCGTGCCGGACCTGCCGCGCCTGCGCCTCTCCTCCCTGGACGGGGTGGAGATAGACGAGCGCCTGTTCGAGCTTATCGCCGGGGAACCGCGCGTCATGCCGCATGTCCACCTGTCCTTGCAGGCAGGTGATGACCTGATCCTGAAGCGCATGAAGCGCCGCCACAGCCGCGAGCAGGCGATCGAGCTTGTCCGACGGCTCCATGCCCGCCGCCCGGATATCGCGATCGGCGCCGATATGATCACAGGCTTCCCTACCGAAAACGAGGCCATGTTCGCGAACAGCCTGGCATTGGTCGAGGAGTGCCGCATCGTCCACGGCCACATCTTTCCCTATTCGCCGCGCACCGGAACGCCCGCCGCCCTGATGCCGCAGGTGCCGCCGCCGCTGGCGCGCGAAAGGGCCGCGCGGATGCGGGCCGCCTGCGCCAGACAGCGCCGGGCATGGCTGGCAGGCCAGGTCGGCCGCCGGGTCGAGGTGCTGGTCGAACGCAGCGGCCTGTCCGGCCATGCGGAGGATTTCGCGCCCGTCCGCCTCTCCGCCCCCTCCGAGCCGGGTAAAATCGTGACCGCGCGCGTGGCGGGACTTGAGCCGGACGGACTGATCGCGCAAGAGGACAGGCATGTCTGACATCCCATCGGAACCCCGCTCCTGGCGCGACAAGCTGTTCGGCGGTTTCCGCCGCACATCCGACCGCCTGGGCGAGAATATCTCCGGCCTGTTCACCAAGGCCGCGCTCGACGAGCAGACCCTAGACGAAATCGAGGAAGCGCTGATCGTCACCGACCTCGGCCCGCGCATGGCCTCGCGCATCCGCGACCGCCTTTCCGAAGGCCGCTACAATCGCGAGCTGACCGAGGAATATCTGCGCGAAATCATCGCGGAGGAAATCGAAAAAGTCCTGCAACCCGTTGCAAAACCTCTGGAAATTGACGCATTCCCTCGCCCGCACGTGATCCTTGTCATCGGGGTCAATGGGTCCGGCAAGACGACCACCATCGCCAAGCTGGCCCATTTGCTGCAGGAGCAGGACTATTCCGTGATGCTGGCGGCCGGCGACACGTTCCGCGCGGCCGCCATCGGCCAGTTACAGGTCTGGGCCGACCGCATCGGCGTCCCGCTGGTGTCCGGCCGCGAGGGCGGCGACGCGGCGGGGGTCGTCTATGAGGCGGTGAAGCAGGCGACGGCCGTGGGCACCGACGTGCTGATCGTCGATACGGCCGGACGCCTTCAGAACAAGCGCGAGCTAATGGACGAACTGGCCAAGATCCGGCGCGTCCTGGGCCGCCTGAATCCGGAGGCGCCGCATGACGTCGTTCTCGTACTCGACGCAACGACGGGCCAGAACGCCTTGAGCCAGATAGAAATTTTCAAGGAATTCGCGCAGGTGACCGGCCTTGTCATGACCAAGCTGGACGGCACTGCTCGGGGCGGCATATTGGTCGCGGCGGCGGACAATCAGGGCCTGCCCATTCATGCCATCGGCGTGGGTGAGACGATCGAGGACCTGCGCCCCTTCGACCCGGCCGAACTGGCCAGGGCCATTGCGGGAGTCGCCTATGCCCGCTGACCGCGAAAAGGACGAGGCGCTGCTGACGCCTGCGGACGGAGCGCCCCTCGCCGCGCCCGCGAAGGAGGAGAGCTGGTTGCCCCTCGCGCTCGATTTCGGGCCTCTGCTGATCTTCTTCCTCACTTACAAGTTCGTGGGCATGATCGCAGGCACGGCCGCCTTCATGGTCGCCATCGCCGTCGCCGTACTGGTGTCGAAGGTCAAGCTGGGCAAGGTTTCCCCCATGCTCTGGCTGTCGGCGGTGCTGGTGCTGTTCTTCGGATCGCTCACCATCTATTTCCGCGACGAGCGCTTCATCCAGATCAAGCCGACCATCATCTACGCCTTCTTCGCCGCGATGCTGCTGGGCGGCTGGCTGCGCGGGCGCCCGCTCCTCAAATATCTGCTCGGCGCCGCCTATAAGGGGCTGAGCGAAGAGGGCTGGCTCAAGCTGTCGCGCAACTGGGGCTTCTTCTTCACCGTCATGGCCATCGCCAACGAGATCATGCGCGCAAGCCTGAGCTTCGACAGTTGGCTGTCGGTCAAGGTATGGGGCGTGACTATCGTCTCCATCCTGTTCGCCATGGTCAATGTGCCCATGCTGCTCCGCCACGGACTGGACGTTGGCGAGCCCAAAGCGCGATAAGCCGGGCGCTGCCGTTCACCACCCGATGATAATCACGAAACGATGCAGGGAGAGGACAGCCGGATGACAGAATCCGATATCGCGAGCGACGCGAACCGTTTCGCGAGCGACGATGCCGATGTCACGACGCGCCCCGTGGCCGTTCCGCAAGCCGCAAACGGCTTTACCGCAGCGGCGGCGCTATTCTTCCGCCAGTTCCTGGCCTCCCCCAAATCGGTGGGGTCGATCATCCCGACGTCGCAGGCGACCATAGACGCGCTGCTGGACCCGATCGACTGGTCGAAATGCCGGACATTCGTGGAATATGGCCCCGGCACAGGCGTGTTCACCCGGTCGATACTGGAGCGGGGACGGCCCGACCTGACCCTGATCGCCATCGACCCCAATCACGCCTTCATCGACCATCTGCGCCATGGCCTGCCCGACCGCCGACTGTCAGCAGTGCGGGGATCGGCGGAGGATGTCGAGGCGATCCTGGCCGGCCATGGACAGGAGGAAGCGGATTTCATCCTGTCCGGCCTGCCCTTTTCCACCCTGCCCGACGGCGTGGGTGATCGCATCGTCGCGGCGACCCAGCGCGCCCTGGCACCGGGGGGCGCCTTCCTGGTCTATCAATATTCGCTGTTCGTCCTGCCAATGCTGAAGGCACATTTCGCGCGCGTGGACACGGGCCGCATATGGCGCTGCATCCCCCCGGCGCGGCTGATGCGCGCCTGGAAGGATGGGGCCACCGGATAAGCGGTCCGTCCCCTCACCGCCTGAGGGACGGGCGCAGCTTCAGCGCGATCATGATGACGCACGGCCAGAAGATGGTGGCGATCACGTCCCTGATCGTGTCGTGGAAGCGCCAGCTATTATAGGCCAGCCGGTCCAGCACCTCATTCACCCCCTCCAGCAGGATGACGGCGACGACCGGCCAGATCGACCGGAGCGGCAGCCTGAACAACAGGGCCACGGCCAGCCATATCAGGAGACCCGCCGACATATGGACAAGTTTGTCCTGACCGTCCGCGAGTTTCACCAGCAGGTTCGTGAAATCGGCATATTTCCGGGCGAATGTCATGCTGATAGGGAATCGGGTCCGGTCTTGATGGCGCAAGGGCTGCGACGGGCACGGGGCGCGAGGAGACTTGCCGCATTGTCTCCCCCGCCGGGGATCATGCCCCCTTTCGCACGCGCAGCATAGCATGCGCGGGATGGAAGGAAAACCTCCTTCGATTCAGGACCGGTTTCCCCTCTTGCCGGGCATGCGAGGCGCTTCCCCCTATCGCGGCTCGTCCCGGAAGTTCAGGCGGCGGGTGACCGTATAATCCACCACGCCGACGATCAGATAGCTTATCAGCCAGCGCAGCCGTGCCACCGGCCCCGCCAGTTCGCGATAGGCCGCCCGGTCGATCAGGCGGCTTTCCTCCTCCCGCCGCACCACCAGCGCCCGCACCGTCTTCGCAAAGGCTGCATCCTCGATCCGGAGCATCAACTCGACATTCAGGAACAGGCTGCGCTTGTCGAAATTGGCCGACCCCACATAGACGATATCGTCCACGACGATCAGCTTCATATGCAGCTTGCAGCCGCCATATTCATACAGCCTGACGCCGCGTCGGATCATGCGGGCATAAAGGTGCCGAGCGGCGCCGATGGTCATCGTATTGTCGGAGTAGAGCGGTACTATGAGGCGGGCATCGCCGCGCCGGGCGATGCGGGTGAGGCGCTTCAGCATGCCGCGCCCCGGAGAGAAATAGGCGGCGATCATGTCGAGCCGCCGCCCATGGTCGAGATCGGCCTTCACCCGCCGCGCCCAGCCGCTCAGGCGCTGCGTCGGACCGCCCATCAGCCATTGCAGCGCGCCCTTCTCCGCGGGCCAGTGGCGGATCATGCGGCGCAGGGAACGAAAGCGCTGGGGGCCGTCGAGCACCCATTCGGCCAGCCGGTCATACCATCCCTGCAACCGGGCGACCGCCTCCCCCTCGACCAGCAGCGCAAGGTCGCACCAGCTCTGCCGGTCGTCGCGTCCGGCGAAATAGCCGTCCTCGACATTGAAGCCGCCGAT
>JASGGS010000217.1:0-6877 GCA_047602685.1 Sphingobium sp.
ACGTCGCCGACATCGTTGTGCGGACCGATATTCCGAGCCTGTCCGTCCTGCGGGCGGGGCGGCAGCTTCATAATGATACGGAGATACTGGCATCCGACCGGACGCGGGCCGTGCTGGACAGTCTGGCGAAGGGCCATCCGCGCCGCATCGTCCTGTTCGACTCGCCGCCCGCGCTTGCGGCATCGGCGGCGTCGGAACTGGCGCGCCATGTCGGCATGGTGATGCTGGTGGTCCGCGCCGACCGCACGAGCGACGTGGCGCTGCGCGATGCGGCGCAGCTGCTGTCGGCATGCCCCAATATCCAGGCCGTCCTGAACGGCGTGAAATTCTCATCCAGCGGCCGCCTGTTCGGCGCCTATTACAAGAAGAGGGGCGGCTGATGCTGCACGCTTCCCACCGCAACCGCCTGCTGGCCGCCATGTCCGCCGGCCTGATGCTGGCCGCCGCGCCCGCCCATGCGCAGCGCCAGCGCAGCACGGAAGTTCATCCCTATCTCGGCCTCGACCAGACCGTCGTCAGCGACCTGAAGGGCGGGACGGGCGATACCGTCACCTACACCTCGGTCATTGTCGGCGTGGATGCCAGCATCCGCTCCCGCTCCGCGGAGGTGAACGCGAACATCGCCTATGAGCACCAGTTCAGCTGGTCCGACAATGCCTCCGACGCGGATGTGCTGAGCGGCATCGTCCGTGGGCGCACCAATCTCGGCACGCGTTCGCTCAATCTGGAGGCGGGCGCCCTTGCCACGCGTGTCCGGACCGACGGCCTGACGGGCGCCAATGGCAGCCTGGCGGGCGTGGGCAGCACATCGCATATCTATTCCATCTATGCCGGGCCGACCTATAGCGCGCGCCTGGGCGACCTGGACGTGCGGGCGGCTTATCGGGTCGGCTATAACAGGCTGGAGGACGGTTATCGGGGGAACCTCGCCAACACGCCGGGCCTGAACAGCTTCGACGAGAGCTGGAACCATTATGCGACCGCCTCCATCGGCATGCAGCCGGACGTGTGGCTGCCGATCGGATGGTCGGTCGGCGTCGGCTATCAGCGCGAGGATGCGAGCCAGCTCGACCAGCGCTTCGACAATAAATGGGGCCGCGTCGACATCACGGTGCCGCTGACCTCCGACCTCGCGGCGATCGGCGGCATCGGCTACCAGTCGATCGAGGCCAGCAACAGGGATGCCCTACGCGACAGCACGGGCCAGCCGGTCCGCGACAATGCCGGCCGCTTCGTCACCGACCCGGCATCGCCGCGCCTGCTGTCCTACGATAATGACGAGATGATCTGGGACGTGGGCATATTGTGGCGCCCCAGCCGCCGGACCTCGCTGACGCTGACCTATGGCCATCGCTATGGCTCGGGCAGCGTGCAGGGCAGCTTCAGCTGGCAGCCGGACAAGAATACGTCGGTCAATATCAGTTTGTTCGACAGCGTGGACAGCTTCGGCCGCGCGCTCAGCGGCAACCTGGCCAACCTGCCCGACAATTTCCTGGTGACGCGCAATCCGTTCAGCGGCGACATCAATGGCTGCGCCTTCGGCACGGGAGGCAATGGCTGCCTGACCGACACGTTGAGCGGCATACGCACGGCCAATTATCGCAATCGCGGCATAGCGGGAAGCTTCGTCCACAGCATGGGGCCGTGGAATTACGGCATCGGCCTCGGCTATTCGCGTCGCAAATTCCTGGGCAATGATCCGATCTATGCCGGTATAAGCGGGCTGGTAGAGGAGAATTATTTCGCGGCGGCGGCGCTGGGCTATGCGATCGATGCGCGATCGAACCTGACCCTGAACCTGTACGCGAACCAATTCAATTCGGAGATTGCGGGGATTACGGACGTGTTCAACGCCGGCGCCTATCTGAACTACAGCCGCCGCATCAGCCGCAGGTTGCAGGGCAATGCGGCGGTCGGTCTCGATCATGCGAAGGCGGCGGGCGTGGACAGCGTTCTTACCGGACTGGCCCAGATCGGTGTGCGGTACAGTTTCTGAATGCGACCGGGCCGCTGGCCCGCGCATGGGAGTGTGAAGTGATGTACGACCAGTTTTACGGCTTTACGGGCCGCCCCTTCCAGCTCACGCCGGACCCCGCCTTCTATTTCGAGAGCGGGACGCACCGCAAGGCCATGTCCTATCTGGGCTATGGCCTGGCGCAGGGCGAGGGTTTCATCGTCATCACCGGGGATATCGGCGCGGGCAAGACGACGCTGGTCGGCCACCTGATGGCCACCATCGATCCGCGCCGCCTGACGGCGGTGCAGCTCGTCTCCACGCAGGTCGGCGGCGACGACATTCTACGGCTTGCCGCGCAGAATTTCGGCATCGAGACGGACGGCGTGGAAAAGGCCGCGCTGCTTACCAGGATCGAAGCGTTCCTGCATGCGCAGGCGCGGGCGGGCAGGCGTTCGCTGCTGGTCGTCGACGAGGCGCAGAACCTGCCCGTCTCCGCGCTGGAGGAGCTGCGCATGCTCTCCAACTTCCAGCTTGGCGGCCAGTCGCTGTTGCAGATCTTCCTGCTGGGCCAGCCGGAGTTCCGCGACGTGCTGACCGGCGAGGGACGCCTGGAGCAGCTTTGCCAGCGTGTCATCGCCACCCATCATCTGGAGCCGATGCAGCCGGAAGAGGTCGCGCCCTATATCGAACATCGCCTGAAGCTGGTCGGATGGACCGGCAATCCGCGCTTCACGCCCGACGCCTATCAGATGCTGGCGGAGGCAAGCGCGGGCGTGCCTCGCCGCCTTAACGCGCTGGTCAGCCGCGTGCTGCTGCTGGGCGCGATCGACCAGCTCGACATCATAGACCGCCGCGTGATCGAGGCGGTCATCGCCGACAGCGCCGCCGACGGGGCCGAGCCTGTCGCCCCCGCCGCAGCCGAACCGAAGACGGCACCCTTGCCGCTCGCCGAGACGCTGCGCGACACGGCCGCGCCCGTGGCGGCCGTCGACGCGGGTGAATTGCATGCCATCCGCAGCGAGGTCGCGGAGTTGAGCCGCGCCCTGGCCGAGATGCGGGCGCGCCCTCCGGCCGAGCCGGTGCTCGACCCGCGCATCGATGCCATAGAGGCACGCCTTGTGGTGCTGGAGCATCGCGCACAGGAGCAGGAAGAGGTGTTGCGCCGCATCCTCGCCAAACTGATAGAATGGGCTGAGCGCGACGAGCGCCAGGGTCCGTTCGCCAATCGCGCGGCCTGATCGCGGCCCTCGTCCATGCGCAGCCCGAAGCGTGAGACAGCCATGCTCGTCAATGCCCTGACCGTCGATGTCGAGGACTGGTTCCAGGTCGGCGCGTTCGAGCGGATCATCGGCCGCGACCGGTGGGATGGCTGCGAACATCGTTTCGAGGGGAATACGGACCGGGTACTGGACCTGTTCGCGCGGCGCGGCGTCACGGGCACCTTCTTCATCCTGGGCTGGGTCGCGGAGAGGGCGCCGGGCCTCATCCGACGCATCGCCGATGCCGGGCATGAAGTCGCGAGCCATGGCTATGACCATGCCCGCGTCTTCACCCTGGATGCGGAGACGTTCCGCGCCGACCTGCGCCGGGCGCGCGGCCTGCTGGAGGACGCCTGCGGCCTGCCCGTCACGGCCTATCGCGCGCCGAGCTTCTCCATCGACCGGCGCAATCCCTGGGCGCACCGGGTGCTGGCGGAGGAAGGCTATGCCTATTCGAGCAGCGTCGCGCCCATCGCGCACGATCATTATGGATGGCCGGGCGCGCCGCGCTTTGCCTATCGCCCGCTCCGCGACAGCGATCTGGTCGAATTGCCCGTGACGACCGCGCTGGTCGGCGGACGGCGGGTTTCAGCGGCGGGCGGCGGGTTTTTCCGGCTGCTGCCCTATGGCGTCAGCCGCTGGGCCATCCGGCAGGTCAATGCCGGGGGCGAGGCCGCCATGACCTATTTCCACCCATGGGAAATCGATGCGGGGCAGCCGCGCGTGACCGATGCCCCCCTCAAGTCGCGCATCCGCCATTATACGAACATCGCCCGCATGGAGGCCAAGCTGGAACGGCTGATCGGGGATTTCCGCTGGGGTCGCATGGATGCGCTCGTCGCGGCGCTGGACCTGCGCGGCATCGGGCACTGGCCGGAGGGAGAGGCCGCATGATGCAGTCGTCCGATTTCGGGCCGGGCGCGACCAGCATCGTCGAGACCGTTTCATCGGCCGATATCGCCGCGCTGGCGGAGATCGAGCGCTTCGTTGCGGGGCGCACGGACGCGACGCCTTTCCATAGGCCGGCCTGGGTCTGCGCGGTGGCGCGCGGCACGGGGCAGGAAGCATTGTTCCTGGTCGCGCGCGCGCAATCCGGCGCCATCCGTGGGCTGTTGCCGCTCAACGTCATTCACAGCCCGATCTTCGGCCGCGCCCTGGTATCGAGCGGCTTTGCCGTCGACGGCGGCATCATCGCCGACGAACCGGCCACGGCGCGCCTGCTGGCGGACGGCGCGGTCGCGCTGGCGGCCCGGCGCGTCTGCGATACGATAGAATTGCGCGGCGGTGTCGCTCCGGGGCAGGGCTGGACCGTGCGCAGCGGCGGCTATCTGAATTTCCAGCGCCCCATCGCGGCGGATGACGAGGCGGAACTGCTGGCGATCCCGCGCAAGCACAGGGCGGAGGTCCGCAAGGGGCTGGACCAGAATTATGACATCATCACCGGCACGAGCCAAGCGATGCGTGTCGCCCATTATGCGCTCTATCGCCGCAGCGTCCATAATCTGGGAACCCCCGTCTTCCCGCGCGGCCTGTTCGACGAGGTTCTGGATGCGTTCGGGGACGGCGCGGGCATATTGCAGGTCGCAAGCGCAGGGACCGTCCTGTCCTCCGTCATCGCGCTCTATCATCGCGGCGCCTGCATGCCCTATTGGCAGGGCGCGGACAGAGATGCGCGCAAGGCGCGGTCCAACGAGGTCCTCTATTTCAGCCTGATGCGCCATGCGCGCGAGCGTGGCTGCCATATGTTCGACTTCGGACGGTCGAAGGCCGGCACCGGCACGGCGGCCTATAAGAAGAACTGGGGTTTCGAGGCGCAGCCGCTGGATTATTTCATCCATGCCGCCGCCGGTCAGGAGGTACGCGACATCAATCCGCTGTCGCCGCAATATCAGCGCAAGGTGGCGCTCTGGAAGACGCTGCCCGCGCCGCTGGTGGACCGCATCGGCCCGTGGATCGCGCGGGGCCTCGGCTGATGGCCTCCGGGCCGCGCGAAATCCTGTTCATCGCACACCGCATCCCGTATCCGCCGGATCGCGGGGACAAGATCCGTTCCTATAATGAGCTGCGCCACCTGGCGAAGCTGGCCCCGGTCCATCTGGCCGCGCTTGCGGACGATCCGCGCGATCTGCGGCATGGCGATGTGCTGGACGGGCTGACGGCGAGCCATTGCATCCGCCCGCGCAGCCTTTCGAAAGCAAGGGCTGCCATAAGCGGGCTGCTCCGGCGCGAACCGCTGTCCGTCACGCTGTTCCGCAATGAACCGCTGGCAGCCTATATCGATCATGTCGTGAAGACGCGGCCGCTGGCGGCGGTGTTCGTCTATTCGGGCAATATGGCGGCCTATGTGCCCCCTTTGCCGGAAGGGACGCGCTTCATCATGGATTTCTGCGATGCGGATTCCGTCAAGTTCGCGTCCTACGGCGCGCAGGGCAGCGGACCGGCGGCATGGATCAACCGGCGGGAGGGGCGTCTGCTCGGCGCGCTGGAGGCGGCGGTTTCGCGCAGGGCCGACGCCTCCCTCATCATCAGCGAGGCGGAGGCGGAGGTTTTCGGGACGATAGCCGGTGCGGACATATCCCGCATGACCGTGATCGGCAATGGCGTCGATCTCGACGGCTTCGATCCCGCGCAGGCCCATGGCCTGCCCGAGGCGCTGGCGGACATGAGCGGGCCGAGGATCGTCTTCACCGGCCAGATGGACTATCGTCCGAATGTCGAGGCGGTGACGGATTTCGCCGATCATGCCCTGCCGATCATCCGCGAGGCGCATCCCGAATCGCGGTTCCTGATCGTCGGGCGCAACCCGGCCGATGCCGTCCGCGCCCTGGGCGAGCGGCCCGGCATCATGGTGACGGGCGAAGTGCCGGACACGCGCGCCTGGCTACAGGCGGCCGATGTCGTGGTCGCGCCCCTGCGGATCGCGCGGGGTATCCAGAACAAGGTGCTGGAGGCGATGGCGATGGCGCGACCCGTGGTGGCGTCGGCCGCCGCCGCCGAAGGCATAGACGCGGTGGCGGGCCGCGACATGCTGGTCGCGGCCGATGCGGCGGGGGAGGCCCGGCTGGTCATCTCGATCCTGTCCGACCCGGCGCGTGGGCGCGAACTGGGCGATGCGGCCAGACGCCGTGTCGAGCAACGCTATAGCTGGGATGCCCAATTGGCGCCTCTGGCGGAACTGGTGCTGGGCCATGACGGCTGAAGCGCTGGACAGGCGGCCGCTGGAAAGCCTCGGCGCGTGGCCGCGCCATCTGCTCCTGCTGGTGCTCGCGATGCTTTCCCTGCTCATCCTCGATGCAGAAGATGTCGCAGCGATCGTGGACATATGGTTTCGCACGGGCGCCTTCCATCACTGTTTCCTGATCCCGCCCATATTGGTCTGGCTGGTTTGGCAGCGGCGCGGTCTGCTGGCGGGCCTGACGCCGGAATATTCCTTCCGGGGCGTGGCCCTGCTGATGCTCGGCGGGATGCTGTGGCTGGCGGGCGCGGCGGGCTATGTCGCGATATTGCGGCAGGCAGGGCTGATCCTGTCGGCACAAGGGCTGGTCATCGCGCTGCTGGGCATTCCGGCGGCGCGGGCGCTGGCATTCCCGCTCGCCTTCTCCCTCTTCCTGATCCCGGCGGGAAGCGAGTTCGAGCCGGTATTGCAGACGATCACCGCGTC
>JASGGS010000218.1:0-6866 GCA_047602685.1 Sphingobium sp.
CCCGAGGCCTTGGCGCGATCGACCCATTCGATGCGCTGGGATCCGCTGACGCTGCTCCCGGCGCTCGCGGTGGTCACCAGGCATATCGGCCTGATCGGCACTGCCAGCACCACCTATAACGAACCCTTCAACCTTGCCCGGCGCCTCGCCTCGCTCGATCAGATCAGCGGCGGCCGCGCGGGGTGGAACCTGGTGACCTCGCTGGGGGGTGGCGAGAACTTCAATCTCGACAAGCACGTGGCGCATGAGCAACGGTACAAACAGGCGCAGGAATTTTACGACGTCATCACCGGGCTGTGGGACAGCTGGGAAGACGATGCCTTCATCCAGGACAAGGCGAGCGGCCGCTGGGTCGATCCCGACAAGATGCATGTGCTCGATCACAAGGGCCCGTTCTTTTCAGTCAAGGGCCCGCTCAACGCCCCGCGTCCGATCCAGGGCTATCCGGTGATCGCCCAGGCCGGTTCCTCCGACGATGGACGTGAACTGGCAGCGCGGACCGCCGAACTGATCTTTACTGCAACACCCACGATCGACCATGCGATCGACTTCGGCACCGACATCTCGGCGCGGCTGGCACGATACGGACGGCGGCGCAGCGACGTGCGCATCCTGCCTGGCGTGGTGGTCTATCTGGCCGATGACGTGGCACAGGCCAAGCGCCTCTACGAAGAACGGCAGTCGCCGGGCGACAAGGCGGCGGGGCTGAAGACGAGTTCTCAGTGGATGGATCTCGGCATAGACCTGTCGCAACAACCGCTCGACGAACCGCTGGTGCTGCCCGACGACATTCCTGAGACCAATACCCATCGCAGCCGACAAAAGCTGTTCGTCGAGATCATCCGCCGCGACAAGCCGACGCTGCGGCAACTGCTTCAGGGCATGTCGGGCGGCGGGCACCGCCTCGTTTTCGGCAATGCCGGCGACGTCGCCGACGATTTCGAACACTGGTTCCGCAGCGGCGCGGCGGATGGTTTCAACCTGATGTTCCCCGACCTGACCTATTCGGTCGACCGCTTCATCGACGAGGTGGTCCCTGAACTCCAACGCCGGGGCATCTTTCGCAAGGCCTATACCGGCACGACGCTGCGCGAAAACCTGGGTCTGCAGCGCCCGGCGAACCAGCTGGCCGAAACCCGCCACTCATCCGAAAACGAAAGGGCTCTGCGATGAGCGAACTGACTCTCTGGTATACGCGCTGTCCCATCCCGACCGCGCTCGGCCTCGCGGCGCAGAACGGACTGATCGACCAGTCCTTTGCCGATAAGCATGAGATCAACGTCTGCTCGCTGCGCGAGGCTGCGGACGAGCAGGTGCGGAACTCGCACTACACCCACACCCAGCCTGGCAGCTTCCGCCACGGCGGCAGCTATCCAGCGATCTGGGCGCGGGCCAATGGGGCCGATACCAGGGTGATCGGCCTTTCTACTATGCCCGCATCGACCCCGCAGACGATCCTGACCCTGTCTGAATCCGCGCTGCACGCTGCCGCCGACCTCAAGGGACGCCGAATTCTGCTGCTGCGGCGGCCCCAGGCCGTGTTCGATTTCCACTATTTCAACAGCCTACGCACCTTGGACATGGCGCTTGCGAGCACCGGCCTGACTCGCGCCGACGTGACTATCGTCGAGCACGTCGCCACCCCGGGCACGCGCCAGCCCGACGGGCCCGCAAAACAACGCGATGCCCTGCTGCTACCCGCGACCTTGTTCCCGCTGGTACGGGGCGAGGTCGATGCAATCATCGCGGGGGTGACACGCGCGCTGGACCTGCGCCGTAACTTCGGCCTGCGCAAGCTGTTCGATCAGGCCGACCTGCCGCTCGCGCAACAAGGGCATAACGGGCGGCCGCTGACTTTGACAGTCGATGGCGCCCTGGTGCGCGACCGCCCGGACATAGTGCGCCGGCTATTGGGCTCGGTGCTGCAGGCGGAACGATCGATCGCCGCCGATCCCCAAGCTGCCGTGCTGCGATATGCGCGGGACTTCGCCATTTCGGAACAGGTGTCGGCGCATCTCTATGGCGGCACGCTGATCGACGACGTCCATGTCGATTTCCGAGCCGATCGCACCGCTGCCCTGCAGAACGAGGTTGATTTCCTTTTCGCCGCAGGTGCCATTCCGCGCAGGTTCGACGTCGAAACCTGGCTGGTCCGCGATTTCCTCGCCGAATTGCGCGGCGAAGCCGGCACGCATGAACCGGCTCCAATGTTTGCCTGATCGTCCCAGTCTGCTTAAGGAGTACCCAATGTCCATCATCTACGAACGGGCGCAGGCTGTGGCGGAAACCGCATCGCGCATCAAAGCGATTGGTTTGAACAGCGATGCCGATGCCTCAGATCCCGAAAAGGTCGCGCGCGCGCGCGCCATCCTGGCCGAACTGGCCGCGCGCAAGGAACTGTTCCCGATCGAGCACTTCCCACAGATCAAGCCCGGCCTGACCGGCTTCTATCGCCTGATCGAGGACGAGGACGGTGACAATTCCTTGAACATCGTCGTGAGTTCGATCCACTACACAATGCCAGGGCTCCATTCGCATCCCGGCTGGGCCTTGATCGCCGGCGTCAATGGCGCCGAATATAACCATCTCTATACCCGGATCGACAACCGCTCAGTCGAGGGCGAAGGCCGCCTGCGGAAGAACCGCGACGTGACGGTCGGCACGGGCGACGTCCTGTTTCTTTCCCGCCACGACTATCACACGGTGAGCTATGACGGCCGCGAGCCTGCCATCCATCTGCACTTCTACGGTCGCAATCGCGACAACCCACACCCCCAGGGCGAACATTTCGCGTCGGCCGATGCCGAGACCTATACACGCGGAAGGCAGGACCATCCGCGCCGCCACAAGGGCGTGCCCAAAGTTGGCATCGCGGAAATCCGCGAGGCGGCTGCTCATGGTGGGCTGGAGGTGATCTTAATTGCGGCAGAAGGCACCTTCCCCGGTGCCATTCCGGGCGCGGAGACCATATATAGGCCCGAACAGGCCGCGCTTTCGGGACAGGACATCCCCGTGCTGCTGGTCGGCGAAGCACCCGACATTCTCGTCGTTGCAGAGCATCTCGCCCGTCAGCGGCGGCGTCCGATCCTGCGTGCAGGCTTTGCCGAAGCGCTTGAGGCGCTGCACGCACCCGTTCCGGCCACGGCCTGATCCCGACTCAGGTCACAGTTTGCGCAGGGCTTCCACCGCGAGATCGGCGAATTCGACCTGCTCGTTCTTGAGCGTCGCGGCGCGGTGGACAATCAGGCCGACGTTCGGCAGTTGCGGCAGAAGTCCTGTGCAATCATCCGCCGTATCGGTAGGGAAAGGTCCAGTTCCGCAACACACGCCCAAGTTGGCTTTCACCGCCGTGCGCATCGTCGCGATGTTCGATACTTCGAGCGCGATCTTGTAGAGCCTGCCGCTCGTTTCCAGCGAGCGGATGGCGATATCCCGCGTTCGCGATGGATGCTCCGGCACCACCAGCGGGACGACGTCCCGCGTCGCCAGTTCGCGCGAACCGGTCCAGCGCATCGACAGCCGATGCACCGATCGCGGATCGTCGCTGCGGCCGTAGCCCAGAACCAGATCGAGTTCGCCTTCCTCAAGCTTGGCGACCAGTGGGATCGTCTGGCCAACCTCGATATGCACCTGCGTTTCGGGATGCCGGTCGCGAAAGCGCGCCATCAGATCTCTGACGATGCTATCCGCCAAATCCTGCACCGTACCCACGCGAAGCGTCCCGACGAACTCGCCCTGCCTGAGAGCGGACAGCGCCTCGTCATTCAGCGCCAACATGTGCCGCGCATAGGGCAGCAGCGTATGGCCCGCATCGGTCAGTGTCAGCTTATAACTGTCCCGCTTGAACAGCGGCTGCCGGACAAGTTCCTCAAGCTTCTTGATACGAAGGCTCAACGCCGCCTGCGTCAGGTGGACCCGTTTCGTCGCCTTCAGCATCGATCCCGTTTCCACGATTGCAACCAGCGTGCGCAATAAATTTGTCGGCAGATCGGTGGCCATGGCAGCTCGCATTGCCGGCCGTCGCCAGCACTCTTGTAGAACCAAGAGAAAAATATCTACTTACACAATAGAGAATGAAAGAAAGAAAATCTTGCCGTCGCGACGAGCTGGCCTGCTTTGCCGTCATTGATATTTGCCGTTGCGATTGAAACTTCCTCGATTAAGCCGGTATCGGCATCGGCGCCCACGCGGACCTTGAAGCCGTGGACAGCCTGCTTTCTTTTGTGCTTCATCCAGCGCGCGTCATCATCGTCTTCACTGGCCGAGGCAATGATGGCGGCATCCACCGGTATGCCGGTGTTGGCCGTCACAGCCATTTCCTTGAGCTGCATGGTCACGGTTCCAAACAGCGATCGGTCAAGTTGTTGCGCGACCAGCACCCGACGGAACCTGACAAACGCGGGACGCTCTGGCGTCGCCTCATTCGCGGAAAACCCACAGAAGCGGCGAAAAGAGGCCCGGTCGTCTAGCGCCTCAGCCAGCTGGAGACCCGCGAAAACTGGTAGCGTTTGGACGGCTCTAATAATTCATTGATGGCGCGCGATCACGGAAGCCATTCATGGATCCCAACCGCGCGGGCCAATGCCGCCAAATCCTCGATCCGCGCTCATGTTGAACATGTCTTCGCGCATCAGAAGGACCGGGTCAACCTGTTCATCCGCACCATCGGCCTGGCTGGCGCTGAGGCAAAACTGACCCTTTGCCATCTGGCCTACAACTTTAACAGGCTGATCTTCTACGAACGCCAGGAATGGACGGACTGCTTCCACCTGCAAGCCGGCGAAACCTGCAAACTCGAGACCGGGTATCGCGGAAATCGACCCGAGTGCTGCCCTTTGTGTGCCCGGCAGAATCGGTCTCATCAAACCGGAGCGCTCCGCCATGAAAATACCGGTTTTTGCGGGTCTCCAGCTTATGGCCCATGCGACTGGCGGTAAGCGCGCAAAGCTCTGCACCTGTTCACTGACCCCGGCCTGATTGAGTGTGTCCACAACGGAGACTATGGACGCAGAAACACAATGACATTGGATGACGCGATTTCAGTTCCGCAAAGAGTGGTGGGTGTTTTGGGCAATGGGAAGCGTCGGTATAATCCGGTCTGGCAAGAACGGTTGATAGCAGCGGCACTTGAGTCGGGAGTTTCGACTGCGAAGCTTGCCCTGGAACATGGGATGAATGCCAACCAGATGAGCGACTACAAAGGTGCTATCCTGATGCTGGACGCCTTGCCAAGGGCCAAAGCCCTGCTCGGCGACCGAGGCTATGACGCCGACTGGTCTCGCGAGGCACTTGCGGACCGCAACATCAGCGCCTGCATCCCGTCAGAGAGAACCCAGAAGGCGCCAATCCCCGACGATGCGATGCTTTATCACCAGCGTCACAAGATCGAGACCATGTTTGGCAGACTCAAGGACTGGCGGCGCATCCACACCGCTACAACCGATGCGCCCACGCCTTCATGTCCGTTATTTGCATCGCGGCAACCGTTATCTTCTGGCTCAATCAATGAGTCCTGAACTTAGCTTTCGAAAGTTTTTCGAGTGGCTATTTCCGCTATGACAACTTTGTCACCAGACGATAAAGGAGACGTGGCATCCGCTTTGGGCGCTGCTCTTATGCCGAAGAGGGCCACCGGACGGAAATGCTCCTGAGGAGAGTGCATGTGGGTGAGATTCTGACCAAACCAGCGCCTGGCGAGCCTGGCACGGTTGTGCCGAAGGGGTTGACGCTCGC
Source organism: Sphingobium sp. (assembly GCA_047602685.1). Taxonomy (GTDB): domain Bacteria; phylum Pseudomonadota; class Alphaproteobacteria; order Sphingomonadales; family Sphingomonadaceae; genus Sphingobium. The sequence continues at coordinate 5,734 of JASGGS010000218.1, forward strand.
GGACGTCAGTCCGCGCTCCGGACTTCCATGTCCACCCTGTCGAAGGTCGAGACGGGCAAGATGTCGCTGAGCTACGAGAAGCTGCTGCGGATTAGCAAGGGTCTCGAGATCTACATCGTCCAGCAGTTCACGACCGGGACCACCGCAAAGGCCCAGGCCCCCGATACGAACTCGGCGGTCAGCGGGCACCGACGATCCGCACGGCGACCTGCACCTACGAATATCCTGCGGCGGAGCAACTGCACAAATCGCTCGACCGAAAGGTCATCGACGTGAAGGCCCGCTCGATCGAGGAATTTGGCGAACTGATGCACCATCCGGGTAAGGGATATCCGATCCTTCTCGAAGGGGGCCTGAGCTTCCACTGCGATCTTTGCGCGGCTCGACATCGGCGGCTCGGTTTATTTCGATTGTTCGACAGGCCATGCCTATGTCTCGCTTGACGATAGGAACTGTCGCATTCTGTCGATCTGTTCCGCAAGGGAAGAAGATCTCAAATCCGCGCTCGATCCCATCGAGGTCGAAAAGTGGCATGACGCGGCGCCACGACGATGTGCGGCCGGATGAGCTTTTCGACCATGATCGCAGAATGAAGAAAGGGCCCGTTCCGGCGGGCCGGGTGGGGCTTTGCACATGAACCAAGATTTTGCCTCAATGCCGCTCGACTGGCGCAACAAGGGGCTGCCGGCCGATTGCGAGACGATCGCGCTCGATGCGATCGCCGGGCAAGGCTGGAACATCCTGCGCGAAGACCTGGCCTTGCCGGCCGCGGTCCTCCGCGAAAGCGCGCTGCGCCACAACAGCGCGTGGATGCGGGAGTTTACCCGACTGTCGGGGGTGAAGATCGCCCCGCACGGCAAGACGACGATGAGCCCGGAGCTGTTCCGGATGCAGCTGGAGGACGGCGCCTGGGGGCTGACTGCGGCGACGGTCGGGCATCTGCGCGTCTACCGCAAATGCGGGATCGGCCGGATCTTCTTCGCCAACCAGCTGATCGGCCGGCAGAATATCGCCTATGTCGCGGCCGAGCTGCGGCGCGATCCCGATTTCGACTTTTATTGCCTGATTGATTCGGCGGCGGCGATCGACCTGCTCGAAGCCGGCCTCGCCGAACATGCGCCGGGCCGGCCGGT
>JASGGS010000219.1:0-6788 GCA_047602685.1 Sphingobium sp.
GTGACGGATGCGGATAATCAGAATGTCATCACTTGCATCAACCACATAAACGATGAGATGCGCCTTGTACGGATGAATGCGCACCGGAGGTACGATTTCGCTTCGCTCTCGGGCCATGCGCGGGTTGGCGGCCAAAAGCTCGAAAAGTGATTTGAGTTCCTGATGATAGGATTCAGCCTGCGCGCATCCGAACAGGCGTGCACCCTCGACATAAATGCGTACGATGTCTTCATCGGCTTCACGGGAGAGCCGATATGTCACCAGCTCGCACTTTCCTTTTCGGCTCGCGTGCGGGCATCGGCAAGGATTTCATCCATGCGGCGATCGCTTGTCCCGCTCGCCAGACCTTCATCGACAAAGCGCTGCATCGCGGCGATCTTGCCGCTGCGCTCCTGGTCCCTGCGGATAAGATCGCGAACGTAATCGCTGGCATTGGAATAGCGGCCCGTCCTAGCCTGCGCCTCAACCCATTCCTTCATCGGATCGGGAAGGGAAACATTCATTGTCGCCATATCAGCCTCCATGACGCATCCTAGCAATCATGACGAAGAATGGCAAACATTGTCATTGCGTCAAGGAATGCGGTAGCGTCCAGCGCTTGGCAGCGCATGTGCCGGCTGCCACAGGCGCGAACTCTGCGGTTCCAAACGGAATGGAAGCGGTAGCAGCCGGCCTCTACACGATCCGGAGCCGCTTTGCGGCTCGGCCGGAGACCGACGTGGTGCAACTTGTCTATTCCGGCGCGGGTTTAATAGATTCAGTCCGGGATTCTGCCCTCCTGACGGACTCGCGCTTTATATTTCTTCCAAGCCGTGCAAGGACTCGTGCCAAACGATCATCCTCAACCCCAAATGAAGCCCGTTCTTCGCATGGGAGCGATTTCCGGTACCGCTCCAGCTCGGCCGTGCGAACCTCGCGGATGTGCTCGCAGTCTTCGGGAATTGGCGAAGAGACGCCGAAGTGCTCAAGATGCCGTCTGGCGCGCTCCGGGAGGAGCAGACGATAAGCATTGCTCACCTGCCGGACCTGCGGGCCGTGTCCCTTGTTGCCCGTCGGCTCGTAGCGTCTGATCCAGGCGAGGAAGCCATGCCGACGTAGGTTCGCAAGCGCCCGCACGATGGCGTCGCGCGACCTCTTTAGCCGGCGCATCATCGTGTCGATCGAAGGCTCCAGCCGGCCGGTTTTGTAGTCGACCAGGTTGACGAGATATTCCAGCACCTCGATCGCCACCGGGCCGAGCGGCCCGTTGCGCCGGCCCGGCCGCCGCTCGATCCGCTCGTAGTGCTTGGCCGCAAGCAGGATGCGCTGGACCTCCTGCCAGTTCGTCTTTCTCCAGAGCGTGGCTTCACAATAGCTGCGCTGGTAACTATTTCCTCTGACGGGCACGCGCGAGCGTTGCCCGTCCAGCACTCTTCCGAGCACCGTCCCGATCTGTTCGAACATGGGGTTCCACCCTTCCCGTTAGGGTGGGCGCGGCCGGGCAGCGGGCGAGGTCTGGTCGAGACAAGGCTTCGCCCGTCCCGCAAGAGGCAGCTCTTGCAGGCTCGTGAACGCCGGCTGTTTCGGAAGTGGCGTCGAGCCTCCCGAAAGCCTGCGTTATCGACTGACCCGAAACCTCCCCTCGTCGGCACGAGGAGAGGTTTTCCATACGCTCACCGCTGTTTCAGCGAACTTGCGTCCCGCATGGCGCGGGCGAGCTTTTCCAAACCGATGAACAGGGTGCGGGCGGCGTGATGACCGCTGCCGCTGGGAAGAGAATGGCGATGCCGCCGCCGCGCCGTGGGCGCGCCCGCGTTGCCGCAGGTACGACGCCAGGCGGCGGCGCTACGGCGAAGACCGGAAGCCGATGGAAGAACGATGCCCCGAGGCGGATGCCGGGGGCTATGAACAAGATGCCGGCATCCGGTTTGACGGAGGCCCGGCTGGGACAAATATGGCTCCACCCTGCTGGCAGGGCGACACGCTCGAGGGGAGCGGAGCGCGTCCGGAATGGCCGGCTGGATACGGCCTTGCGGCAGGATATGCACCTGCGGGCACGACCGTCTGCTGCGCCGGTCTCAAGAAATCCGCCCGAAGGACAGTACCCAATTATCATAGCAAACCGCCGTCCTGCCTTCATCATGAAACGCGATGGAACGTGCCGAATCCAGCGCCTTCCAGAGCGATATGGTCAGGGCCAGGGCGGCTTGTGCGGAGGCGAACCCGCCTGCTTCGCAAATCGGATTTTTGCGCGTCGGACGCCGACGAGGCGAATCAGTGTGGGTGCAATCTTGGTGGCGGCCGGGCAGCTTCACCGGCTCCGTGCACGGGATCGCTGCACGGGTTTCGTGCATGGCGGATGTGTCATCGTCCGAGATAGACAGCGGTGATCTGGATGCGCTCGTGGCCCAGCTCCCTGCTGATCTGCTGGCGGGCATTGGCATCAACGAGGCGCTGCTCCGGCGTCAGCGCATTTTTGCCGGGACCACCGGCGGCCGGCGCTTTCCAGCCGGTCAGCGCCTCGTAGCGGGATTGCGCATAGGCATGGCGCAGCCCATGCATGTTGCTGAGACCGGCGGCCTTGCACTGACCATCATAGACATGGCGCTGCCGGATATAGCTCCTGTGCGCCGGGATCAGCGAGCCGGAGCCGGCAAGGGCATGGGCCTCAGCGAGAACGGCGCGCTGCCCGGCCGTGGTAATCGGAACCGTCCGTTCTCGCCCACCTTTGGTCCAGGAACCCTTCAGCGCGATATGATCGCCCCTGTCGGCATAGGCCGGCTGAAACTTGATCGCTTCCTCCCGGCGCAGGCCGAACGCCTGCTGCAAGCGAAGGCTCATGCGGACATGCTGATCGGTGACACGCTCCAGACGGTCGCTGAGGTCGATCGCCTTGCTCGCATTGGTGACGAACTGGCGCTGCGCAATGCCGAGCCCGGCGTTGTCGGTGGGAATGACGCCTGCCTTGCCGACCTTCTCCGCCCACCAGCGCAGATGCGACATGCGGTTCTTGATCGTACCAGTCGACAGGTTCTCAGCCTGCCAGCGCTCCAGCAGCGCATCGACGTGCTTTCCCTTCAGCGACGAGGCGCGCATGTTGCGAAACCCGGTCTGCTTCAACTGCCGGGCGATGGCCGCCAGCGATCCCATCCGCTGCGCCTGGGTCATGGCTGCGCCATCCTTGTTGCGGCGGCAGAGCTGCTTCAGCTCATAGGTCAAATCGTCCATGCTTCATCCTCCGAATGAAATCGTCATCGAATCCCGGCGGGCGGGGATCTGCGGTGTTCTCTCTTCAGTTTCCGAGCGGGTGCGTTGGGTCAGTGTTCATGCCATCGCCGCATGAAGCGGGATGCCCCGAAGGGCCGAGGGGCCGGGTGCGCTCGATCACCTGTTGCCTCGAATGAGGCGTCCGTCCTCCTTCCTGTGGGAAGGCCAGGCGGAAGGGGCGCGGGGACAAGGCCGCGCTGGGATAATCGAGACGCAAGGGTTGGAAAAAGCCGCACGTCACGGCGGATGCCGGGTTGGTGTGCTGCCGCAGCATGACGAGGGGCGCGAGAAGATGCCGTTCTGGTGCATTGGAGAATCTCCTGTGAGACGTGGATGGACGATGACGGCTGCCGCAGGACGACACGCCAAAGGGCAGCGGCGAGAATTGCCGCAGCAGGCTCGAAGCTGGTGGAGACGACGCAGCGGTGAGAGAACGCTGTTGCAGATAAGCAGGGGGAAGATCGCTGCCGCGGTCCGGCGGGAGCCAACGATGACGGTTGCCGCAGCGCCGATAAGATGCGCGGCGAAAAACCTGCTTTTGCAGCAGGGTTCTGGGAAGATGCGGCCGATAGCGGCTGCGACAGGATCAGGCTCCACCCTGTTGGCAGGGACGACACGCGCGAGGGAGCCGGGGCGCGTCTGGGAATGGCCGGTTGGCTACGGCCTTACAGCAGAGATATGCCCGCAGGCACGACCGTCTGCTGCGCCGGTCTCCGGTGTTCATACCCGCCGGAAGGTCAGTGCAGGATCAAACTACCACACCCATCGTCATGAGCCCATCAATTAATTGGATCAGCTTCCGCGCCTTGTCTTTGCGGCAGTTGCCCGCGTCGTCACTGCGGAACCCCAGTGACGACGCGGGGAAGGCTGATCCGGTTGCGGCAATCATCATATATTCCGATCAGCCGGCCGGCTTGGCTGCATCACTTAGCCCGAACCCCACACCATAACCGGCCGCCGCCAGCAGCATCATCTGTTCGTGCCCGGATATGTAGTCGGCGATCGTGGGTGAGGGCAGGCCGCTGGCCTTGAGCATTCGCTCGAACAGCTTGTAACCTTCGGCGCACTTGTCCGGACGGACAGGATCAGTGGACAGCGAAGCGCTTCCTTTGAAGGGGACCCTACGGTGCGTGCCAGGGGTTTTCTCGGTGCACTGGCCAAGAACGGCGTGGTCCTGCCGGAAAGCATGGTCATCAATGCCGGCTTCGATGCGGCTGCCGGGCCTGCGCTGCGAAGGGTGCTGTTGGCGAGGCGACGGCGACCGACCGCGATCTTCGCCGTGGACGATTATTGGGTGATCGGCGTCATGGGCGTGATTCGCGAGGAGGAGCTGGAGGTCGGCAAGGATGTCGCGATCGCCGGCTACAACGACATCTCGATCGCCGACGATCTCGTCGTGCCGCTCTCCAGCGTGCGCGTGCCCATCGACGTCATGGGCCGAACTGCGGTCGAGATGATCCTTGCCCGGATGAGCGGCGATCCCGTCGGCTCGCGCAGGCTCACTCCCTTCCTCGTGGCCTACGATTCCTCGCGCCACCTTCCCGGCGCGCGCTATCGCCGCCCCGCCCGAAACCCACGCGTCGCCCCAGGCAGCGCCCTGAAAACTCCATCAGTTGCATAGAATTTTACGAGGTCTGCGAATGCGAAGAGTCTGCCTGATCACGACGGGGGAAACCATTGCGTCCAGGAAGGAGCCGGACAGCGGGCATGTGACGGCGAGCCTCGACGGCGCCGCGTTGCGAGCCATGCTCGGCGAGGGGCTGGAGGATATCGACATCATCGTCGACGAGTTCTGCAAGGTCGGCAGCTATGCGATGGACCTCGCCCTCAGCTTCTCGCTGGCGCGGCACATTTCCGGCCGGCTCTGGGAGGATTTCGACGGCGTTGTCGTCACCCACGGCACCGATACGATAGGAGAGCGCTTTCCTGGCCGATCTCGTCGTCGCCTCCGAAAAGCCGGTCGTCTTTACCGGCGCGCAGCATGCGGCGGACGACCCCAATCCCGACGGGCCGCAGAACATCCGCGATTCGATCCGCCTCGCCGCGTCTGAGGCGGCCTTCGGCCTTGGAACCATGATCTGCTTCGATCACGAATTCCATGCTGCTCGGGACGTCACCAAATCGCACACCTCGCGGACGGACACCTTCCTTTCGGCAGAGCACGGGAAGCTGGGCGACCTCGATGGCGACCGTATCGTCGTCCGCCGCCGGTACGTCCTGCGCAAGACCTATCCCTGCGAGCAGGTGGTGACCGATATCGAACTGGTCAAGCTCGCAATGGGCGCCGGGGATCGGATCGTGCGCTTTGCCGCCGCGGACGGGGCGAGGATCCTCGTCCTGGAAGGATTCGGGCGCGGCAACGCGCCGCCCGCCATCACCGCGGCCGCGACCGACATCGTACGCAGCGGCGTACCCGTGGTGATGACCAGCCGTTGCCAGCGTGGCCGCGTCAAGCCCGTCCATAGCAATGGCGGCGGCAAGACGTTTGCCGAGGGCGGGGTGATCTTCGCCGGAGACCTCAGCGGCCAGAAGGCGCGCGTCCTGCTCTCCGTCCTTCTCGGCCTGGGGCTCGGCGGCGAGGCTCTCTGGAGAGAGGTCGAGCTCATGGGGGGCTAGAAAGTGTAGCCGTTCAGGATATCCCGCTGGATCGCCGCGACGGCATTTGCGCTATTTGTACGGACACCTCATGATCCTGCCACAACCTGCCGGCCGATATTCGACCTCATGTCGAACAATGCCACGCACCGCCACATCAAACCGGATACGCTTCATGCGTTCGGTCCTGACGCGCCCTGAACTCATTCCAGGGTGGCAAGCTATCTGTCGCACCCCAAACTGGATCGTGGCTGTTTTCACTCACGTATTTTGCAATGCAGCACAATTTTTAGTGATCGGCTTCAGCCAGATTTAAAGAAATCCCGATACTTCGAAGCGGCATGTCTGTTGCCGTGCACACCACGCAGCAGATCGTTAGTGATATTCCGCTTTACGTCGGTCCATGATGAGCCGATGTTCTCTGGCCGTAGCGACTCGTCGCTACGGCTTTTGCATCCCGTCATCAACCATCCGTCGAAAGCACAGCTATGGGTATCGCCGAAAGAATAAAGGTGATGATCGTCGACGATCAGGTCACCAGCCGTCTCCTCCTTACCGAGGCATTGCAGAAACTTGGCTTCCGGCACATCAACGTCGCAAAGGATGGCGAAGAGGCGCCGGATGTGCTTATCCGCGAACCGCACCATCTGGTCATCTCGGATTTCAACATGCCGAAGATGGACGGGCTGCAACTGCTCAAGGCCGTCCGGGAAAATTCGGCGAGGACATTCTCCAGAGCTTCGCGTGACGCAACGCCGCGCCGATCGGCATGGAGGATTTTTCGGCGTGTGATGGCAGGTATATTGCCGAACTTCAGTCGGAGCACCCGGCTTATCCGTTCAACCTCAGCACCAGAGACGCGGCCCGCTTCGGCCAGCTCTTTCTTGATGACGGCCGGTGGAACGGTAGGCAGATCATCCCTGCCTCGTGGGTGAGAGAGTCCACGA
>JASGGS010000220.1:0-6768 GCA_047602685.1 Sphingobium sp.
GCGGGGACGGGGGCCGGGGCGTGCGGCGGGGCGGGCGGGGGCGTCCTCGACGGGCGGGCCCTGGGCGGGAGGAGCAGGCTCCCCTCCCCTTCCCGCCTGCGGATCATGCGCAGCGACGGCTCGCGCTTGCCCTCCCCCTGCTCGATGACCAGCCTGTAGCCGGGCAGCGGGTCCCGCTCCGCGATCTTGAGGATTTCGAACTTGAAGCGGCGATAGGCCCCCTCCGCCCCCGACTTCTCGTAGAGGGTCGGCATGGAGATGGCGAAGCCCCCCTCCCCCGCCCCGCCCGCATGCTTGCGCGCGACCTTGTACAGCCAGCGCTCCCGCCCGCCGGTCAGGTCGAAATAGGCGCGGTCGATGCTGAGCACGCCGCCCTGCATCAGCACGCCCTCATAGAACCAGTTGCTGAGTTCGATGGTCATGCCGCGCGACCGCTCCGTCTTCTCGTCGACAAGCTGGGTCCAGCCGTCGAGCCAGCTGAACGTCGCCTCGCGCCGGTTCTCCGCGCGGATATTGGTCTTGATGGTGGTGGAGACGAGGCGGTCGAGCGACTGGCCCAGCAGCTCATAGGCGCGGCCCGTGGTGGGGCGGTGGATGGCGCGCAGCAGGTCATAGGGCATCAGGTGCAGCTTGCGCGGAATGTCGTTGAGGCCGCGCCGCGCCATGTCGGCCAGGACCGACGCGCAATAGATCAGGATGTCCGCGTCCCAGATGGTCGCCATGCCGTAATCGGGATTGGCCGAGACATGGACCCAGGTCTTGCCGTCGGGGGAGGTATAGTCGATCGGCTTCACCCGCTTGGACTTGGCGAGGGAGAAGAAGGGACGCTCCATCATCTCGCGCTGGTCGCGCAGCGCGAGGTCTGCGACATAGGGGAGGAACAGCTCGAACTGGTCGTTGATCGCGGCTTTGGAAGATCGGGTCATGGGCGGGCCGTCAGTTGGATAAGGTCACAGGCTTCCCTGCCGGACGGCCGCGCCGCGTGGGGGCTGTAGCGGCGCGGGCCGGACCGGCGGGAGGAGGGCGGTCGGATAGCCGGTTCCCAAGCGCGGGCGTGCAGGCCGGGAGAGGGGAGGAGAGGGCGGCGGCCATCCGCGCGGCCGGGCGACGGGCGCCCCGTCGCGGCGCCATGGCCGCTCCCCGTACGGCGCCATTGCCCGTTTCCCCAGGGAAACGGACGGACGCGGGCGAGGGGCGGAGGACCGTGGACGAGGCTGGAGGATCGCCGGTGCCGGGGCGCCGCCCCATGGCAGGGCGGGCCGTTTCCCCGGGGAAACGGGGAGGGCGGCCGCGCGGGCTGCATCCTGCCGCCCGCGCGGTGGCTCACCTGCGAAGGCCCTTTCCGGTCTTTTCCAGATGGGCGAGGGCACGGCGCACCGCGTCGATCATCTCCTCCTCGCTGGCGCCGGACCCCGCATGGAGGCGCAGCGTCACGCCCTGCCGGTTGGCCGACTGGATGCTGAGCATCGTCCGGCCATGGCGGCTGGCATGGCTGTAAGGCTCCGGCTTCTCCTCATGGGCGCGGGGGGCGTCGAGAAGCTGCCTCAGCACGTCCGGGGCGGGGAGGGGGGGGAGGCCCTGATCGCGCAGGGCAAGCTGCTTTTCCTCCAGCCGCAGCGCCGCGCCCGCGACGGCGCGGGCGGAGGTGGCATCGTCCAGAAGCTGGGCCAGCGCATAGGCGGGCTTCAACTGCACGTCGGACGGGGAGGGGAAGGCGGCGAGGATGGCGTCGGGAATCCCCGCCACCTTTATCATCTTGCTGAGCCAGCCCTTGGACAATTTCAGCCGTTCCGCCATGCGGGTCAGGTGATTGCCATAATGGGCCTTGAGCGCCGCCGCATAATTGCGGGCGCGCTCCAGGTCGGACACGTCCTTGCGGGCGCGGTTCTCCAGGTCGGCGAGGCGGAAGGCCGCCTCGTCGTCCAGGTTCGCCACCTGCCCCACGAACATCATGTCGGGATAGCTGTTGGCGCGCAGCCAGCTCACCGACCAGTGGCGCCGCGTGCCCGCGATCACCTCATAATCATGGGCGGGGTCGCCTTCCACCCGGCGCACGACGGCGGGCACTTTCTGCCCGCCCTCCGCGATGAGGGAGTCGATCAGCTCCCGGCAATTCTCCTCGTTGAGATGCCCATAGTGCCGGGCATTGCCGGGCCAGATGCGCACCCGCGTGGGGTCGAGCAGCAATTGCGTGACCTGCCGCACCTCGCCGCTGGCCACGCGCGCCAGCGCCGATTCGCGGCCGAGCAGGGTGGTACCGCGCGCCCGCTCCGCGCGGGGCGCCGACGGAGGAGGGGCGGGGGACGCCGCCCCCACCGCCTCGGCCGGAGCGGTCTCCTCTTCCTCGTCGGACAGGAGCGATGCAAGATAGTCGGACTGTTTACGCGCCATGGCGAATCTCCCGGAGGGGAGGTGAACAAATCATGAACATATGGCTGTAGGCAAGAGGGGAAATATCAGGCCGCATTGACGATATCCTCCTCCCGCGCGGGGGTCACCCGTCCCCAGCCCTGCCGCACCAACGCCTCCACCTGGCCCAGCGCCTCGTCCAGATTGGCGCGGCAGCGCTTGTGCGTGCGCGGCGTGCCGATGGGGCGCTCCAGCTCGTAGATGGACATCATGCGCAGCGCCGCATGGCTGATCTCCGCGCTGTCGAGGATCGGCACGGGCAGGAGCGCGGGGCCGAAGCTCTGTTCCATGATCGTGCGCACCATGGCATGGCTGGGATCGTTCGCGTCGAATTTCGAGCAGATGAGGCGCACGAAGCTGTAATCGACGTCGATCCCCGCCTCCTGCAACTGCGCGATCACCTGATCCATCATGGAGAGGAACTGCACGGTGGAGCAGAAATCGGGCGTCGTCGCGGCCAGCGGCACGAGCAGGGCATTGGCCGCCTGCATGACGGCGAGGCTGATCGTGCCCAGCGCGGGCGGCGGGTCGAGCAGCACCACGTCATAGTCGCGGGCCAGGTCGTTCAACCCCTGTTTCAGCTTGCGGAACCGCGCGGCGAGGATCGACCCCCCGTCGCTGCCCGCCGCCGCCAGCTCATATTCCACGTCGAACAGTTCGAGATTGGAGGGGATGAGGTCGACATTGGGCCAGGGCGTGCGCTTGACCGCATAGAGCAGGTCCGTCTGCGTCGGGTCGATGGAGAGATAGGGGTAGAGCGTCTCCTCCCGCTGGATGTTGAAATGCGGGTTGAAGCCGAATAGCGTGGTGGTGGTCGCCTGGCTGTCGCAATCCACCACGAGCACGCGATAGCCCTGCACCGCCAGATAATGGGCGAGGTGGGTGGTGACGGTGGACTTGCCCACGCCGCCCTTGAAATTCTGCACCGCGATGAGGGCGGGCATGTCGAGCGGCGCGCGTTCCGGGCTGGCGCCCAGCACGCGGCGCATGTTCAGCAATTCCTCCACCGTATAGCCGGGGCGGCGGCCATTTTCGGTCGGCGGGGCGGCGGGCAGGCGCCCGTCCTCCTCCGCCATGCGGATGCGGTTGGTGGAGCAGCCGAGAAGCTGCGCCACCTCGGCGATGCCGAAACGGACATTGAGGCCCTTGCGGCTTTCCGGCAGGAAGGCCTTGCGGCGCAGGCGCTCGATCATGCGCTCGCCCGCATCGGCGAGATCCCCGATCTGGCTGATGACTGAATCCATATGCCGCTCCGCTGGCGATGTTGAACCAATTTGAGCCGATTTATAGCGCAAATTGTTCAACAGGGGAAGGGCGGGTGGATTTTTCGTTCAATCGGGTGAAGGGCGGCGCCGTTTCTCCGGGGAAACGCCATGGATGGTAGGGGAGGGGGCCGCAGGGTCCCAGATGATGGGACGGGCATGAACGGGAAACCGTCATCCTGAACATGTTTCAGGGTCCATATGACGAAATGGCATGGGGACGAGCGCAATCCTATGCGTTTTCCGAATATCCGTCCCTGCCGGGGCGGGCCGGGCTTATGCCATCCGAACCAGACCCTACAGGCCCGGCGTCGCTTCCCAGGGCGCGCTCGGCGTCCAGAGGCCGCGCAGCCAGGCGAGGAGGGCGGTCACGCCCGGCGAGGCGGCGCTGCGCGGGTGGACGGCGAATATGCCCGCATCCTCCGACCCGCCAATGTCCGGCAGGATGCGCACCAGCGCGCCGGAGGCCAGCTCCCCGCTCACGTCCCAGAGGGAGCGCAGCGCGATGCCGACGCCCGCCAGCGCCAGTTCGCGCACCACCTCGCTCGAATTGGTGCGCACATGGCTGGTTCCGTCGATGCTGAACAGGCCGTCCGGCCCGATCAGCCGCCACGGCATCTGCCCCTCCGCCGCCAGCAGCCGGTGCTCGTGGAGCCGCGCGGGCGCGTCCGGCACGCCATGGGCGGCGAGATAGGCGGGCGCGGCGCACAGCATGCGCCGGTTGTCCGCCAGCCGGTGCGCGACCAGCCCCGGCGCCATGGCGGAGGTGATGCGGATGGCGAGGTCGAAATTGTCGCGGGCCAGGTCGTTATAGCCGTCCGACAGGTCCAGCGTCAGCTCCACCTCCGGATAGCGGTCCAGAAAGGGCTTCAGGCACGGGGCGAGGTGCATGCGCCCGAAGGAGGTGGGGGCCGTCACGCGCAGCGGGCCGGAGGGCATGGCGCTGCGATGGGCGACGCGCGCCTCCGCCGCCGCCAGGCTGGCCATGATCGCCACCACATCCTCGTAGAAGCGGCGGCCGCGCGCGGTCGGCTCCAGCCTGCGCGTGGTGCGGTCGAGCAGGCGCGCGCCCAGCCGCGCCTCCAGCCGCGCGATCCGCTTCGACACCATGGCGGCGGACAGGCCCAGGCCGCGCGCCGCCGCGCTCATGCTGCCCGCCTCCACCACCCTGGCGAACAAGGCGAGATCCGGCTCCATCTTTTCTCCAGGGGAAAAACTGATTTTAGTTTTTGTTCTCTACCGAACAGATGGCGGCTGGTCTATCCTTCGCGCCTTCACGGGATATGAGAGGGATTGTCGCGATGGGCCGGATCGACCGGGCGGGGCTGAAGGTGGATGCGGGCCTCGCGGCCTTCATCGAGGAACGGGCGCTGCCGGGCACGGGCGTGGCGGCCGATGCCTTCTGGACGGGCGCGGCGGCGATCTTCGCCCGCTTCGCGCCGGAGAATCGCGCGCTGCTCGAAAAGCGGGACGCGTTGCAGGCGCGGATCGACGAGTGGCACGGGGCGCGCCGGGGTCAGGCGATCGACGGGGCGGACTATGAGGCGTTCCTGCGGGAAATCGGCTATCTCGTCCCGGAACCGGCCCCCTTCGCCATCGCGCCGGGCGCGCTGGACGCGGAGATCGCGACCATGGCCGGGCCGCAGCTTGTCGTGCCGATCCTGAACGGCCGCTTCCTCCTCAACGCCGCCAATGCGCGCTGGGGCAGCCTCTACGACGCGCTCTACGGCACGGACGCGCTGGCCGAACCCGCCGCGGCCAGGGGCTACGACCCGGCGCGCGGCGCGGAGGTCATCGGCTGGGCCAAGGCCTTCCTGGACGAGGCGGTTCCGCTGGCCGTCGGCGGCTGGGCGGGGCTGACCGATCCGGACGCGATCGAACTGAAGGACCCGTCGCAGTTCGCCGGCACGTCGGAAAAGGGACGGCTCTACCGCCATAACGGCCTGCATATCGAGATTGTGTTCGACAGGGGTCATCCCATCGGCAAGGACGATCCGGCGGGGATTGCCGACGTCATCCTCGAATCCGCGCTCACCGCCATATGCGACCTGGAGGATAGCGTCGCGGCGGTCGATGCGGAGGACAAGGTGGCGGCCTATGCCAACTGGCTGGGCCTGATGCGCGGCGACCTGGAGGCGACCTTCGCCAAGGGGGACGGCACGATCACCCGCCGGATGAACGGCGACCGCGCCTATGCCGCGCCCGATGGCGGCGCGATCGGCCTGCCGGGGCGCAGCCTGCTCCTCGTCCGCAATGTCGGCCATCTGATGACGACGCCCGCCATCCTGCTGCCCGACGGGGGCGAGGCGCCGGAGGGGATATTGGACGGCATCGTCACCAGCCTGATCGCGCTGCATGACCTGAAGGGCCTCGGCCGGTTCCGCAACAGCCGCGAGGGCGCCGTCTATATCGTCAAGCCCAAGATGCACGGGCCGGAGGAAGCCGCCTTCACCAACGCGCTGTTCGACGCGGTGGAGGACCTGCTGGGCCTTGCCCGCCACACGCTGAAAATCGGGGTGATGGACGAGGAGCGGCGCACGTCCGCCAATCTCGCCGCCACCATCTTCGCGGTGAAGGACCGCATCTTCTTCATCAACACCGGCTTCCTCGACCGCACGGGCGACGAGATGCACACGTCGATGCAGGCCGGTCCGATGATCCGCAAGGGCGAGATGAAGACGAGCGGCTGGCTCACCAGCTATGAGGACCGCAACGTCCAGATCGGCCTTGCCTGCGGCTTTTCCGGCAAGGCGCAGATCGGCAAGGGCATGTGGGCGGCGCCCGACCGCATGGCGGACATGCTGGCGCAGAAGATCGGCCATCCGAAATCGGGGGCGAGCACGGCCTGGGTTCCCTCGCCGACCGCCGCGACCCTGCACGCGACCCATTATCACCGCGTCGACGTCTTCGCCCGCCAGGCGGAGCGCGCGGCGGAGCCGGTGGCGCCGCTTTCCGCGCTGCTCGCCATTCCGGTCGCGCCCGGCCACAACTGGCAGCCCGCGGAGGTCGCGGAGGAGCTGGAGAACAACGCGCAGGGCATATTGGGCTATGTCGTGCGCTGGATCGACCAGGGCGTCGGCTGCTCCAAGGTGCCGGA